>JANLWE010000091.1:0-16566 GCA_031364365.1 Gammaproteobacteria bacterium | reverse complement strand
TCTGCTCGAACTTCTGACCCCGATCGCGAAGTCCTGGCCGTCCGAATTCTGTCTTGAAGCCAACAAGCTCGCAATCCAGGTCCACGGTGGCTACGGCTACTCGCGTGATTACCCAGTCGAGCGGCTGTATCGCGACAACCGCCTCAATCACATTCATGAAGGCACGCACGGAATTCACGGGCTCGACCTGCTCGGTCGCAAGGTGCCGATGCACGGCGGCGCCGCTCTGACGGAGTTGTTTGCCCACATGAAGGCGACGATCGCCGCTGCTAACCGCTCCGCCCCGCTCGCAGCGCATGCCGCGGCGCTCACTGCTTCGATTGACGGCGTCCTCGAAACAACCGCGCAACTTGTCGAGGCAATGCCGAAGAACCCCGAGCTCGCGCTCGCGAACGCGACACTCTACCTCGACAGCCTGGGCCACGTCGTCGTCGCCTGGCGCTGGCTCGCGCAGGCGCTCGCCGCCGAAGCTGCGCTCCCCTGCGCCACGTCCGAAGACCAGGATTTCTATCGCGGCAAGCTCGCCGCCTGCCGATTTTTCTTCCGCTATGAACTGCCGCGCATCGAGCCCACGCTGCGCCTGCTGCGTTCGCTCGACGACACCGCGCTTACGATACCGGACGCGGCTTTCTAGTTTATGCAAGCGGCTGAAATGGCATGCCAAGGTCTCTCGCGACCGCCTCATGCGTGATCGCTCCCTCGTGCACGTTCAGCCCGGCCGCGAACCCGGCATCCCGCGCCAGCGCCTTTCGCCATCCGAGGTCCGCAAGCGACCGCACGTAAGGGAGCGTCGCATTCGTCAGTCCAAACGTCGACGTGCGCGGCACCGCGCCCGGCATGTTCGTCACGCAGTAATGCACCACGCCGTCGACGACATAGGTCGGATCCGCGTGCGTCGTTGGCTTGCTCGTCTCAAAACAGCCGCCCTGGTCAATCGAGATGTCGACCAGCACCGCGCCCTTCTCCATGCGCCGCACCATGTCGCGCGTCACCAGCTTCGGCGCAGCGGCGCCGGTCACGAGCACCGCCCCGATCACGAGATCGGCCTGGATCACGAGCCGTTCGACCGCCTCGATCGTCGAATAGGCGGTCTCGATCTGGCTGCCGAATTGCACGTCGAGTTCGCGCAGGCGACGCAGTGAGCGATCGACGACCGTGACCTGGGCACCAAGGCCCACCGCCATCTGCGTGGCATTGGTGCCGGCGACGCCGCCGCCGAGAATCACGACCCTTGCGGGCGCGACACCCGGTACGCCTCCCAGCAGCACGCCGAATCCGCCGTTCGCCTTCTGCAACGCCGTCGCACCGACCTGGATTGACATACGGCCCGCAACCTCGCTCATCGGCGTCAGCAGCGGCAGCGACCGGTCGGGCGCGGTCACCGTCTCGTAGGCGATCGCCGTGACGCCCGACTTCGCAAGCGCCCTGGCCTGTTCCGCGTCCGCAGCGAGGTGCAGGTAGGTGAACAGGGTCTGCCCGCGCCGCAGTTGTGCACATTCCGGCAACTGGGGCTCCTTGACCTTCACGACCAGGTCCGCCGCCGCAAAGATGGACTTCGAGTCCGGCAGCACGGTCGCACCGGCTGCGCGGTAGGCGTCGTCGCCGATTCCAATGCCGATTCCGGCGCCGGTCTCGACCATCACTTCATGACCGGCTGCCGCCAGTTCACGCACGCCGGCCGGGACCAGTCCGACGCGGTATTCGTGCACCTTGATCTCTTTCGGACAACCGATCTTCACTTGAACCCCCATTGCCGTGCGGCAGGAGACGCGATTATCCGCTTAAAATACCCTCGATGGCCACGGCACACGATCCGGCCCGGCTGGTAACCCATCCGGCGCAATTGACGCAGACCCTGGAACTGCAGCGGCGTTCTTTCGCAGCCAACCCGAATCCGTCGCTTGCCGTGCGGCGCGACCGCCTCGATCGGCTCCGCAGGATGCTTCGCGAGCAAATGACCGACATCCGCGATGCGATCGCCGCGGACTTCGGCATGCGCGCGAGCGAGGAAACGGAATTGCTTGAGCAGTTCACGAGTCTCGAAGGCATCGCCCATGCGCGCCGGCACCTGCGCCGCTGGATGCGGACGGAGCGCCGCCCGGTCGCATGGTGGAGCCTTCCGGGCCGCGCGCGGCTCATGCGCCAGCCACTCGGCGCCGTCGGCATCATCGTGCCCTGGAACTATCCGCTCTATCTCGCAGTTTCGCCGCTGACCGCGGCGCTCGCCGCCGGAAATCGGGCAATGCTCAAGATGTCGGAGCACACACCGCGATTCGGTGCGCTGTTCGAAACGCTCGTCGCCCGCTATTTCTCGGCCGACGAGGTTGTCGCGGTCAACGGCGACACGAATGTCGCGAAGGCTTTCGCCGCCCTGCCCTTCGATCATCTCCTGTTCACCGGCTCGACACAGGTTGGCCGCGAAGTCATGAAAGCCGCGAGCGCCAACCTGACCCCCGTGACCCTCGAACTCGGCGGCAAGTCGCCGGCGATCGTCACGACCGGCTTCGATCTCGACGAGACCGCGCGACGCGTCATGTACGGCAAGCTGATCAATGCCGGCCAGACTTGCGTCGCGCCCGACTATGCCCTGGTGCCGACGCCGCTGGTCGAGCGTTTCGTCGAAAGCTGCCGCCGGGCGACCACGGCCTTTTACCCGAAGCTTGCGACCAACCCGCAGTTCACATCGATCATCAATGACCGGCAGTTCCGGCGGTTGTCTTCCTGCATCGAAGACGCCCGCGCATCCGGCGCAACCGTCCATCGCCTGCACGACGAGGGTACTGACGCCGAGCGCCGCCGACTGACTCCGGTGGCACTGACCGGCGTTTCCGATTCGATGCGCGTAATGCAGGAAGAAATCTTCGGGCCGCTGCTCCCGATTGTCGGCTACGACTCCATCGATGAGGCCATCGCCTACGTCAATGCCCGGCCGCGGCCGCTCGCCCTCTACTATTTCGGTGCCGCGGATTCGGACCTCGACGCGGTTCTCGCACGAACCGTGTCCGGCGGCGTCACGGTGAACAACACCGCATTTCACGTGGTCCAGGAAAGCCTGCCTTTTGGCGGGGTCGGACCGAGCGGCATGGGCCATTATCACGGGCGCGCAGGCTTCGACACGTTCTCGAAGCTGAAGCCCGTCTATCTCGATGGGCGTCTCAGCGCCTCGTCAATGTTGCTGCCACCTTACGGCCGCAAGTTCCGCGCGATCCTGCGCCTGCTGAATCGCTGAGACCTCTCAGCCGAGCAAGGCGCGCGCGTGATGGCGCAGGTGATCCTCGATGAAGGTCGAGATGAAGTAATAGCCATGGTCGTAGCCGGGCTGGCGGCGAATTGTCAGCGGATATCCGGTGTCCTTGCAGGCCTGCTCCAGCCGCTCCGGCATCAGTTGCTGCTCCAGAAACTGATCTGCCAATCCCTGGTCCACCAGCAGCGGCGGCCGGCCCGAAACCGTCGGCAGAGCGCGGATCAGTTCGCAGGCGTCGTATTGACGCCAGCGCTCGCGATCGGCGCCGAGATAGCCGGTGAACGCTTTCTGGCCCCAGGGGCATTGCATCGGCGCCGAGATCGGCGCGAATGCCGAGATCGAGCGATAGCGTTCTGGACTATTCAGACCAATCGTCAGCGCGCCGTGACCGCCCATCGAATGGCCGAAAATACCCTGGCGCTTTGGATCGATCGGGAAGTGCTCTTCGACCAGCGCCGGGAGTTCACGCGTCACGTAAGAATACATGCGGTAATGCTGCGACCACGGTGGCGCCTGGGCATCGAGATAGAAGCCGGCCGCGACTCCGAAATCCCAGCTGTCGCTGTCGCCCGGCAGCGGAACGCCGCGCGGGCTCGTATCCGGCGCCACCAGCGCGAGACCAAGCTCGGCGGCCACGCGCTGGGCGCCCGCCTTGAACATGAAGGTCTCTTCGGTACAGGTCAGGCCGGCCAGATACCAGAGCGCCGGTACCTTCCGCCGCTCTGCCTGCGGCGGAAGGTACACGGAAAATTTCATCTCGCAGGCCGTCTCAGCGGCGGTGTGGCGATGAAAGCTCACGACGCCGCCGAATGCACGGTGCCGTGAAAGCATTTCCGGCGCCGCGGTCATCGGATCAGCAGATCCCGAAGGCAGCGCGCCGGTCGCTCACTTCTTCTTCCGCGCCTTCGCCTTCGACTTCGCTTTCTTCTTCGAAGCCTTTGGGGCAGACTTTTTCGCGGCAGCCTTCGGCGCCGCCTTGAACTTCGCTGCCTCCTCGGACCCGCGCGTCGCATTGCCGGCGCTGTAGGAGTGTTTGCCGGTGCCGGCGAGCTGTCCGCGATCGACGATCAGGTACTCGTTGCGGATCGGACGCTTGTCGAAGTAGCACTCCAGGATCTCGCGTGTGCCCGCCGCATAGCGTGCCTGGGCGGACAGCGACGATCCGGAAATGTGCGGCGTCATGCCCTCATGCGGCATCGTCCGCCACGGATGATTGCGCGGCGGCGGCTGCGGGAACCAGACATCACCGGCATAGCCGGCGAGCTGCCCGCTCTTCAGCGCGCGGACGATCGCATCGCGATCGCAGATCTTGCCGCGAGCCGTGTTCACGATATAGGCGCCGCGCTTCATCTTGGCGATCAACGCGTCGTTGAACATGCCCTCCGTCTCCGGATGCAGCGGGCAGTTGATCGTGACGACGTCGCAGACCCTGACCATCGACTCGACGTTCTGGTGGTACGTGAGACCGAGCTCCTGCTCCACCGATTCGGGCAGGCGATGGCGGTCGGTGTAGTGCAGCTTCACGTCGAATGGCTTCATGCGGCGCAGCACCGCAAGACCGATGCGTCCCGATGCCACCGTGCCGACCTGCATCCCTTCCACGTCGTACGAACGCTCGACGCAGTCCGCGATATTCCAGCCGCCCTTGCTCGTGACCCATTCGTGCGACGGCAGGTAATTGCGCACCAGCGAGATGATCATCATCACGACGTGCTCGGACACGCTGATGCTGTTGCAGTAGGTGACTTCGGCCACGGTGATGCCGCGGTTCATCGCCGCCTGCAAGTCGACGTGGTCCGAGCCGATGCCCGCGGTGATCGCGAGCTTCAGCTTCGGCGCCTTTGCGATCAGGTCGGCCGTCAGGTAGGCCGGCCAGAACGGCTGCGAGATGACGACCTCGGCGTCGACGATCTCCTTCGACAGACGGCTGTTCGGCCCGTCCTTGTCGGAAGTGACAACCAGTTTGTGTCCCCGGCCCTCCAGGAACTTCCGCAGTCCCAGTTCGCCCGACACGGAACCCAGCAGCTTGCCGGGCCTGAAGTCGATCGCCTGGGGCGACGGCATGGTCTGGCCACCCGGGTAGTGCGTGAGTTTCGGCAGGTCGTCACGCGCATAGGTTTTCGGATAACCCGTCACCGGGTCGTCATACAGCACACAAACGATCTTGCTCATTTTCTCAAGCCTCTTCCGTTAAGCAGCCAGTACGCCTTTCGCCTTCGCCGTATGCGTGGCGATCGCATCCATCAATGCCGGGGAAAGACAATCATAGGGTTCGAGTTTCAGTTCCTTCAGACGTGCGCGCACGGCGCCCATCTCATCCGGCTTGGCGCTGCCGGTCTCGATGATCGAAGAAACGAAGGCCGCGAACTCCGGCGCCGCCCAGCCCTTGTCCTTCGACAACTCCACGTGCACGAAATCGAGGCCGTAGAACGGATGACCCTTGTTCTCGATGCGGCCGTACAAATGAACACCACAGCCGGTGCAGGCGTGGCGCTGAATGGCGGCGCTTGCATCCACCACCTTGAGTTTCTGGCCATTGGCCGTGACCGAGAGCTGGTCGCGTCCGACGACCGCCACCACGGAAAACGCCGCGCCTTCCGGCTTCCAGCACTTGCTGCAGCCGCAGGCGTGGTTGAAGGCGACGTCGCTCGCGAGCGTCACCGTGACCGGCGCACTGGCGCACTTGCAGGTGAGCGTCCCACCCTTGAAGTCCTTGGTGCCGGACTGGACGCCATTGTCCACGGACGGATGAATCTTGACAGCCATGTTTTATTCCTCTTGCTGCGGTTTCAGAACGTCACGACGCTGCGGATCGATTCGCCTTTGTGCATCAGGTCGAAAGCGTCGTTGATCTTGTTGAGCGGCATTACGTGCGTGATCAGGTCGTCGATGTTGATCTTGCCTTCCATGTACCAGTCGACGATTTTCGGCACGTCGGTGCGGCCGCGAGCGCCACCGAAGGCCGTTCCTTTCCAGATTCGGCCGGTCACGAGCTGGAACGGCCGGGTCTTGATCTCCTGGCCCGAGCCTGCGACGCCGATGATGACCGAAACGCCCCAGCCGCGATGGCAGCACTCGAGCGCCTGACGCATCAGCTCGACATTGCCGACGCACTCGAAGCTGTAGTCGGCGCCGCCGTCGGTCAGTGCCACCAGGTGCGCGACGAGGTCGCCCTCGACTTCCTTGGGATTCACGAAATGCGTCATCCCGAAACGCTCCGCAAGTACCTTGCGCCGCGGGTTGATGTCGACGCCGACAATCTTGTTCGCGCCCGCCATGCGCGCGCCCTGGATCACGTTGAGGCCGATGCCGCCGAGTCCGAATACGACGACGTTCGCACCGGGCTCCACTTTCGCCGTATAGATCACCGCGCCGATGCCGGTCGTCACGCCGCAGCCAATGTAGCAAACCTTCTCGAAGGGCGCGTCCTCGCGGATCTTCGCGAGCGCAATCTCGGGCAGCACCGTGTGATTCGAGAACGTGGAACAGCCCATGTAGTGATGAACCCTCTTGCCGCCGATGGAGAAGCGGCTGCTGCCGTCCGGCATCACGCCCTTGCCCTGGGTCGCGCGGATCGCCGTGCAGAGATTGGTCTTGCGTGAGGTGCAGGATTTGCACTCGCGGCATTCCGGCGTGTAGAGCGGAATGACGTGGTCGCCCTGCTTGAGCGTCCTGACGCCGGCTCCGACATCGACCACAACGCCCGCGCCCTCGTGCCCGAAAATCACCGGGAACAGGCCTTCCGGATCGGCGCCGGAACGCGTGAACTCATCGGTATGGCAGACGCCGGTCGCCCGTATCTCGACCAGCACTTCGCCTGCCTTCGGTCCATCGAGTTCGACGTCGACGATTTCGAGCGGCTTGCCGGCCGCCCAGGCGATTGCTGCACGCGTTTTCATCCTGCCCAGCTCCCCTCAACCCATGTGCAGGCCGCCGTTCAGCGAGAAGTCGGCACCGGTCGCAAAGGCCGCGTCTTCCGACGCGAGCCAGGCGACCATTGATCCGATCTCCTCCGGCGTACCCAGCCTGCCAACCGGAATCGTCTTCACGATCGCCTCGAGCACTTCGGGCTTGATCGCGCGGACCATGTCCGTGCCGATGTAGCCGGGCGAGATCGTGTTCACGGTGACGCCCTTGGAGGCGACTTCCTGGGCGAGTGCCATCGTGAAGCCGTGGATGCCCGCCTTGGCCGTCGAATAATTCGTCTGGCCGAACTGACCCTTCTGCCCGTTAACGGACGAAATATTGATGATCCGCCCCCAGCTGCGGTCGAGCATGCCGTCGATAACCTGTTTCGTGACGTGAAACAGGCTGTTGAGATTGGTGTCGATGACCTTGTGCCAGCGCTCGAAAGTCATCTTGCGGAAGGTGCCGTCCGCGGTGACTCCCGCATTATTGACCAGTACGTCGACCGGGCCGAGCTCGTTACGCACTTTCTCGAAGGCCGCGCGTGTCGACTCCCAGTCCGCGACATTCCCCTCTGAGGCGTGGACCTCGAAGCCCTGGGCACGCATCTCGGCGATCCAGCGGTCTTTGCGTGGCGACCCGGGCCCGCATCCCGCGACGACGCGAAAACCGTCGCGGCACAGGCGCCTGCAGATCGGGGTGCCGATGCCGCCCATCCCGCCCGTCACGTAAGCGAGCCTTCCTGCCATGGTCCCCTCCAGGATGGCGTAGTTTACAAGGTCTATACTCTGCGCGCTGACGCCGGACCAGCCAATGCCCGGCTTAAGGGAGACTGACAATGAAGATGATGAGGACCGGAGCCTGCGTGCTCCCGGCATGCCTGTGTCTGCTGTTTGGCATGACAGCGAACGCCCAGGACAAGCCAGCGGAAGTCTATGTTTACTCGACCTACCACTATTGCGATGTTTCGAAGCAGGAGCGGGCTGACGAGATCTACGAACAGACTCAGAAACCCGTGAACGAAGCCGCAATCAAGGACGGCACGATCTCGAGCTATGGCTGGCTGGTCCATAAAACCGGCGGCAAGTGGCGCCGGGCGGACTATTACACCGCCGGCAGCGTTCAGGCACTGCTGGATGCGCAGCAGAAGATGAGCGACCAGGCCGACCCGAAGAACAAGAAAATCGATGCGGAGTTCGCGAGCATTTGTAATTCGCATGACGACTACATCTGGCGCCGGGTGGCCGGCAATATCGGCTCGGTGGCGCGCGGTGGCGCGGCATTCTCGACCTATTACGTCTGCGATCAGAACCGTGAAGACGAAGCCGATGCGCTGGTGACACAGGTGTTTGCACCTGTCTACGACAAGATGGTCACCGATGGAAAGCTCAAATCCTGGGGATGGAACGAGCACGTCGTCGGCGGCAGCTATCGCCGGCTCGCAACCTTCAGCGCGACTGACATGAAGTCGCTGATGGAAACGCGCGCCGCCATCGTTCAGGCATTTGAAGATAATGCGCTCGGCAAAACGTTTACCGGCATCTGCGGTGACCATACCGATTACATGTGGGAGATCAAGTCCCAGGCTCCGTGAGCGGAGTCGATTCGAAATCCGCGGGATCCGGCGCGCCAGGAAAGCGTCCGGATCCCGCGATCTGCCTTTACGCAGCCCGCGCGCTGCGGGACTTCGGTGACGGCTTCATAGCCATCCTGCTTGTCGTCTACCTGATCGAGCTCGGGCTCGGACCACTCGAAATTGGTGTCATCTCTACAGCCGCATTGCTCGGCTCCTCACTGCTGACACTCGCCATCGGCTTTCTGGGACACCCGGGAGCGCAACGCACCCTTCTGATAGGCGCGTCCGCGTTGATGACCGCGACCGGCATCGCCTTCGCGAACGCCAGCGACTACGCCTGGCTGCTACTCATCGCCTTCGTCGGCACGATCAATCCTTCGGCCGGTAATGTGAGCATCTTCGTGCCGATGGAGCATGCACTGCTCACGGGCGTCGCGCCGGCAGAAAACCGCACCCGGATGTTTGCGGTCTATGGCCTGGTCGGCGCTGTCGCGGCGGCCCTCGGCTCGCTTGCCGCGGGTAGTCCGGATCTGCTGACGGCGCTCGGCTGGTCGCGCATCGATTCGCTCAAGGCAATGTTCATTCTCTATGCGGCTCTTGGCATCGCCGGCGGCCTGATCTATCGGCTGGTACCGGCGAGCACCGATGCGGGTGAATCGAGACCGCGCTTCGCCCTCGGCGAATCGAAGACCATCGTCCTGAAACTCGCGGGGCTCTTCAGCATCGATGCCTTCGCCGGCGGTTTCGCCGTGCAATCCCTGCTCGCGCTGTGGCTGTTCCAGAAGTTCGACCTGTCACTCGCAGCCGCGGGCGTCTTCTTCTTCTGGTCTGGACTGCTCGCTGCCCTGTCCTATCCCGCGGCCGCGTGGCTCGCGCGCCGAATCGGTCTCGTGAACACGATGGTCTATACGCATGTTCCGTCGAGCCTCTGCCTCATCGCCGCGGCGCTCGTGCCGGACCTGCAGACCGCGCTCGCGCTGCTGCTGGTGCGCTCAGCCCTTTCGCAGATGGACGTTCCGACACGATCGTCCTACGTCATGGCGGTCGTCACGCCACCCGAGCGTGCGGCCGCAGCAAGCGTCACCTCCGTGCCCCGTGGCCTCGCCTCGGCCGCGAGTCCTGCGCTCGCCGGCGCCCTATTCGCGGCCGGTCACGTAGCGCTGCCGTTCGTGATCTGCGGCGCGCTCAAAATACTTTACGATGGACTCCTGCTGTGGACGTTCCGACACGTCCGGCCAGTGGAGGAGCGGTCATGAGCGGCAATGACATCGTCGTCGAAGCCTGGAATACAGTCCTCTTCGACAAGTTCGTGCGCTTCAGGCACATCCTGATCGCGGGGCTCGCAGGCCACAGCAACGAATTGCTCTCGCGCGGCCTGTTCGGGGCCGGCGACCGCGTCCTGGATGTCGGCTGCGGCTTCGGCGACAGCACGATCCGCATCGCCCAACTGGTCGGCCCGGACGGTCAGGCAGTCGGCGTCGACTGCGCGGAGAATTTCATACAGGCATCCGAGCGGGATGCGGCTGCGGCTGGCATCCGGAACGCAAGTTTCTTGGCAGCCGATGTCCAGGGCGACGACCTGCGCGGGCCCTACGACCACGCTTTTGCGCGCTTCGGGACCATGTTTTTCATGTCGCCTGTTGCGGCGTTGCGAAACATCCGCAGGGCGCTCAAGCCGGGCGGCACTTTCGCCCAGATCGTCTGGCGCAAACGCGAGGACAATCCCTGGCTGCACGAGGCGGAGTTGCGGGTCAGGGAAATCGTTCCGGTGGTGGCACACGACGAGACGGACCAGGTTCACTGCGGTCCAGGACCCTTCTCGATGTCCGGGCCGGACATGGTGAGCTCGATGTTGAAAGGCGCAGGATTCGCCGGGATTGCGTTCGAGCGGTTCGACACCGACATCTGCATCGGCCGGAACCTGGAAGACGCGGTGGAGTTCGCGATGGCGCTCGGGCCGGCCGGGGAAATCATCCGGCTTGCCGCTGCCGAGGGCGAGCGACTCAAGCCGCAAGTCGTCGCGGCACTTCGGGAAACGCTCTCGCGTTACGAACGCACCGATGGCGTCTGGGCGCCGTCCAGCACCTGGTTCATAACTGCACGTAATCCAGGCTCGGACTGACGCGTGCCACCGGGGTCCTGCCGAGCATCCACCGAAATCTGAGCCGCGCTCTAGCGCGTCCAGAGCACCAACCGATGCACAACGATGGCCGCTGCGACGACCATCGGGATTGGCAAGATGTGATGGCTGAGAATGTGCGCGGGGTCATACATGCATGCGAACTGCATGAGTAGCGCCGGTACCATGGCCGCCGCAAGGCTAATCAGTGCCGTAGTACGCACTGGCGCCAGAACATAGTAGCGGCCGCACAGGTAGATGCCCGCCAGAGACACCGGTACCGCGTAGACGAATATCTCGAGGAAACAGTGTGGCCGTTTGCCTGCCATGGAAGGCGTGAGCGCCGGGTATTCCAAGCCGATCACATAGGCAAGTATCCATGCAGCGGCCAGCACCAGCCCGACTTGCAGCATGGCTCGCCGGGCGTTCGCAGGGATGCTGTCGCCGAAGGCGAACACCGCGATGACCAGTGCCGCGACCAGCCCCAGCACCGATTCCAGCAGGAACTGGCCGTGCGTCGCCGCCTGGATTAGCGCCCCGGAGCGGGGCGGCTCAAGCACGAACGCGATGCCGGTAACGAACACCCACGTCGAAATCCACCACAGCAGGCCGGCACGCACCGGAGACCATGGCATGCGAACCGGTTGCAGGTCACGCGTGAGGCGTTTAATCAGGTGTTCGCGGTCTTCAGTCATTCGTGGCTCCTTTCCAGCATTTTTGCGGCCGCCCGCGTTGCGCGGTGCACCCGTACTTTCATTGCGGTCTGGGAAATGCCGAGGCGGCCAGCCGCCTCCGCGATACTAAAGCCGAGCAGTTTGGTAAGTGTCAGGGCCTCGCGCTGCTGAGGATTCAGCGAGGCGAACAGCGAACCGGCGCTTGTAACGCGAATCTCGTGCTCAGCACTCTCAAGGGCACTGACCGCAACGCCCTCCACATCATCCAGACCGGCGCTGAAGAGCCGTGAATACGCCTGCTGACGCCGCAGCATGTCGATGGCGCGATTCCGGACAATCGCGAACAGCCAAGGGCGAAACGGCCTACCCAGGATAAAGGTGTGGCGCGCTTCGTGAATGGCGATCAGGCACTCCTGAACGCAGTCTTCCGCAAAGCTGACCGGGCCGAATCGGTGGTACAAGTAGCCGGCGATGGCATTGCCGAGCTCACTGAGCAGGCGCGCGTAGGCCGAGGCATCCCCGGCCTGCGCGCGCCGCATCAGATCTGACCAATGCGTTTCATCATTCGCTCGCATTCGGTTTGGCTAACGCCGAATCATCGAATGCGTCGGACCGTGATCATGGCGACCGGATTACGCCAGTCGTAGGTCAGGGGATCGAGAATCCTGGAGCCGTTTACATCCATTTTGCCAAGCTCGTGGAAACCGTTGCCAATATGCACGAAGCCCTCATCGCCCGCATTGGTCCCGGGCGAGGAGCCGACGCCACCGCAGGTCGGACCGGGAATATTGGCGCAATTCTGGTCATTGCGCTCGCTGCCCGCGTCGTAGGCCGGCACCAGGAATGTCGCCGTACCCGAAGGCAACCGTTGCCGGTTCAGCGCGAAAAAGGTGTCGTTGGTCGGAATGAGCATGCCGGCGACGCTTAGAAAGTCATGTGTGCGACCGGCTTCGACAGTGACGGTTGCCGAAGCGCCCGGCCCCAGCAGTCCGGGAATGGTTTGCACGTCTCCCACAGCGTCGCCCTGATTTCGCAGCAAGTCTGCCAGTGGCCCGGTGGCCCCGTCCTCCGCCAGCACCGACAATTCGTCACTGGCAGGCCCGGCCAGCCTGAAAAGATGAATGCGTCCGGAATGGGTTACCACAAGTTGCGGCGTAAAGGTCTGCGCCTTACTGATATTGGTAATCGTGACTTCATACATCGCGGCGCGGTCGGATGCTGAAGCGGCAGCGCTCAGGCCCAGTAGGGCGACTCCAAGCAGGGTGCTTTTCATAGCTGGTTCTCCGGTTGGTGGCAATTACACCGGATACGCAGCAGGCAGAGAAAAGGTTACAGGGAGTGGAAGCAACGGCTTGGGATTGCGGGGAAGGCGCAGCGTTGGCGCTGCAGGTGCCCTCATTCGACTGCGCTCCCGATCGTGACGTCTTACCGGCGCGCGTCATATAGCGCTTGTACACCAAACTGATTGACATGTGGTCCACATGCAATTAGCATGATCACATGTCGAAGATGATCCAGCTTCGCCACGTGCCCGATTCCTTGCACCAGCAACTGAAGTCGCGCGCCGCGTTGGCCGGCCTTTCACTGTCGGATTACCTGATTCGGGAGGCTCGCAAGATCATTGAGCGACCCTCGAGTGAGCAGATCTTTGAGCGACTGGCGCGTCGTTCGCGCGTCTCGCCAGGGATTTCGCCCGCGGACGCCGTGCGTAAGGAGCGTGACGCTCGGTGATCGTCGTCGATGCTTCTGCGATCCTGGAAATTCTCCTGAACACACCGACCGGAAGCAAGGTGGCTGCACGCTTGAGCGCGCCTCGCGAAACACTCCACGCACCACATCTCCTGGATGTCGAGGTCACGCAAGTCCTGCGCCGCTACGCACTGGCGGGAAACCTTGACGAGAGCCGCGGCGAGCAGGCACTAGCCGATTTTGAGTCGCTGCCCATCGAACGTTACGCGCACGGCGAACTGCTTGAACGCATCTGGCAACTTCGAAGTTCGTTGACGGCATACGACGCGGCGTATGTAGTGCTCGCCGAAGCGTTGGAGGCACACCTCGTTACGTGCGATGCGCGACTGAGTCGCGCGCACGGTCACGAGGCAAAGGTGGAACTCATTCGCTAAGCGGCTTAGTGTCGAACTAATTGGTCGGAGCGCCGGGATTTGAACCCGGGACCCCTTGCACCCCATGCAAGTGCGCTACCAGACTGCGCCACGCTCCGACGGTTGAATGATAGCCGATCCGGCGGCTACCGGAATCAGCGGCGCAGGATGCGCAGCAGTTCCTCGAGCTCGGCGCGCACCTGGCGGATGACCTGCCGGCTCTGCGTGTTGTCCTCGCGCGCTTCGTCGCCCTCGAGGCGATTGCGCGCGCCGCCGATCGTGAAGCCCTCGTCGTACAGAAGGCTCCGGATCTGGCGGATCGTGATCACATCCTGGCGCTGGTAATAGCGACGGTTGCCGCGGCGCTTCACGGGCTTCAGCTGCGGGAACTCCTGTTCCCAGTAACGGAGCACGTGCGGCTTCACGCCGCACAGTTCGCTCACTTCACCGATCGTGAAGTAGCGTTTGGCCGGGATCGCCGGCAGGTCCTTGTTGTTACTTGCTTCCAGCATAGGCTTCGACACGCGCTTTCAGCTTTTGGCCAGGACGGAACGTCACAACGCGCCGCGCGGAAATCGGGATTTCCTCGCCGGTCTTGGGATTCCTTCCCGGACGCTGGTTCTTGTCGCGCAGGTCGAAATTGCCGAAGCCCGACAATTTCACCTGTTCGCCGGTTGCAAGCGCCGCACGGATCTCCTCGAAAAAGAGATCGACGAGTTCCCGCGCTTCGCGCTTGTTCAAGCCGAGCTGATTGAACAGCGCTTCGGCGATTTCCGCCTTGGTCAGAGCCATTCGAATTATTCCCGGATCCCCGCCTTCAGGTCACCCTTGACGCGCTCGATGACCGCAGCGACCACGGCATCGGCTTCCCCGTCAGTAAGGGTGCGAGAAGTTTCCTGTAAAATCAAGCCTAAAGCGATACTTTTTCGTCCGGGTTCTACCCCCTTGCCGCGGTACACATCGAATACGTTCAGATCGCGTAACAGGCCTTTTGCAGCCAAATTGACGCATTGGCGCAGGGCATCCAGCGTGACCGATTCGTCGACCACGACGCCCAGATCGCGCCGGATCGCGGGGAACTTGGAAATCTCCGCAAATACAGGTACTTCCGAGCGGAAGCTCGGGTCGATTGCCAGTTCGAAAATCCAGGGCGGATCGCGAAGTTCGAGCTTCCGCGCGATCTCCGGCTGCAGTTGACCGAGCCAACCGACACGCACAGTGCGGTCGTAGACCGCCGCGCTCTTGCCGGGATGCAGACTGTCATGCGCCTCGGCGACATAACTTATTGCAGCCTGCCGGCCCGTCAATGCGAACAGCGCTTCGACATCGGACTTCAGGTCGTAAAAATCCGCGGCGCGTTTTTTGACGCCCCACTGCTCCGGCAGGGCCGGGCCGGTGATCAGGCCGGCGATGCCCTGGCTCTCGGTGAGCTGCCCGCCTTCGACGTCGAAGCGCGTGCCGACTTCGAAGATCCGCACGCGTTCCTGCTGGCGACGCAAATTGAATCGCAAAGCCTCGATCAGCCCAGGCCACAGCGAGACGCGCATCTCGCTCATCTCCGCGGAGATCGGATTCTTGAGCGGAAGCGCCGCGCGCTTCGGAAACAGCAGCCGCTGCAGGCGCGGCTCGACGAAACTGTAGGTGATCGCTTCCTGATAGCCGCGATCGACCAGCAGCAACCTCAGGCGTTCGCGCGTTACCGCCCGCTCGGTCGCCGGTTGCGGTCGTTGTGGCATGCGGGCGTCGGTCCGCGGAATGTTGTCGTAGCCGTAAATACGCCCGATCTCTTCGATCAAGTCCTGCTCGATCGCGATATCGAACCGGTGACTTGGCGGAATCACGCCGAGCACGTCGCCGGCGCCCGCCACTTGCATGCCGAGCCGCCGCAGGATGTCCTCGATTTCCGGCCGTGGAATCTGCACCCCGAGCAGGCTCGCCACTCGTTCCGGCCGAAGCGTCACGCCGGGCCGCCGCGGCTGGTGGGCCTCGTCCTGCGTCAGCACCGCCGGCCCCGGTCGCCCGCCCGCGATCTCGATCAGCAATTGGGTTGCGCGCTCGATCGCGCGTTCCTGCCCGCGCGGATCCACGCCGCGCTCGAAGCGCTGGGCTGCGTCCGTTGTAAGCCCGAAGCGACGAGCCACACCACCGACCGCGGCCGGCGGGAAGAATGCGCCTTCGAGAAATACGTCAGCGGTGTCAACCGCGATGCCGCTCTTCTCTCCGCCCATGACGCCCGCAAGGCCGACCGGTCCCGTGCCGTCTGCAATGACGACGGTCTCGGGGTCCAACTCGAGTTCGCGACCGTCGAGAAGCTTGAGGCGCTCGCCGGCCCGCGCGTTGCGCACTTCGATGTGCGAGTTGAGCTGACGCAGATCGTAGGCGTGCAGGGGCTGGCCAAGCTCGAGCATCACGTAGTTCGTCACGTCGACAATGGGCCGGATCGGGCGCAGGCCCGCGCGGCGCAGGCGTTCGCGCATCCAGAGCGGCGTCCGCGCCGCCGGATTGACGCCCTGGATCACCCGACCCGCGAAACGCGGGCAGGACGCCGGCGCTTCGAGCCGCACCGCAAATTTCACGCGCGTCACCGGCGTGACCGGTTCCATCGGCGGCGGAGTCAACTTCTTGCCGGCAATCGCCGAAACTTCGCGTGCCACGCCCTGTACCGACAGGACGTCGCCACGATTCGGCGTCACATTGAGCGTGAGAATCGTGTCGTCGAGCCGCAACGCCTCGCGCAGCGGCGCACCGGTCACGAGCTCATCCGGCAGTTCCAGGATGCCTTCGTGCTCTTCCGACAATCCGAGCTCGCGCGCCGAGCACAGCATGCCGGTCGACTCGACCCCACGCAGGCGGGCCTTGCGGATGACGTCTCCGGACGCGAGCTTCGCGCCTTCCAGCGCAAGCGGCGTTTTCATGCCGGCGCGCACGTTCGGCGCGCCGCAAAC
>JANLWE010000066.1:0-15758 GCA_031364365.1 Gammaproteobacteria bacterium | reverse complement strand
TTGGAACGGGTCTTGCACTCGCCGCCGCCTGGCCGATCACCGGCTGGTCGGTTGTACTCAAGAATGTGGGCGATCTGGCGGCGAAGTCGCTCGACGGGGCCGACCTCACATTGCGTGGCTCGTCGATCGAGGCTTTCGCCGCCAGCCTGCGCGGTGATGTATTGCTGCCAGGAAATCCGGATTACGACCGCACACGGCGCGTCTGGAACGGAATGTTCGACAAGCATCCCGCATTGATCGCGCGCTGCACCGGTGCAAGCGATGTACGACATGCGGTCGATTTCGCACGCGACCACCAGTTGCTGACGGCTGTGCGTGCCGGTGGCCACAGCCTTTCGGGCAAGTCCACCTGTGACGGCGGCCTCGTGATCGACCTGCAGCAGATGCAGGGCGTGCGTGTCGACCCCGAAGCGCGGCGCGCTTACCTGGAGTCCGGCTCGCTACTCGGCCAGCTTGATCATGAAAGCGCGGCCTTCGGGCTCGCGACTACGGCCGGCACGTTTTCCGACACCGGCGCCGCGGGCCTTACGCTGAGCGGCGGCTTCGGAAGGCTCGGGCGGCGATTCGGGCTCGCTTGCGACAACGTTGCGTCCTTCGATGTCGTGACCGCCGATGGACACTTCCTGCGAGCCAGCGACGACGAAAACATGGACCTGTACTGGGGCCTGCGCGGTGGCGGTGGCAATTTCGGCGTCGTGACCTCCATCGAGTATCGGCTGCATCCGGTGAACCCGATCATTCTTGGCGGTTTCATCGCCTGGCCGTTCGACCAGGCCCGCGACGTGCTGCGCTTCTACCGCGACACCGCGATGGATGCACCGGAGTCGGTCAACCTGTTCCCGGTGCTGTACTGGGAGGACAAGACTCCCTTCTTCGGCGTCGAGGCTTGTTGGTCCGGGGACCATGCCGAGGGCGAAGCATGGCTTAAACCGCTGCGTGCTTTCGGAAAGCCGGCCATGGACAACATCGGCCTGATGCCCTATGTAAAACTTCAGTCGAGCGGCGATGCGACCGCTCCCCATGGCATACGCAGCTACGCGAAGAACGGCTTCCTTGGAGGCCTCTCGAACGACGACATCGATCTCATGCTCGACGTCTTCGTGCGCGTACCTGGCCTGTACGACATGTTCTGCGATCACTGTGGCGGAGCCTATTCACGCGTGCCCGTGGATTCCACGGCATTTCCGAGGCGCGACATGATGTTCGTATTGGCCATCTGGAGCGGGTGGCCCACTTCGGACGGCATCGATGAGAAGGTCGCACAGATGCGCGCGGCCTGGAAAGAACTCGAGCCTTTGACCAAGGGCTTCTACACGAACTACGTCGGCTCGGAGACGAAAGCGGACGGTAATCACGAGAACTTTGGCGCAAACTTCGAGCGCCTCGTCTCGCTCAAGGCGAAATACGACCCGATGAATTTGTTCCGGCTCAACGCGAACGTGCCGCCGAAGACTGGATGAGTGTCCTGGTGTGATCGATGGCGGCCAGGATTAGAATTCCGCGAGAACCAAAACTCCAATAGAGAAGCAATCATGAAAAGGCGTCAATTCATCGGTACCGGTCTTGCGCTTGCTGCGAGCTGGCCGTTTCGCGGCTTGGCATCTGTTCTCAAAGACCTTGCCGACCTGCCTGCGAAATCCTTGACGGGTGGCGACCTGTTGCTGCGCGGCTCGTCAATTGAGGCGCTGTCCGCCAGCCTCTCCGGCGACCTGCTATTGCCGGGCAATGAGCGTTACGAACAGGCCCGCCACATCTGGAACGGCATGTTCGACAAGCGCCCCGCGCTGATCGCCCGCTGCACGGGCGCGTCGGATGTCATTCAAGCCGTCAACTTTGCGCGCGAGCATCAGCTGCTGACCGCAGTGCGGGCGGGTGGCCACAGCTTTTCGGGAAAATCGACCTGTGATGGTGGGCTCATGATTGACCTGGAGCCCATGTCGGGGGTGCGCGTCGATCCCAAGGCGCGGCGCGCCTTCCTGGAAACCGGATCCCGTCTCGGCCAACTGGACCGCGAAACGCAGGCCTTTGGTCTCGCGACGCCCGCTGGCACGGTGTCGGACACCGGAGCCGCCGGCCTGACACTGGGCGGCGGAATGGGGCGACTCGGGCGACGCTTTGGTCTCACTTGCGACAACGTCGTCGGGGCGGATGTCGTCACGGCGGCCGGTACTCTCGTGCATGCCAGCGAGTCCGAGAATGCCGACTTGCTCTGGGGCTTGCGCGGCGGTGGCGGCAACTTCGGCGTGGTGACTTCGCTCGAGTACCGACTGCACCCGGTCGATCCCATGGTGCTGGCCGGTAATATCGTCTGGCCGATCGAGCAGGCCCGTGACGTGCTTCGGTACATGGTCGAGTTCGGCGAGAACATGCCGGATGAACTCAGCCTGGAAGCCGTGCTGGTCTGGACGCCGGACGGCAAGCCACTGATCAGCGTCGAGGCCTGCTGGTCGGCCGACCATGCGGCGGGCGAGAAGGCGCTTGCGCCGCTACGCCGGCTTGGAAAGCCGATCAATGACTCGATTGCCCCGATGCCCTACGTGGCGCTGCAATCGGCTGGCGACGCAGGCCTGCCCGCCGGCAATAACTACTATGCCAAGAATGGCTTCCTGCCCAGCCTCGACGAGGCTGGAATCGACCTGATCCTTGCCACGTTCCTCGAAGCACCGACGAAGTTCATCATGTTCATCGAGGCGTACGGTGGTGCGTACGGCAGGGTGGCGGTCGATGCGACGGCTTTTCCGAACCGCAGGGAAAAATTCTGGGTGCTGATGGTTTCACAATGGACCGGAAACGGGGAAACCGATCGGCATCTGGCCGATCTGCGTGGCAGCTGGAAGCGCATTGACCATCTGACTCGCGGCTTCTATACGAATCTCGCGGATCCGGACACGACCAACACCGTGATTCACGATAATTATGGGCCGAACTTCCCACGCCTGGCCGCATTGAAGGCCAAGTACGACCCGATGAACCTGTTCCGGCTCAACGCGAACGTCTCGCCGAAGGTCTGAGCGCGCGGTCCCGTCAGTCCGGCCAGGCCCGGTCGCCGAGCTGACAGCCGGCCGGCCGCTCGGCCATCGACTCGATCGTCGCGCGCGTCGTTGCAACTACCGATGCGAGTGTCGTGCCTGCGGCGAGTGCCGCAGCGCGTTCGACTTGCTTTCGTGCCTCGTCCGGGCAGCCGGCATCCGCGAGCAGCTGGGCCAGGTTGTTCCGGGCCGCTGCGTCCGCGGGTGCGAGCAGGATAGCGCGCAGATACGCGTCCGCGGCACCGTTCCGGTCGCCATCGCCGTAGCAAATGTTGCCGCGCCCGAGCCAGGCCTGCGGCTCGTTGGGCCAGCGTACAATCGCGGCATCATAGGCAGCCGCGGCTGCGCGCCGCTCGCCCGCCGCCTCGAGGCCGGCCGCGGCTTCAACATAGCGCGAAGCCTCCGCATGCGTCGGAATCTCGCCCGGCACGAGCGTCGTAAAGGCGAAGCGGCCCCCGCGATGCCAGGTCTTCGCGAAGCGCTGCCAGCGCATTTCTTCGCGTTTTGTGCGGCCGGAACGCAGGAACGCCACATTTCGTTCCGCGTCGTATCCAATCAGGACGGCGTAATGCCAGGCCGGCAATCGCTCGGCGCCGAGATTCTGCAGCACCAGAACCGGTCTGCCCGCGGCGAGCTCCGCCACCATTTCATCGGCCGTGGTCGATAGCACGTACGGCAGTCGACCGTGACGGCGCGTTGCGCCGATCATCTCCAGTTGCAGACTGCCGCGGAGTCCCGGAACGAAGACCTCCGGGGCAATCGTCCCCGGCTCCACCTCGACACCGCTGGCGCGCAAGAGTGTCGCGAGCGCTGCGGGCCCGCATTGATAGTCTTCCTGCGGATAAAACGGCGTCGCGCTCAACTCGATTGAGCGCGGTGCATCGCGCGCGAGTCCATCTGCGAGCGGTGGCGACGCGGCGCAGCCGGTCAGCGCGACCGCAAGCGCCGCGACCGCCGGCGCGCTTCGGTTCACGCCTTCTTGAAGATGTCGATGACGCCCGTGAACTCGAGGATGAGCAGCACGACGAACACGATGCCGATCACGGCGAGCAATTCACCACCGGCCGGCGCCTGTTCGATCTGATCCGCCAGCATCTGAAGCTCCACTTCCGAAAGTGCCGCGACGCGGCCCTCGATCTCCGCGGCATCAACGCCGAATTCCGCGAGCTTCGCACGCACGTCGTCGCGCGCAAGCGCCGCATCGACCGTGGCGTGGGCCCCATCGCTCCGGCCAGCCGCGATGGCCTCGGCCGTGCCGACGACGCCGGCTGCGGCTGGCGCTTGCAGGCCGACCGACAAAAGACTCAAGCTGACTAGCGCAACACAGGCGCGACGAAGTCTTTCAATGCGCATTGGACACCTTTGGTTCAACCAGGTTGCCGGCAAGGTACCACAGGGAGCGGCTTACTCGCCGCCGTCGGGCCCGTAGAAGAATACCCACGTCGCAAAATCGGCACTGAAATCCTCGAATCGGTGCGGGACGCCGGCCCGCACGAACAGCGCATCGCCCTCGTGGACCGGCGTGCGCTCCTGACCGTGCGCGAAGATTCCGGTCCCATTGATGACCACGTACAACTCGTCCTTGTTGTGCGGCTTCTGCAGGTCGACTCCTACGGGACGATAGATCTCGATCTCTAGTGTGCCCTGGCGGAAGAGCGTCGTGAACTCACCGCCCGCCTTCGCGAGCGCGGCGCCCGCCTCACCGATTGTGAATGTGATGCTGTCGCGCTTGGTCATGGCCGCTGCATGCTCTCCTTCGCCCGACGGATGTTGCCACGCACGAGTGCGGCTGTCTTGTTCTCGCCGTAGCGGCCTTTGTGAACGTGACGAATGCGGTGCACACCGGGCACGTCAAGCCCGACGCCGTCGGTGTCAAGCAGCCAGCGGAATGCGCTGTCCTCGAAAGTCTTGGCCCAGCGCGGTACCGGTCGCTGGTACACCGGAATCTGTTCGCAGTAGCCGCACTGGCGAGCCGCGTCGCCGTGGACGATGTGGTAGGCGCCCTTGGCCTTGGGCGGATTCGCGGCCAGTGTGAACTGGCTGGTGTCGATGTCGACGACACGCGGGCGGTCGCGCTCCGCGGCAAGCACCGGGTCGGTCTCCTCGAGCATCGGCGTGATCCGCTCGAATTTCGGATAAGCCAGCAGGTCGCGCCGACCCTGGAGTTCGCGCGCAAGCGTATCCAGACAGTCGCGGTGGAAAACGATGTCGCAGTCGGTGAACCAGATCCAGTCCGCATGGGTCGCGCGGGCGACACGATTCCGGCCGATCGCGCGCCGGAAGAGTTCGGGCGGCGACAGCGCCTGCCAGTTCCAGCGGACGTTCGGGGCCTGGATACCACCGAAGAATTCGAGCATTTCCCGGGTGCGCGTGTCCTCGAGCGCATGGAAGACCGTCATCCGCACGCGCGCCCGCGTCGGCGGGAAGTTCACGAGCGAGCTCAGTTGGTACGCGAGGAGATGCGCGTACTGCCAGCAGTGGCTCACGATCTCGATCTTGAGCACGCCGGTGCGCGCCGCGATGCTCGCCGGGTCCGGCGGTTTCAGGAACCAGCGCGCAGGCACGAGACCCGTCGTCGCAACGCGGACCAGGGATTGCGCGATATCGTCGCGCAGGCTCAATCGGGCGGCCTCCTTTCGCCGGTCCAGGGATAACGCTCCACGATCGCGCGGCAGTCGCGCCAGTAGACGTAGCCCGGGTTGGGCTTGCGCCAGTCGCCATAGATCCGCGTCAGCACCTCGTCGGCCGCGTTCGGGATCAACCAGCGGCGTCCGTACAGCTCGAATGGCGTGAAACCGTGCGCAGGCACTTCGTTGATCAACTCCAGGGGCGGCTTGCGTTGGTGGAAGTACCAGCGAATGTTCGCACCGTGACGGTCGAACAGGAAGAAATCGTATTTGACCGCCTCGTATTTCAGGGTCCACATCGTCGTACGACCGTCGTTGTTCACCTGCGGCGGGCGCAGGTTGTAACCCACGGCGCGGAGTTTTCTCATGGCGGCGAGAAAGAGCGGCAGGTCTCGATCCATGAATCCGAAATCGGAGTCGCGGTCCCAGGCAATCGGCGCGCCGTCCCGCCTGCAGCCGAGCAGCAGGCCCATGATCATCCAGTACTTGTCCGCGAACGGCGTGCGCGAGAGGTGTTCGTGCAGCCGGATCAGGCCGCGCCGGCGGCGCTCTTCGAGCCTGCCCCAGCGCAGCCGGTAGAAGAACTCGTTGACCCTGTGCACGCGGCGCAGTATAGCCTCGGGGCGGCAACGCATCCTTAAAGGGGACGTTCCCCTTTAAAGGGGAACGCCCCCTTTAGCTGCCGCGTACAGCGGCGGCAGCGGGCAGTGCAGCACCGCGCAGATCGCGCGCAGCAACTCGGATTCCGCGACCGTCATACGCAGATCATGCGAGATCGTGCGCACCAGCGCCTTGACCAGCTGCCCTTTCGCCGCCGGCTGCAGGCGATCGAGACGGCTCAGCGCCTGGTCGAGTCGTGGCGGCCAGTGCCCAAGCCTCATGAAAGGCGGATGAATGCCCGGCAGCAGGTCGCTCATGCCCGCTTCGTAGGCGCGCCGCCCTTCCTGCTCATCCTCGCTGCCGTGCATCGCGAGGGCGGAGAACAGGATCTGTAATTCGTCGCGTGCGCCCTGGGCGCTCAGATAGCCGGCTGCGCGCCGGCGCGGGTCGAGCGCGTCCTGGAGCTGAACCTGCGCGAGTTTCCGGAGCGCGTAGGCGAAGACCGAGGCGCGATTCTCGCGCGCCAGCAGGCCGTTCAGGCATTTCAGGAGGTCGACACGCTCCGGACGGCCGAGCTGGTTCAGCGCCGCGAACACCTGAAGCAGGGCCGGCATACGTTGCATCGCGGTCAGCGTGTCGACCTGCGCGAGCATCGCCTTGACGAGATCGTGAAACTCGACGCCGAATTGCTGGTGGATGAATGCGAGCTGGCGTCCGCGCGCATCAGCGGCCACATCGAGCGCGAGCGCGAGAAAGAGTGCGGTCGCCTGCCTGGGATCGCGGGCCGCACGCTGGAACGATGCGGGCAGCGACTCCAGCATCTCCTGGGCCTGCAACACATGCTCGGTACCCGGATTTGCAACGAGCGCGGCGACCGCCGCCGGCGCCAGCACGACCGCAGCTTCGAGCAAGCCGCCCATCCGCGCTGCCGCATTCGGGACGGTTCTCGCAGCCTCCTCCTCCGTGCTCCCGCGCTCCTCGTTCATCCAGCGCCGCGCCCGCTCGAACTCCGCCGGCTGGAAACTCGGGTCGATTTCGCGGATGCGCTCGATGAGCGGCGGGTGCGTTGCAAAGGCGCGCTGAACCCCTTCGGCAAACAGCAGATGCGCAACCTCCTCCGCGTCGGCATCCGCGAAACGCGATCCGATGCCGAGCGCCCCGATCTTGACCAGCGCACCGCGGAGCCCCTGCGGGTCACGCGTGAACTGCACGGCCGAGGCATCGGCGAGTGATTCACGATTCCGCGAGACGGCGGCCTGGATCAGGCGGCCGAAGAAGAGGCCGATCCAGCCGAGAACCAGCACCACGAGCGCCGCGAGATAGATTACGGCGATTCCGGGGCCGCCCTTGCGGCCGCCGCTTCGCGGACCGTGGCGAAGCACCACGCGCGCGATCATCGCGATGACCGTCAGCCCGAACAGCAGGCCGATCAGGCGCGTGCTGAGTCGCATGTCGCCATTCAGCACGTGGCTGAACTCGTGTGCGATCACGCCCTGGAGTTCATCGCGACTGAGATTGACGACGGCGCCGCGCGTCACGGCGACCGCGGCATTTGCCGCGTTGTGCCCGGCGGCGAAGGCGTTGATGCCGGCCTCGCGCTCGAGAATATAGACCTGCGGCACCGGCACGCCGGAGGCGATCGCCATCTCCTCGACCACGTTCAGTAGCCGCCGCCTGAGCGGGTCGGTCGTATCGGCGGTTACGCGCGTGCCGCCCAATTGCTCCGCCACCTTGCTGCCGCCGGCCGAAAGCGAAACCGTACGCACCAGGCTCGAAATGCCGATCGTTCCAAGCACGACGATCGACGTCACGACGACGACGACCGGATAGCGCGCGAGCGACATGTCCTGCGTCGCGAGCAGACCGCCGTCTTCCACGGAGAGAATTGCAACCGCAATAACGACGACGAGGTCGATCGCGATCACGATCGCGACCACTGCGATGATGAAGAGGAATACCATCCAGCGCGACAGCCGCCGGGTCGTGGCCTGTCGCGCGAAGAAATCCATGGCGGCTCAGCCCCGCACGATTCGGATCAGGTGAAGGCGACCTTCGGCACTTCGCGCTTCTGCGGCGACTCGATCTCGAGCAGCTGTGCCGGCAGGAAGTTGAACATCCCGGCGACGATGCTCGACGGGAACACTTCGCGGCGATTGTTGTAGCCCATCACAGAGTCGTTGTACGACTGACGCGCGAACGCGACCTTGTTCTCGGTCGTGGTCAGTTCTTCGGAGAGCTGCATCATGTTCTTGTTCGCCTTGAGATCGGGATACGCCTCGGCAAGCGCGAACAGGCGGCCGAGCGCGCCGGAGAGCGCGTTCTCCGCGCCGGCGAGTTGCTGCACCGCGGCGGGATCTCCCGGATTTGCGGCTGCGGCCTTGAGGCCGGAGACCGCGGCGTTGCGAGCCGTGATCACGGCTTCGAGCGTGTTGCGCTCATGCGCGAGATAGCCTTTGACCGTTTCGACCAGGTTCGGGATCAGGTCGTGACGGCGCGTGAGCTGCACGTCGATCTGCGAGAACGCATTCTTATAGGCGTTCCGCGCCGTGATCAGGCCGTTGTAAAGGCCGACCGCGAAAAGCGCGAGCAGGACAAGGATTCCGAGAACTACCCATGCCATGGCGAATCTCCCCTGAAGCCACGCGGATGATACTCCATCAGGCCGCTGCTCCCGCGGCGAGCCGTGCGCCGAGCCAGCTCGAAATGTCCTGAATTTCCGGCGGGCAGACTTGGTGCTGTATCGGGTACTCCTTCCACTCGACGGTGTAGCCCTGCGTACGCAACCAATCGCGCGCCATGATGCCGAGTGCCATCGGCAGCACGGGATCGTACCGGCCATGGCACATGAGAACCGGCGTTCGCTGGTTGGCGTCAGCCAACTCGCCTTCAAGTGTCGCCTGCAAGGGCAGGTAGCAGGAAAGGGCGAGAATTCCGCCGAGCGGTTCCGCGTGCCGCAGCGCGCCGTGCAGCGCGATCGCGCCGCCCTGCGAAAAGCCGGCGATGACGATCCGCTCCGACGCAATGCCGGCCGTACGCTCCGCGGCGATGAATCGCCCGAGCACGGCGACCGACTCGCGGATGCCCTCTTCATCCGCGCGGCCTTCTGCCGTCAATGTCTTGATGTCGTACCAGGCGCGCATGCGCATGCCCATGTTGAGTGTCACCGGGCGCACGCGGGCATGCGGGAATACGAAACGCACGGCAAGCGCCGCCGGCAATTCCAGTTCCGGCACGATCGGCACAAAGTCGTGACCATCGGCGCCGAGGCCGTGCAGCCAGATGACGCTGGCCGAGGCCGGCGTCGCGGGCGCAAGGACGACGGCGTCCGCGGATTCCCGCAGGCGGTGAGTCACAGGTTCAGCCGTTGTGGCGCGCGCGCCCGATCACACCACCACGCCCAGAGCACGAGCACCCACATCGCCATGGCGGTCCAGGCGACTGCCAACGGACCAGGTGGCGGCGGACCGAAGACATTCGCAATCTGGATGACGACGAGAATCGAAATCAAGCCCGCGAATCCCCAGGATCCCGGGGCGCGAAGCGCACGCGTATTCGCGACATAAAACGCGACGCCGCCGGCCAGCAGCGTGAGTTCCACGGCAAGCGCGACCAACGGAAAATTCCAGAGTCCGAGCCCGAATCGCGTGGCACCGCCGGGCGCGAGTGGCAGATCGGGAAAGTGCGTGAGGAAATCGAGGAACCAGTGACTCAGGACCAGCGCGCCAACGACGCAGGCGGCGCGCCTGTCACGCCGGATGATTCCGTAGATGCTGCCGACGACGAGTCCCCAGAGCACAGCCATGACCAGGCTGTGCGACCAGGGATAATGATCGAACACCAGCGGGAATACGCTTCCCGCCGGCGCGAGCGAAAGCCGCTCAACGCCCGCGATGACGAGCCAGGGCCATAGCAGATCGAGAAACTGCGCCGCGAAGAATAGCGTGCCGAGAGAAGTGCGGGGCGCGAGCCGCTTGGCCGCGCAGGCAACCGCAAAATGGCCGATAAACATCCGGCCACTATAAGGGAGCCGAGAACCTCCGCAACAGCGGCCACAAGCTGCCTGTAAGCACAGCGACCACAATGCCCGCGACGAGCCACGGACCGATTTCCGTCACGCCACCGGACCTGGCCCAGTGCATGATCGCCGGCGCATGCCGCCACACCACGACCCCAGCCGCCGCGCCGATGCTCGCGATCGTCACGGCATTCGACCAGGCCTCGAGGCGCAGCCTGCGCCGCACAAGCTCGCGTTTCCGCTCGAACTGAGCGCGCAGATCTTCTGTCGGCATGGAACCGAGCGCCGCGATTCGCTGCATCACGCGTGCGTCGAATTCCCGGCTCGTGTCGTTGTCCGCAAAGAGCCCGCGCAAGCACGCTTCGAGCCGCGCGTCTTGCTCACTCATGTGACCTCCTTGCCGGCGGCGCCGAGCGCCGTTGCAAGGCTTGCCCGCGCGCGGTGCAGGTGCGTCTTCACGGTGTTGACCGGCATGCCCATCATCGCCGCAACCTCATCCACCGATCGCTCGTCCAGATAATAGAGTGTGACCGCCTGGCGCTGTTTTTCCGGCAGCCCCTCGACATGCCGGCGAAGTGCCACGTCGTCCGCAGACGCAGCGGGAACCGCGACGACGCCTTCGACTTCCGCGAGCACCCCCGGGTCCGACAGGGACACCGAGCGACGCCGGCCTCTGAGCGCCGAAATCGCCGCGTTCCGCGTAATCGCGTAGATCCAGGTCGAGAGCTGCGCGCGACCGTCGTAGCGTGGCAGCGCTTGCCACAGTTTCACGAAAACCTCCTGGGCCAGGTCCTCGGCGCCACCGCGATCGCGCAAGATGCTGTACGCGAGGCCGAACACGCGCCGGCGGTAGGCTGGAACCAGCCGTTCGAAGGCCTCCTGCACACGGCCGGCCTGGATCAACAGGATGATCGCCTCGTCGGCCGGCATTCGGTTTGGACCTTCTCCCCGGTTGATACGCGCGCGAGGGCACGCAGGTTTCAGTGTATTTTATCCCGGTGAGCCGAAACCTACGCGGCCCGGTGCGCGTATCACCAGGTGTGAAGCAGCCAGGATCCGGATCTCCGATTGACGCGCGCGCGCTCGAATGCGCGGTTGCCGCGGCGGTCGCACTGCTCGCGGCGGACGTGCTCCGCGCGGCGTTCCGCCCGTTCTGGCAGACATTGCGCCTGCTGTTCGGCATTTGACCAGGGAGTACATTGATGGAAGCAGAAAGCATGACATTGTTGGTCCCGATTTTTGGGATCGTGTTCGGCGTCGGCGTGGCGATCGTCACGATTGTCGCCGGACATCGCGAGAGAGTGAAGCGCGCTGAACTGCGCCATCGCGAGCGGCTTGCGGCGATAGAAAAAGGCATCGAGTTGCCCCTTGATCCGATCGAACCCGAGAACAGGAAAAAAGGTTCTTCGCTGCGGAGCGGTCTCACCGGCCTGTTCGTCGGCATCGTGCTCTATTTTGCACTCGATCGCGTCACCGGGGATGACGTCGCGCTCTTTGGGTTGATTCCGGCCGCGATTGGCATTGCGAACCTTATCGCCTACTTCGTCGAATCGAGGAAGAACGGGAACGGCGGCGAGACGCAGCGCGACGCGTGAATCGCGGTTGGTGCCGGGTCGCGGATTCGCGACCCGGCCCCATCAGAGGTTGCCGCGCTCCCAGGGACCCCAGATCGCGAAGGTGATGCCGGGCACCTGGATGTTCACGAACAGCAACTCCCCGTCCGGATCGAAGCAGGCGCCGGACCATTCCTGGGAACGATACCCGCCTGGATCGACGCGTTTTCCGGCGCCGACAATTTGCTTGAGCCTCAATGAGATGTTGTTCTTGGCGAAAGCATAGGAAGCTCCATCCGCGGTAATACCGAGCAGTCGCGCGCTGGATCCATAGTTTCCCCTGACCGAATCGCCGTCCTCGCATAGCAGGATTCCGCCGCGGGGACTGACAACGATGTTGTCGATGTTGTTGCCGACCTGCTCGCTGCCGGCGACAAAGAGCGCGCGGAGCGAGTTTTCCTCCGGATCGAATTCCCAGACGGCGCCGTTGCCCTCGCCCGAACGGCCCATGGCACTCACGCCAGCCTCCGTATCGACTACGTAGAACTTGCCTTCGTGATGGCAAATTCCCTCACCGCGGCTCATGCGCAATCCACCGCGTGCCCAGGCCTGAAGGAAGGGACCACTGGCCGCCGTCGATGCCATGGAAACCGCGTGCGGCGCGGGACCCGGCCCCGCATCCGGATTTTCGATATCCACCCATGAAATGAGATGGAGGTCGCCGACCTCCGGGTTCTGCAAGTCCGCATTCGCGCGATCGACGACCCTCGCCGCCTGCAGACGTCCGCCTGCTTCATAACTTCCAGCGCCGCCTTTCGAGTCATTCGGCAGGAAACGATAGAAACCGGAATGATGCGGATGGTCTTCGGTCAGGTAAGCGATGTGCGTTCGCGGATCGACGGCAACCGCCTCGTGCAGCATGCGTCCCATGTCCACGATCGGCTGCCCTGTCGTCTGTTTCGCATCCTCGCGGACTTCGAACACGTAGCCATGGCGTCGTCCGCCTTTCGCACTGAAGTCGACGACCGCCTCTTCGCAACTGAGCCATGTGCCCCAGGGCGTCACGCCGCCCGCGCAGTTATAGATCGTGCCGCCGAGCGAGGGCTCGGCGCTTACCCAGCGGCGGCCGCGGAACTTGAGTGTGGTCGTGCCACCTGCGGGCGCAAGTCCCTGCCTCTCTGGCGTCGACGTGTCGTAACGCGCGGGCGCGAGGATCGGATTTTCGATCGCGCGCTCGTGATTGCGCACGAGGATTATTTCTCGATCCGCACCGCCGCCGCGGGCCGCGATCACGCCCATGCCGTCATGCAGATCCGGCGTCGGCTCTCCGTTCGTCATCGAATCGCCGGTCCAGGAGAAGGTGCGGTACTCGAAGCCCTCGGGCAGCTGGATGAGTGGCAACCCGGTTTCCAGATCCGCGACCGGCTGCAACGGTCCGTAAGGACCGGCGACGCTTTTTGATGTGAGTGACCTGGCCATCGCGCGGCGTGCGTGCAATGCGCCGATCACGGCAACGAGCGAGGCGGATCCTGCAAGGAATCTTCGGCGGCTGACACGCGATGTCATACGCCCATTCTACAATTCTAAAGGGGACGTTCCCCTCTAAAGGGGACGTTCCCCTTTAAAGGGGAACGTCCCCTTTAGAAGCGGTCTCCTTTAGAAGCGGTCGACGCGGCAGGCGAAGCAACCGCGACGCGCGAAATGCAGGTGCAAATAGCTCACGTCCGCGCGCGCGAGTAAACGCTCTATGAGAGGTGCCGCGGCGGCGCCGTCCACGATGTCCGCGTCGACCATCTCATCGGCGGCGTCGTAGGCCCGCACCGACAATGGCCGGAGGGTCAGGTACGAAGGCAATTCGTTCACGATGTGCGCGGTCTGGTTACGGCCGCGGCGCACGAAAATCGGCCCCGACGCGCGGTATGGCGAACGGCCGTCCTGGTGGGGGAACGGGAGCAGCAGCACGGGCTCGCCGACCGGCGCGTCCTCAAAGCTGATGCGGCAGGGAAACCCGACCGGTGCATCTGATTGCATCCAGCGCATGCCGCGCGCGGCGAGCGCCTCGTCGTCCAGGCCAAAGAAACCCTCGAACAAGGCGGGTTCGAGCCCGCGCAGCTGGTAATTCATGGGGCGCAGGATTGCGCCCCGTCACCCGGCCCGCAACCCGGTTCTTGCGGGAGCGGCGGCTGCATGGGCGTTGGCAGCCGGACCAGAATTAGACCCTCCGACGGCCTCAGCATTCCGACCGGAGCGGCCAGGACGCGCTCGATTTGAGCCCTATATCCTTTATTTTCAATATGTTACGAAATAAACCCAGACCGCACTTTTGCCAGCCCGCCCCCGGCAAGCGTAGGATCGCGGCTGCGGTACCGGCTAACAGGACCGCGTCCATAACAAGCTCAGGGGGGATGAAAGTGAATCCATTCAAGATCATTGGTTGGGTGGGCCTCGCTATCGCCGTCGTCGGCGCCTTTACGGAGATCCCGTACGCGGGACTCCTCTTGGTGCTGCTCGGCCTGGCAGGCGGCTACGCCATCGCAGCGGAGGACCACGTTCGCGTGCTGGTCTCCGCACTCGTGCTGACCTCGCTGTCCGGTGTGCTGATGAACATTCCGGAAGTCGGCCAGTACCTGACGAGCATCTTCAGCGCATTGGGTACCTTCGCGGCCGGCGCGGCGTTGATGATCGTCTCGTGCAATATCTGGAAGCGTTACAAGCCCTGAACCAAGTCCGCAGGACGCGGCCAACAAAAGGCCCGCTGCAAGGCGGGCCTTTTTCTTTAAAGGGGACGTTCACCTTTAAAGGTGAACGTCCCCTTTAACCAGTCAGCGCGGCAGGATGTTGAAGTGCAGCCGCGTGTCCTGGTACCGGTCATCGCGCTTCGCGGCGCCCGTCGCGACCAGCACGTAGAGGATGTTCAGCGCCTGAAGAGCGTCGCGGACACCGGCACCGCGGGACCGCGTGGCGAGCTGCTTTGCCGTCACGTCCTGTTTCCCGGCATAGCTTTTGCGGATGCGGTCGACCGCCTTGCGGCTCACGAGGTTGAAATAACCGCTCGCGCGCTTGGTGCGTGACACCGACATCACGACGTAGCCCGCGCCGCTTTCAAACACGTAATAAGTCTGTCTTTTACCAGCCGTTTCGCCACAGAACTTGAGGCCTTTTGCGAGGCTTCGGATGTTCATAGACATCCCCTTTTTAGCTAATACGCTGATCCATGGTAACAGCCTCTAAAGGGGACCCCCCTTTAAAGGGGAACGTCCCCTTTAGAGGTGAAGATTCCCGCAGCGGCCCACTCGCGAAACCAGGCGCCGAGCCTTGAGGCGAGGCGGTCGGCGCTGCCGGAGCGGCCGCCAATACTCGCTCGCACGGCGGCGGCCAGCACCCGGCCGGAGACGAGCGCCGCGAGCAACTTGAACTGCTCCGGCTCCTGGTCGCGCCGGAAGACCTGATAGCCGCGCCGGTAGACGATCGCAAACGTCTTCCGTGGCCGCGGGAGGCGCGGCTTCCGGCCAGCCTTCAAGCCATTCATATAGTCGTTCACCGGATAGCGGAGCGTCAGCAGCCGCAAGGCCGGATTGACGTTCAGCCGGACCCGCTCCCATTGATCCGCGCCGATCGCCGCGAACTGGGCGGCCGTCATCGGCTCGGCGCGCGGCGCGTCGAAGACGTCCTCCATCGCGCGCTCGATCCGGGCGACGTCGGCCACGAGTCCGCGCCGAGGCCCCCGCGGCAGGTAGCGCGCCAGGAAGCCCGGAAACTTCGAGCTCATGCTGTTGAGGGTCCGCGAGCGCGACGGGTTCCGGGCGATGAATCGGCGGCAGGCGACCGCGAACTCATGAGCGCCGAGGATTTGCCGCGTCGTCGGATATTCCACCTCCATGATCTCGATCAGCCGCGCGTAGTACATGTGCGCGTAGAGTTCGAGGCGCTCGAC
>JANLWE010000026.1:0-25286 GCA_031364365.1 Gammaproteobacteria bacterium | reverse complement strand
CAGCAAAACTGGAACTACATGTGCGCGGAATGCCACTCCACCAACCTGCAGCGGAACTACGACGCGGCGAAGCGGAGTTACGCGACGAGCTGGTCGGAGATCGACGTTTCCTGCGAGGCCTGCCACGGGCCGGGATCGCAGCACGTGGACTGGGCGAAGGATCGCGATGAGTCGCGCGCTGACGACGCCGGCGATCTGGGACTCGTCGTGCGCTTCGACGAGCGTCGAGGTGTCGCCTGGAACACGGATGCCACGAGCGGCAAGCCGGTGCGCAGCAGTCCAAGAACCTCGAACCGTGAGCTCGAAACCTGCGCGCGCTGTCATTCGAGGCGCGGCCAGATCTGGGGCGAGTACTTGCCGGGCCGCCCGATCGGCGAAACGCATCGGGTGGCGCTGCTCGATTCCGGGCTCTATTTCCCGGACGGACAGATTCACGACGAGGTCTATGAGTACGGTTCGTTCCTGCAGAGCCGCATGCATCAGGCCGGCGTCACCTGCAGCGACTGCCATGAGCCTCACAGCCAGAAACTGCGGGCGCCGGGCGGCGAGGTCTGCCTGAGCTGCCACCAGGCGACGAAATACCAGAGCACGGAGCATCATCATCACCGGCCCGAATCCTCGGGCTCCGAGTGCATCGCGTGCCACATGCCCGGGCGCGACTACATGGTCATCGACAACCGCCGCGATCACAGCCTGCGCATTCCTCGGCCGGATCTCGCAGAGGCCATCGGCGCTCCGGACGCCTGCACCGGCTGTCATCGAGATCGCAAGCCGGCCTGGGCGGCTGCAAAGCTGAAAGACTGGTTCGGATCAACGCCGGTCGGGCTGCAGCGCTACGCCGAGGTGCTGCACGATGGCGACATCCGCGCTGCGGGCGCACGCAAGCGTTTGCTTGCGCTTGCGCAGGATGCGACTCAGCCGGGCATCGCGCGGGCGAGTGCGCTGCAACGCCTGGACCAGATTCGCGGACCGGCCGAGCTCACCGCACTCGCCGCGTTACTACAGGACTCCGATCCCCTCGTGCGCCGGTCTGCCGCCGCCGCGCATGGAACCTTGCCGCCGGACATGCTCGATCGCCTGCTCGCGACACTGGGGGATCTTGATCGCGCGGTGAGGCTCGAGGCCGTACCGCTCATCGCCGCGATTCCGGCGGAGCGGCTGAAAGCGGAGCAGATTGCCGCACGCGATCGAGCGATCGCAGAGTACGAGGCTTCGCAGCGCGTCAATGCGGACCGGCCGGAATCCCATGTGAACCTCGGGCTGCTGTGGGAAACGCTTGGACGGCAGGCTGAGGCCCAGGCGGCTTTCGAGGAAGCCCTGTCAATCGATCCGCGATTCGTGCCGGCGGCGGTGAATCTTGCCGATCTGCACCGCGCGTTGGGGCGTGAATCCGCAGCAGAGTCTGTACTCAGGAACTCAATCGAAGTGAACCCGGAAGCGGCGGCATTGCACCATTCCCTGGGATTGTTGTTGGTGCGCACCGGACGTGCAACGGACGCGCTGGCCGAGCTGAAACTCGCCACGGATCTCGCGCCCGCGGCAACCCGCTATGCCTATGTCTATGCCGTCGGGCTCGAGGGTGCCGGCCGCCGTCCCGATTCAATCCAGGTCCTTCGGTCGGCGCTCGCCCGTCAGCCGAACGATCGCGATGCGCTCTGGGCGCTGGCCACCTGGCAACTGGACGGCGGAAACCGCGCGCAGGCACTTGAGGCCGCGCGTCGGCTCGAGCTTCTCGAGCCGGATGACCCGAACGTGCGCCTCCTGATCGAGCGCGCAAGCGCTGGCTGAAAAGACCGCGGCCTAGCGGAACAGACCGTCGTCCAGGATCGAGCCTTTACCGATCGGCCGGCTGAGGGACAGCCAGAGGCTCCAATCGTCGGGAGCGACGCCCGCTCCCAGTGTGAATGTACCGAAGGTCGTTGGGCCCGCGAGGTAAGCGGCCGCGCCGTAAATCTCGTCGTCTGCGACGAAGTCCACCCGGTCGTAAAGTCCGGCGGCCTGCAAGCCGAATCCTGCGTAGATCGCCTGGTTCTTGACCGGCACAAGATCCTTCAGGCGCCAGAGAAAACTGGCCTGCGCGAGCCAGTATTCGCGCGCTCGCAACTCATCGTACGAAAACGCCGGAAGTGTCCGCGGCCCGCCCAGTGAGTACGCGCGATCAGCAGGCAATTAGTCACCGACGTCGGCTCCGCCCGCGAGACTGAGCCACATGACGTTCTTGCCGAATGGCAGCGCCGCGCGGAATCCCGCCTCGACACTCTCCCAGTCTCGATCGGATCCCATCGAGTCGTCCATCAGCCGGTACTCCACCGCCGCGGCGATGCCGCTGGTGGCGAACGACGCAACATCCCTGGAGTCGTACCTGGCGGAAATCATGAGTCCGGCATCCATGGAATCGCCTTCGGGCAGCAGAGCGGTGCCGGTCTCGACGCTGATCTCGCGCTCCCCAGCACTGTAGCCGACTCGTAGTTGCGCGAACCGCGAGATATTCCATCCCAGATCCACGCGCCCGCCATAGTCGGTGAAGTGATATCTGGCGACGTTATCGCCATCGAGGTAGACATCTTCCACTGTTCGGCCCACGAACAGGCCGGGCTCGACAAAGAACTGCTGCGGGACGTCAAATGGCTGATACAAGCTCGTCGAAAGCAGTGACTCATTGCCGACCTGCAGGTTGTTGCGCCACTGGCCGCCACGATCGTTCAGCCAGCTGCGCACATGCTGGACGCCCACCAGGACCCCGAGGTCGCCGCCGCCGTCTGCATAAATGCCCATGCTGGGTCGCAGGACGTTCGGCCCGATGGATACTTCCTGCGGCAGCCAGACGAGCGTCGCGTTGTCCGCATCGCCTTCCAGCCGATACGCCACCGATTCGAGATCCCCGAGCGCCGACATTCGCCGGGCGTCCTTGCTGATGGCGTTGATATCAGTGTCTTTACCCGGGCGAATGGTCGTGAGTGTCAGAAGATAATCGGGGTTGACGTGGTCGAGGCCCTCGAATCGTATGTCGGCGACCTTCGCCTCGACTTTCTGGGGCGTGCTGATCTCTTGCCGCCACGCCGTGTATTCCGCATTGCCCACGGAAAGCGCAGCCAGGCGGTCTGTGGCCAGGCGCGCCGCTGCCTCGCCCAATGGAATGGTCTCCGGCACGCGCTCGAAATCGGAAGTCGAGATTTCTCCCATCGGCACGTCGATGCGGATGTCGTGCTCGGTGAGCGATTGCAACTGGATCTTTTCGTTGACCTCGAACATGACGTCCATGCTGCGTGAAAGCAGCTGCGTCGCCTGCACCAGTTTCTCGGCAGTGGGCGGCGGCTCGACGAGATTGACGACGATCACGATATCAGCGCAGGTGGTTCGTGCGACATCGACCGGAATGTTCCGGACCATCCCACCGTCCGCGAGGATATAGCCTTCGCCCACGACGGGGGAAAATGCACCGGGGATTGCCATGCTGGCCCGCATCGCGTTCGCGAGGTCGCCGTGATCGAGGACGACCATGTTGCCGGTGATCATGTCGGTTGCCACGGCCCGATAGGGTATCGGGAGCTCGTCGAAGCGCTCGACGAGACGCGAGCGAGCGACGTAGGCGCGCAACAGGTCATCGATAGCGCTCGAGTTGGTCAGCCCGGAAGGTGCCACGACTCCACCGTCACGCAGCCCGAGTGTCAGCGACGTGTTGGCTTCGGTAGACAGCCGTTTCTGTTCGAAAGGCTCATGGGACCGACGGCCCGCGCCGCCGACAATCGCCTTCCAGTCGATGCCGGTGATGAATTTTTCGATTTCCGCGGCGGATTGGCCGGATGCATAACCGCCACCGACCAGGGCGCCCATGCTGGTACCGGCGATGCAATCGATCGGCACGCGGAGTTCCTCGAGAACCTTCAGCACGCCGACATGCGCTCCGCCTTTGGCTCCGCCCCCGGCCAAAACGAGACCGATGCGCGGCCGTTCCGGCGGCTCGGCGGCGGAAATGGGTGTCAGTGCAGAAAGCGCATAAGACGCCAGAATGACGAGGCAAAGCCTGCCGTATGAGGGAATCGAACGCATCGAAAGTTCTCCGGGGCGAAAAACCAGCGCCCAGAAAGCGCGGCCGGCGCAGTACTGTCGAGAGTGACCGCCATCATAATACCCGCATGAAAGTCAGGGTGCTTCCGTCAAACCGGGAATTCCAGGCGCAGGCCGACGAGGCCGTGCTCTCGGCGGCGCTCCGTCAACACCTCAACCTGCCGCACAGTTGCAAGGGCGGTTCCTGCGGCACCTGTCGCGTGCGCGTCCACACCGGCAGTTTCGAGTACCCGCACGGCCGGCCGATTGGAATCACTGCGGAGGAGGAGGAAGCCGGTTACGCGCTCATCTGCCAGGCACGCGCAACTGCGGACCTCGTCATCGAGATCCGGGAGATTCGCCACGTCACCGATGTCGAAATCCGCGAACTGCCCGCACGCGTGGAACGCATGGAGCAGCTCGCGCCGGACGTCATGGGATTGTGGCTGCGCCTGCCGGCGATCGAGCCCTTCACCTGGCAATGCGGGCAGTACGTGGACGTGATGCTCTCGGGCGACCGGCGCCGGAGTTTTTCGCTCGCGAATCCGCCTCGAGATCCGGCACTCCTCGAACTGCACGTTCGCCGTGCCCGCGGCGGCGAGTTCAGCGAGCGTGTATTTGGCGACATGAAACCGGGATCGCTGCTTCGCATCGAGGGTCCGCTCGGTCAATTCATTTACCGGCCCGGAGACAGGCCGCTCCTCATGATCGGCGGCGGAACCGGTTACGCCCCACTCAAGGCCATGATCCGTGAAGTCCTGGACTCAGAAGCCGTTCGCGATCTGCATTTTTTCTGGGGCGCACGCACTGCCATCGATCTCTACGACGATGACTGGCTCCGCGCGCTCGCCGCGAAGCATCCGCGGTTTCACTACACGCCGGTGCCGGGGGGGTTCGTGCACGAAGCCGTTCTCGCCCGCATCGCGGATCTCGCGGATTACGACATCTACGCGGCGGGTCCGCCCGCGATGATCGATGCCGTGCGGGCGGGACTGCCGCGGCAGGGCGCGGATCCAGCCCGCATCACCATCGATTCCTTCGATTACGCGCCGGTCTAGGGGTTGCCGGCGCGCCAGCGAACCAGGGCGCCGGTCAGCGCCGCATCATCGGGCGAGTCCGCGAGAATGACCGGTGAGCCGAGTCCGAGGCGGGCGGCGGCATCGGCAACGCGCTGCGAGCCGGTCACGAGCGCCGTTGAGTCCATCAGCTCCCGGCAACGCAGCGTGACGATACCGACGAGTGCCTGGAGCAGTTCGACACTTGTCGCCGCGTAGACGGAGAGTCCGCCCTGCCGCCAGAGCGTCTCGATCTGCGCCTGCAATTCCGCGGAAGGCCGCGCGGGCTCGCGGGTGTACACCTCGGCGTACTGCACCTGCGCGCCGCGCGCGGTCAGGACTTCTGCGAGCAGTTCCCGACCGCCCGAACCGCGCACGATCAGTACGCGTTGCCCGTTCATCTGCGCGAGTTGCGGCATGGCGAGCAGGGATTCGCTGTCGGCGCCTTCCGCCGGCATCAGCGACACGCGGTAACCCGCCGCGTTCAGCGCGGCGGCCGTTGCCTGTCCAACGGCCGCGACTGGCGCATCGCGCCGCTGGTCGAGAAAATCCGCGCCAAAGCGCGCCGCATTGGCGCTGACGAAAATCACGAGGTCATAGCGGTCCGCGGGGCCGATGGCCGCGCGCACCGCGGCGCGATCCGGCCGCGGCTTGATCACGAGCGCGGGATAACGAACCGCGGCGCCGCCCTCGGCCTCGATCAGCTGGCAGAGGTGGTAAGACTGATGCTCGGGCCGCGTCACGAGTACGCCGATGCCTTTCAGCCGAGGCATTTCAGGATCTCCGCGCCGCCGGTTTCGAGAAGTCGACCAGCCAGCGCAGAGCCAAGCTTGACCGCATCGGATGCTGCGCCCGAGATTTCGTCGGCGAAGATCGTGCGGCCGTCCGGCGAACCGACGAGTCCGCTTAGATGCAGCGACCCGCCCTCGAGCGTCGCCTGTGCCGCAATCGGCGACTGGCAACTGCCGCCGAGCCGCGCCGCGAATGCGCGCTCGGCCTCCAGCATCGTGCGCGTCGGTACATGTTCCAGCGGACGGAGCAGGGCGAGGATTTCCGTCTGACCGGCGACGCTTTCGATTCCGATGACGCCCTGGCCGACGGCCGGAAGCATCTCCTGCGTCGACAGGTATGCACGGATCCGCGCCTCGAGTCCGAGCCGCTGGAGTCCCGCCGCGGCAAGGACGGTCGCATCGCATTCGCCGGCATCGAGCTTGCGAAGACGTGTCTCGACATTGCCGCGCAGGACCACGATTTCGAGGTCGGGCCGGGCGTGGCGGAGCTGGCATTGCCGCCGCAGGCTTGAAGTGCCGACGCGCGCGCCGCGCGGCAGGGCGGCGAACGAGTCGTGCTGCGGCGACACCAAGGCATCGCGCGGATCGCCGCGTTCGAGCGCAGCCCCAATCTCGAATCCCGGCGGCAACTCGCTCGGCATGTCCTTCATCGAGTGCACTGCAATGTCCGCGTGGCCGGCAAGCATCGCGTGCTCGAGTTCCTTGACGAAAAGACCCTTGCCGCCCGCGGCTGCGAGGCTCCCCTGGATCCGGTCGCCTTCCGTGACGATCGGCACCAGACTGACGACGAGGCCGGGATGGGCAGCGGCGAGGCGCGCGGCGACGTGCTCAGCCTGCCAGAGGGCAAGCCGGCTCCGTCGCGTCGCGATGCGGATTTGTCGGATCATGCGGTCACTCTCTGGAGCGCAGGGTCCGAATGACGTCCGCCGCGAGCCGGCGGCTGACCGCAAGTAACTCGCCGTTTCCTAGCCGCACGACTTGCTGTCCCTCGGCGTTTTTTTCGAGTCCGAGGATATGCCCGATCGCGACCAGCGAATTGCGGTGCACGCGGACGAATCGCCCCGCAAACTCCTCTTCGAGGGACTTGAGCGGTTCTTCGATCAGCTCCTCGCCGTTCTTGTGGCGAAGCGTCGTGTATTTCTGCTCCGCGATGAAGCAGAGGATGTTCTCGACCGGGATCAGCCGCAGTTCGTCGCGTGCGCGCACGGCGATGCGCGTGCGCGGGCCGCCGGTGCCTTCCGCAATGCGCGTGAGTTGCGCGCGGGTCGGACGGCGGGCGCGTTCTAGCGCTTCCTTGAGCTTGTCCGGCCGCACCGGTTTCAGCAGATAGCCGGCGGCCTGGGCGTCGAATGCCGCGAGTGCGTGCTGCTCGAAGGCTGTCGTGAAAATCACGGCCGGAGGCTCCGGCATCCGTGCGAGATGGTGCGCGGTTTCGAGTCCGTCCATGCCCGGCATGCGGATATCGAGCAGCACGACTTCCGGCCGCAGCCGGCCGGCGAGCAGGAGCGCTTCCTCGCCGCTGGCGGCGACACCGGCCAGTTCGACTTCCGGCAATTCCTCGACCAGGTGCGAGAGCCGCTCGCGCGCGAGCGGCTCGTCATCGACGACGAGGACTCGCAAGATCATATGGGCTGGCTGCCGGCAGGAAAACGCAGAGTGACGACAAAACGCTCCGGTGCCTCGAATACTTCGACCTGGGCGTCGCCATGGAACATGAGTTCGAGCCGCTGGCGCACGTTGTCGAGGCCGATCTGATGACCGGCCCGCCGCGCGACAATTTTCGATGCCACCGGATTGTCGATTGTCAGGACCGCCATCGGGCCCTCGCGCTTGCCGGTCACCCGGATCGTGCCGCCTTTTTCGAGCGGTTCGATGCCGTGATAAACGGCGTTTTCGAGCAATGGTTGCAGGATCAGCGCGGGCACCGACGCGTCCATCGGCAGGCTGTCGATCTGCCAGTCGACCTGCAACCGATCGCCGAGCCGCAGCCGCTCGACGCGTTCATAGGCGCGTGCAATCTCGATTTCGCTCGCGAGCGGTATGCGCTCGCGATTTTCGCGCAGCGACGCCCGAAACAGGTCGGACAGGTCGGCGATTGCCTGCTCGGCCGCGCGCGGATTGGAGCGCGTGAGCGACGCGATCGTGTTCATGCTGTTGAACAGGAAATGCGGCCGGATCCGTGCCTGGAGCGCGCGCACGCGGCTCTGGGCCTCGGCTTCGACGTTGCGGCGCCACTGGTGCGCCACATAGAAGTAGCGGAGCGCAAGTCCGCCCGCGATCGCGCAGATGGCGAGATTTCGCAGCATGAGTTCGCGGTGATCGGTGCCGGTTGGAACGCTGTCGACGCCAAGCAACCGGTTTGTGTAGGTGGAGAGCCACCAGGCGCCCTCGGTGACGGCCGCGGTGATGGCGAGCATCAGTGCGAGCGCCACTGCGGAACCTGCGAGGACATCGAGTTTCGACATCAGGCCGCGCGCGGCGCACCAGGCGGCCGCGGTGCCGAGCGCCGCCCACAGCAGGAACAGCGAGATCTGCGCCAGGTCGAGCCAGAAGTTGGCCGAGATGCCGTGGCGGGCGAGCGTAAAGAGAAGTGCCACGAGTTCGGCGATCAGGATCACCGCCAGCACGCTCTGGGCGCGGCAGAAATCGGGGAGGTAGAAGGCCGGACGCTCAGCCATCGGTTGAGTCTGAAAAAAGTGGCGTCTTGAGCCGGAAAATCGTCGAGATGTCCTCTTCACCATGGCCCGAGGCCAGCAGGCGCGCGTAGTCCGCAAGTGTCGTTTCGACGACCGGGAGCGTCGCGCCGTGCCGTGCGGCCATGTCACGGCAGATCCGGAGATCCTTGTCGTGCAGCCGCACGCGGAATCCCGCGGGATAGGAACCGCGCGCCATGAATGGCGCCCGATGCACGAAATACCAGGAGGAGCCGGCGCCCTGGCCGAGGATCTCGATCACTCGCTCGAGCGGCAGGCCTTCGGCCTGCGCAAAGGCCATGGCTTCGGCCGCAACCTGAATCGCACCGGCGCAGAGGATCTGGTTGGTCGCCTTCGTCGCCTGACCGGCGCCTGAAGGTCCCATCAGCACAATCGTCTTGCCGAGGGCGGCGAGCACTGGCCGCGCCCGCTCGAACACTGCAGGTTCTCCGCCGCACATGATGGCAAGCGTCGCGTTCCTGGCGCCTTCAACACCGCCGCTGACCGGGCAATCGAGAAAACCGACTCCGGCAGACGCAAGCCGCCGCGCCGCTTCGCGCGCCGTGTCCGCGGCGACCGTCGAGCAATCGATGACGATCGCATCGCCTGGCAATGCAGTTCGGAGCGAATCGACGACCGCAAGCAGATCGTCGTCGGCCGAAACGCAGACGATGACGACCGGGCAGTTGGCTGCGAGTTCGGCCGGCGTCGCGAATACGCGGCAGCCGGTCTCAGCGGCGAGCGCAGCGGCTTTCGCAGAAGTGCGATTCCAGACGCCGGCGAGGAGTCCGGCGCGATTGAGATTGCGGGCCATGTGCTGGCCCATGGCGCCGAGACCGATAAATCCGGTTTGCATGGCGGGCTCCATTCTGCCCGCTTCAGCCGATCAGCTGCAGTAGTCGGTAACTGCCTGCTTGGCGCGGGCACGTGCTTCGGTGAGCTGCTGATCCGTCAGGTATTCGCGCTTGCCGTCCGCCGTTTCGCGAAACAGGCGGCGCGAATCGATGTACCGCTGGTAGCGATCCTGCGCGGCCTTGCACTGCTCGACCTTGGCCTTGGCCGCATCGGCTTCCGCGGATGCCATTGCCTCTTCCGAAACCGGCGGTTCGGGCGTTGTCGCCTCGCCGGACTGCGAGGCCGGGCTTGAGGCCGATTCGTCGCCTTCTTCCGAGTTATCACTGTCGTCTGAACTGCCGTCGTCCACCGTGCCGGATTCCCGCTGATAGACGCTCAGGATCTTGGCGTCGCCCTGCTGCGGCGGCAGGTCCGTGAAGTGGATCTGTCCGGACGAATCGACCCATTTATAGACGGTATCCGCCGTCGCCATGGCAGCGAGGCCGGCTATCAGCAGTCCCATCAGGATCTTGTGGAGCATCTCGACCTCTACTTTACGCCAACGCGAAGTCTGGCGTTTCCGGCACCCGAAACCCTTGACCGCCGTCACATTGGGCCGCGCGTTCATTATTTGTCGCGACGGGTGCGTTTTTCCACGACCGTCAGGAGGCCATCTGGGGTAGCTTCAGCCGGGGTGGGATTATTGGAAAATCAACGTGTTACGATATTGCCATGGCTTTCGATCCCCGGTCCATCGAGGAGCTTGCGCGCAAGCTCGCAGACGCCGTGCCGCCCGGCTTGGCCGCACTCGGCCAGGATCTCGAGCAGAACTTCAAGGCGGTGCTGCAGAGCGGCCTCGCGAGGCTCGACCTCGTGACACGCCAGGAGTTCGACATCCAGGCCGCGGTCTTGCGGCGAAGCCGCGAACTCCTCGAGGAACTCGAGCGGCGCATCGCGGCGCTCGAAAAGACCCCGAAAAAGTAGTTGCCGCGGGCCGCGGCCCGTGACGCTCGCGACCGTGCTGACCCGGGCCCAGTTCGGGCTCGATGCGCCGCTCGTGCGCGTCGAGATCCACTGTGGCGCCGGACTCCCGCAACTCACAGTCGTCGGCCTCGCCGAGACAGCGGTGCGGGAGAGCCGCGAGCGGGTCCGCGCGGCACTCGCGCATTGCGGCTTTGAGTTTCCCGCCGGGCGCGTCACGGTCAATCTCGCACCGGCTGATCTGCCAAAGGAAGGCGGGCGCTTCGATCTCGCGGTCGCGCTGGGTATCCTCGCGGCGTCGGAGCAGCTTCCCGCAGAGCGGCTCAAGGACACCGAGTTCTACGGCGAGCTCTCGCTTTCCGGCGAGTTGCGGCCGGTGCGCGGCACGCTCGCGGCGGCGGTCCACGCGGTGCGGGACGGGCGCCGGCTCGTCGTGCCCGTCCTGAATGCGGACGAGGCGCGCGTCGCGCAGGGAGCGCGGGTCGCGGGAGCAATGTCGCTGACCGCTGTCTGTAACGGACTAAAGGGCGGCGCCGGTCTCGAGTTCAAGAGCGGCGGCGAGCTTCCATTCCGCCCCGGTTCGGGTCCGGATCTCGCCGACGTGCGCGGCCAGTCGGGCGCGAGGCGCGCATTGGAAATCGCGGCCTCAGGTGGCCACAGCCTCCTTCTGATCGGACCGCCGGGCGCGGGGAAAAGTATGCTCGCGCAGCGATTGCCGGGACTGCTGCCGCCGCTCGACGACGCCGAGGCGCTCGAATGCGCGATGCTCCATTCACTCGCGCGGTCGCTGCCGCCGATCGCCGAGTGGCGCCGCCGGCCATTTCGCGCACCGCATCACGGCGCCTCGGCGGCCGCAGTCGTCGGCGGAGGAGGGCGGCTGCGTCCCGGGGAGATTTCGCTCGCGCATCACGGCGTGCTGTTCCTGGACGAGCTGCCGGAATACCGGCGCGACGTGCTGGAAGCGCTTCGCGAGCCGCTCGAAACGGGCTCTGTCAGCATCGCGCGCTCGACCTGGCACAGCCAGTTTCCGGCGCGTTTCCAGCTGATCGCCGCGATGAATCCCTGCCAGTGCGGTTACGCGGGCGACCCGAACGGCCGCTGCCGTTGCACGGCGCCGCAGGTCCGGCGCTACCTCTCGCGGATTTCCGGTCCCTTGCTCGACCGGATCGACCTGCACGTTGAGGTTCCGCGTCTGGCGTACGCCTCGCTCGCGCCCGCGGCGCTGGCTCCGGAGTCGAGCGCTGATGTTGCGGTGCGCGTCCGGGAGGCGCGCAGCCGTCAGGAAAAGCGCGGCGCACTCAACTCGACGCTCAACCCGCGGATGCTCGGCGATGCCTGCAACCTCGGCCTGCGCGAGCACAGCCTGCTCGACGCCGCGTCCCGGCGGCTCGGACTCTCGGCCCGCGCCTGCCATCGGATTCTGCGCGTCGGGCGCACGATCGCCGACCTCGCAGGCCTGCCAGGCGTCAGCGTGACGGAACTGTCGGAGGCGATCGGTTTCAGGCGGCTCGACCGCGAGCCGCAGACGGCGACCGGCTAGCGGCTCTGCGCCACCATGTGCTCGACCGCGGCCTTGACGGCGTCGTCGGGAAGATCGAGGCGTCCGCCTTTTGCCGGCATGACGCCGGAGGCGCCCTGGAAGCCATTGATTGCATGTGTTTCCAGCGTCGCAATTCCTTGCGCGACGCGCGGCGCCCAGGCCACCTTGTCGCCGACGCGTGGCGCGCCCGCGATTCCCGATCCATGACAAGCCACGCAGGCCGATGCGAAGACGGACTTGCCGTCCAACGCCCCGGCCTCGACGGGCGCAGCCTGGACCGGCGACACTGCAGTCGCTGCGATGACTAGCGCCGCATTGTCCTGGCCCGCGACCGCAACCTGGCCGAAGGGCTTGATCCGCTCGAGCGCCGAGGCCTGCATCAGCGGATCGTCGGTGTCCCGGGCGCCTTTCGGGCCGCTGTCCACCATGCGCGAAACGCCGATCAAAACCAGCGCAATTGCGATCAGGATACCGAGCACGGCACTGAAAACGGTCTTGAAATGACGGTCGGTTTTCGCCACGCGTGAATTATAGCGCCCGGGCGCCGCGGCCGCTAAAATCGCGCACCAGTCAACGCGCCCGTAGCTCAGCTGGATAGAGTGACGGTCTCCGAAGCCGTAGGTCGTGGGTTCGACTCCCGCCGGGCGCGCCATTTTTCCGCCGAATTTCTGGCTATCCAATGAACAAGTCAAGGCTCGAGGCATTCAGCGACGGGGTGATCGCGATCCTCATCACGATCATGGTGCTCGAGCTCAAGGTGCCGCACGGGATCGAGCTCGCGACACTGAAGCCGCTCCTGCCCGTGTTCCTGAGTTATGTCCTGAGCTTCATATACCTCGCGATCTACTGGAACAACCACCACCACATGCTGCACGCGAGCCACAAGGTGACGGGACCGATTCTCTGGGCAAACCTTCACCTGCTGTTCTGGTTGTCGCTGATTCCGGTCACGACGGGCTGGATGGGCGAGAATCATTTCGCCGTCTGGCCGACGGCGCTTTACGGTGTCGTGCTGCTGATGGCGGCAATCGCCTACTTCATCCTTCAGACCGCAATTATCGCCTCGCAGGGGAAGGAATCGCTGCTCCGCCGTGCTGTCGGCGCGGACTGGAAAGGCAAGCTTTCACCGGTCCTCTATGTGATCGCAATCGGGGTCGCTTTCACTTCGCATTGGACTTCGAAGGCGATCTATGTGCTGGTGGCATTGATCTGGCTCGTACCCGATCGACGGATCGAGAGGGCTCTCGCCAAAACGGAGGCCTGATGTCGCATCCCATACGGATCACTCTGTTGCTGACTGGATTCCTGTTCATGACGACGCCCGCGACCGCGGAAACTTTCCGCTGCGGCCAGTGGATCGCCTCGCCCGACATGACCATCGAAGAACTTCTCGAAAAATGTGGCGAGCCGACTCAAAAGACGGTCGAGGAAATCGACGTCTATGGGCCAGGTGTTTCGGGTGCCGGACGCGTCAAACGCGGCACTTCAACCGTTGAAAAATGGACTTACGACCGGGGCAGCCAGGCGGCGGCGATGGTCGTCACCATTGTGGACGGGGAGATCAAGAGCATGGGCCGGGTCGATTAGGGATCGCCGGCGAGCGCCTTGTAAAGTGCCGCGAGAGTGGTAGCCCGGCGGGTTTCCGCCTGGACGTGCTGGTCCGCAAGCTCAATCTGCGTGCGTTCGGAAACGAGTACGGCGAGATACTCGCCTGCGCCGACCGCGTAGCGTTTGCGCGCGAGGCGCGCCGCTTCCGTGGCTGCCGCCGCGCCGGCGCGGAGTTCGGCCTCCGACTGGTTCGCCGCCCGGAATCCTGCGAGTGCATTCTCCGTTTCCTCGAGAGCCAGCAGCACCGATTCCTGGTAGCGCGCGATGGCACCGTCGCGCCGGGCTTCCGAGGCTTTCACTCGCTGATGGATGCGACCGAAATCGAGAAAGCTCCAGGTGATCGAAGGACCGTAGAACCAGCGTTCGGCCTCCGGCTCGCCGATCTGATCACGGCTCTGCGAGGTCCAGCCGAAGGCGCCGAGCAGCGTGACCTTGGGAAAATACTCCGCAATCTCGTCGCCGACATCCGAATAACTGGCGGCGAGCTCGCGCTCGGCCGCGCGGACGTCGGGGCGGCGCTTCAGCCATTCCTCCGGCGTGCCGGCGGCGACGAGCACCGGCAACTCCGGAATCGATGTCGTTGGCGAAATAGTCGAGCGCAGCGTCTCGATCGGCCAGGCGGTCAGTACTGCAAGGCGCTGCTCTTCGCGCACCAGGTCGGCCTCGGCCTGCGGCACGGTGGCAGCCACGGCCCGCATGTCGGCCTCGGCCTGGGCAAGGTCCAGCCCGCTCGAATAGCCCGCGTTGAAGCGGGCAGTCAGGATCGCGACGTTGTCCTTAAGGTTCGCCAGTTGCCGGCGCCGCAGCGCCAGCCGCTCACGCGCACCGATCATCGCGAACCAGGCCTGCGCCGTTTCGGCGACGATCGAGAGTTGCGCGTCGGCCAGCAGTGCGGCATTGGCCTCGGTGCGCCGGTCCACGGAGCGACTCTCGTTGCGCAGCCCGCCGAAAAGATCGATCTCCCAGCTCGCGTCGAAACCCGCGCGGTAGGTGTCAATTTGCAATCCACCCGGCGGCGCGAACGGGTCGTCGCCGCTGATCAGGCTCCGCTGGCCATCGGCGCCCGCGGTAATGGTCGGAAACCAGTAATAAACCGAAAGTCCCGAAAGCGCGCGTGTCTCCGCGAGCCGCGCCGCGGCCTGGGCAATCGTCGTATTGGCTTCGAGCGCGCGCGCGATCAGGCCGTCGAGTTCAGAGCTGCCGAATCCCGTCCAGAGCTTCGAGCCGGCGGGCTCGGCCGTCGTCTCGCTCATCGCCTGGTCAAAACGCTCGGGAAGGGGCGTCTCCGGTACCTGGTGGCGCGGCCCGACGGTGCACGCCGCCGGGATCAGAAGGATTGCAGCAAAGACAAGCTTACGCATGGCGTCGCTCTTTGCGGCGCTCAACGAGTTTCCGCAATACGACATAGAACACTGGCGTGAAGAAGAGCCCGAAGAAGGTGACCCCCAGCATTCCCGCAACCACGGTCACACCCATGACGTAGCGCACCTCGGCGCCGGCGCCGGATGCCAACACGAGCGGCGTGACGCCGGCGACGAAGGCGAAGCTTGTCATCAGGATCGGGCGGAGCCGCAGCCGGCAGGCCTCGATCGCTGCGTCGACGATGCCCTTGCCCTGCTCCTCGAGGTCGCGCGCGAATTCGACGATCAGGATCGCATTCTTGCAGGCAAGGCCGATCAATACCGCGAGCCCTATCTTGGTGAAAATGTTGTTGTCGAGGAATGTCGGCGCGAACTGCGGCGGCGACACCATGAGCCACAACCCGTGGATGAAATTGACAAGCCAGGTGCCTCCGATCGCCGACAGCAGGCAGAGCGGCACGATCAGGATGATCGCGAGCGGTAGCGACCAGCTTTCATAGAGCGCGGACAGAACCATGTACACGAGCAGCACGCAGAGCGGGAACACGAATAGTGCCGTGTTGCCCTGCGTGACCTGCTGGTAAGTCAGGCCGGTCCATTCGATTGCCATGCCACGCGGCAATTGCTGATCGGAAATCGCGCGAACTTTCGCGAGTGCGTCGGTCGAGGACAGGATTGCGGGATTGAGCCCGGCCGACATGTCCGCCGCGGCGTAGCCGTTGTAGCGGATGACGGGATCCGGGCCGTAGCTCGGCTTGATATCGACGACGCTGCCGAGCGGCACCATTTCGCCCCGATTGTTGCGCACCTTCAGGCCCTGGATGTCCTGCACGGTCGCGCGATACGGCGCATCGGCCTGGGCGTACACCGAGTAGGTCCGTCCAAACAGGTTGAAGTCGTTGACGTAGGCGGACCCGAGGTAAATCTGCAGCGTGTTGAAGACGTCGGTCAGCTGGAGACCCAATTCCTTGACCCTGGTGCGATCGACCGTGGCATCGAGTTGCGGGACATTCGACTGGTAAGAGGTAAAGGTCGCGTACGGGTCGAAACCCTCGGTCCGGCCCAGTGTGCCGACCAGCCCCATTGTCTGCGTGTAGAGCTCGCCATAGCCGATGGCGCCGCGGTCTTCTACATAGAACTCGAGCCCGTTCGCATTGCCGAGACCGAGCACCGGCGGCGGCAGCAGCGCGAAGGCGATTCCTTCCTGGATCTGGCTGTAGCCGATATTGATGCGCATCGCGATTTCGCCGGCTGTGAGTTCTCGCTTGCCGGGTTCCTCGAGACCCACGAACATCACGCCGGTGTTCGGCGTGGCGACAAAGTGAATTGCATTCAGGCCGGGAAACTGAACCACGTTTTCGACGCCCGGCACCTGCATGGCGATGTCGCCCATCTTGCGTATCACCGCGTCTGTTCGATCGATGGTCGCCGCCTCCGGCAACTGCAGTATTGCGAACAGGTATTGCTTGTCCTGGGTCGGAATGTAGCCGCCCTGCACCGCGCGGAATGCAATGACGGTCACGACGACCAGCACGGCATAGATTGCGAGCAGCCGCGGTGCGCGGGAAATCGTGCCGCCTATACCCCCCGAATAACGTTCGCCGAAGCCCCTGAAAACCCGGTTGAATGCGCCGAATGGCCGCCCGAATACCCGTTCGATCCAGCGGCCCACTGCATCCTTTTTTGCGCCGTGCGGTTGCAGCAGCATTGCCGCGAGCGCCGGCGACAAGGTCAGCGAGTTGAATCCGGAGATGATCACCGCGGCCGCGATCGTGACCGCGAACTGCTTGTAGAACTGGCCGGTCACGCCGCCGAGGAAGGCGAGCGGTATGAACACGGCAGACAGCACCAGCGTGATCGCGACGATCGGGCCGGACACCTCGCTCATGGCCTGGTGGGCCGCATCCCGCGGCGACTTGCCGTTCTCGATATGGCGCTCGACGTTCTCCACGACGACGATCGCGTCGTCCACCACGATGCCGATCGCGAGCACGAGGCCGAAGAGTGTCAATACGTTGATCGAGAAGCCGAGCAGCCACAGGACCGCGAAGGAGCCGATGATCGAGACCGGCACCGCGACCAGCGGAATCAGCGAGGCGCGCCAGGTCTGCAGAAACAGCACGACGACGATGACGACGAGGGCGATCGCCTCGAGCAGCGTCTCAATGACCGAGGCGATTGAGTCCCTGACGTACACAGTCGGGTCGAAGACGACCGACCAGCGAACGTCCTCCGGGAATCCGCCTCCCAGCTCGGCCATGCGGTCGCGAATCGCCTGGGAAAGCGCAATGCTGTTGGCGCCCGGGGCCTCGAAGATCACGATCGCGGCCGCGTCCTCGTTGTTGAGCAGCGACCGGATTGCATAGCTGTTGGCGCCGAGCTCGATACGGGCGACGTCCTTCAGGCGCGTGAGTTCGCTGCCGTCGGATTTCAGGACGATCTCGCCGAAGGCCTCGGGCGACGCCAGCCGGCCCTGTGCGTTGACCGAAACCTGCAGGACGGAGCCCGCGGGTGTCGGCGGGCTGCCGATGCTGCCGGCAGACACTTCGACATTCTGTTCGCGGATGGCGGCGACGATATCGGTGGCCGACAGACCGCGGGCCGATACGCGCTCCGGGTCGAGCCAGATGCGCATGGCGTAATTGCCGATGCCGAAGGCAAGCGCCTGGCCGACGCCCGGCAGCCGCGCGAGTTCGTCGCGCACGCGGAGATTCGCGAAATTGGAGAGATACAGCGCGTCGTAGGTCTTGTTCGGCGAATCGAGGTGCACGACCATCGTGATCGACGACGAAGCCTTGACGGTCGAGACGCCGAGCGCGCGCACGGCTTCCGGGAGCCGGGGAATCGCCTGGGCGACCCGGTTTTGCACCTGCACGGCCGCCAGATCGATATTGGTGCCGCCCTTGAAGGTGACGGTGAGCGACATCTGGCCGTCGGAGCTCGCCGTCGACTTCATGTAGATCATGTTCTCGACGCCGTTGACCGCCTCTTCGAGTGGACCGGCGACGGTCTCGGCGATCGTGCGCGGATTCGCGCCCGGATAGTTCGCGGTCACCTGCACGGACGGCGGCACGACATCCGGATACTCGCTGATCGGCAGGTTCGGGATCGCCATCAGACCCGAGACCAGGATCAGCGCCGACAGCACCGTCGCGAGGATTGGGCGGTCGATGAAGATCCGCGAAAAATCGGTGTGCTTCGACATTACCTGGCCGCCGGTGCCGCGGGCGGCGGCATGTTCGGCTGGTCCATCGGTACCACGCGCGGATTCACCGGCTGGCCCGGGAAGAAGATCTTGCGCATGCCGTTGATAATCACCTTGTCGCCGGCCTTGAGCCCGGATTCAACGACGACCAGGCCCTCGACGCGTGGCCCGATCTTCACGTCCCGGCGTTCGGCAGCGTTGTCCTTGCCGACGACATAGACGTAACGGCGGTCCTGATCGGTCAGCACCGCCTGTTCGTTGATCAGCAGCGCATCCGTCTGCGAGGCGCCGAGCAGCCGCACGCGCGCGAACAGGCCCGGCGTGAAAATCCCGTCCGGATTCGGCAGGATGGCGCGGGCACGAATCGTGCCGGTCGCAGGATTAAGTGCATTGTCGACGAAGTCCACTTCGCCCGGGTGCGGGAAGCCTTCCTCATTGGCGAGTCCGATCAGCACGGGATTCCGCACGTCACGCGAACTTTCGCGCGTGCCGGCGCGCGCGAGTTCCTGGTAGCGCAAATAGGCGCGCTCGTCACCCGTGAAGCTGACGTAGACGGGGTCCACGGACACCACGGTCGTCAGCAACGACTGGTTCGGCGCGACCAGGTTGCCCGGCTTGATGAGAGCCTCTCCCGCGCGTCCGGTGATCGGCGAGGTGATGCGCGTGAAACTGAGATCGAGATCCGCCCTCGCCAGATTTGCACGCGCGGCGAGAAGATCCGCCTCCGCCTGCTGCGCTTCCATGTGGCGCTGATCGACCTCGCCCTGTGACACCGCGCGATCCGTGACCAGCGTTTCTGCCCGCGACAGATCCTGCTTCGCGAGCGCGACTCGGGCTTCGGCGCGCGACGCATCCGCGCGCGCGGCGTCCGCGATCGCCTCGTACTCGCGATTGTCGATCGTGAACAGCAGCTGGCCTTTCTCGACCAGGCCGCCTTCCTGGTAGTTCACGCGGTTCAGGTGTCCTGACACGCGCGGCCGGATCTCGGCCGACTCGATCGCCTCGATATGGCCGCTGTATTCGTCCCACTCGGTGACCGATTTCTTCACGACTGCGGCGACATTGACGCCGGGCGGGGGAGGCTGCTGCGGCCCGCCGCCGCCACAGGCGGCAAGCAGGACCGGAACCGCAACGGCGACTAATTTGCGCATGACTCAGGCTTCCTTCGCGATTTTTCTTGGGGCTTGCCCGCTGCCCCATTGGCGCGCGAGTTTTTCCATCAGGGCGACGAGACGCACGCGGGCCGCTGCGGGCATCGAATACATCTGAAACAGCTCCTGCCACATCAGTCCCTCGGCCGCGAGGTGAACCAGATGCTGGCGCAGGTCGCGTTCCGTCCATTGCTTGCGGCCGAGCCGCTCTCGCAGTTCGGCCCGGCAGGGATCCATCAGCGACGGGTCGAGCGTCGCCGCGGAAAGCATGCCGCAGAGGAAGCGGCGGTGCGACTCGTCCTGGGCGGTCAGCGTACCGATGAAACCCAGGAGACGCGCCGTCTCCGGGTCGCAATCGCCGGGCGTCAGCGCGGCCTCGGCGTCGTCCCACTGCCGGAAATCGGCCTCGAGCAGGCTGCGCAGCAGGTCTTCCTTGGTGGGGAAGTGATAGGTGATCCCGCCGCGGGTGATGCCGCTTTCCTTGACCAGCTCGTCGAAGGTCAGCGCACCCGCACCGTCGCGTTCGACGATCTGCCGGGCGGCGGCGAGGATTCTTGCGGGGGCGAGCGGTAAACGTCCCATTTTTTTACTATACAGAATGTTCTGTATAGGCTGCAATGCCCGGATCGGGGCGGCGGCTCAGAGCCAGCCGCGGCGCCGGAAGTAAATGTAGGGCAGCACGGCGGAAATGAGGATGAGGAACAGCGCCAGCGGATAGCCGAGATGCCAGTCCAGCTCCGGCATGAACTCGAAATTCATGCCGTAAATACTCGCGATCAGGGTTGGCGGCAGGAACACGGCGGCCGCCACCGAGAAGATCTTGATGATGTTGTTCTGCTCGATGTTGATCAGGCCGAGCGTCGCCTGAAGCATGAAGCTCGACTTGTTCGCGAGAAACGACGCGTGATCCGAGAGCGCCAGCACGTCGCGCGACATGCTGCGATAGCGCGGCAGCAGTTCCTTCGGGATCTGGATCGCCTGCGCCTGCTGGATGAATGTCAGCTGGCGGCCGAGGGTCACGAGGCTTTCCCTCGCCTTTGAGGTGAGATCACCGTCGCGTCCAATCCGCTCCATCACGCCGCGCAGGTCGCGCGCGCGCGCCGCGCCTTTTGCGGCGGGTGCGGCGAACACGCCCGCGGACAGGTCATCGAGCCCGATCCCGACCCGCTCGAGAACGTCCGCGGTGCGCTCAATGATCGCCTCCAGCAGGCCCGCGAGGATTCCCGGCGCACTGGTCGCCGCCGATGGATGCCGTTCGGAGTAGGCGACGAAACGACGGAACGGCAATGGATCGACATAGCGGTTCGTGATCAGCCGGTCGCGGGACAGGATGAAGGTGATCGCCGCCGACTCGGGGCGATCGGTGTCGATCTTGGTCACGACGGTTGCCGTCATGTACAAGGAGCCGTTTTCCTCGTAGAGGCGGTTTGAGGTCTCGATCTCGCGCATCTCTTCGCGCGACGGCACGTCGATCGCGAGCAGGCGTTCGACGGCGCGTTCCTCAGCGAGCGTCGGCTCGAGGAGATCGACCCACACGCACTTTTCGGGGATGTCGGCGGGCGGCGGATCCAGGCGATCCAGCCCCTGGCTGCCGGGTACGAAACAGTTCAGCACGCGGGCGTCCGGTCAGGCCGGTACAGGTCAGTTGGCGCCGCGCTCGCGTGCCGCGAGATCGCTGACGAGCTGGAACAGCTGCTCAATGCCTCCCGCCATCTCGGCGTCGGTCAGGTACTTGCCGTGAACGACCATCATCGGCGTGTGATCGAGCCGGTAGCGGCGCGAGAGATTTTCGGCCTGTCGAAGCTTGTTTTCGGCAGAAAACGTGCGGTAGTGCTTGGCGAAGTCCTGTTCGGACACGCCGTTCCTGGCCAGGAATTCGCGCGCGGCCTTTTCGGTCGCGGCGCGATCGACACTGCCGCCGCGAATGACCGTGAGCGGATGGTTCTTCGCGTGGATTTCCCGGAAGACTTCGGCATGCAGCTTGTCGAGCAGGCCGAGCGACTCGATCGTGTAATAGAGCCGGGCGTCCTCGCGTGTCACCTCGTTCCAGATGACCGGCACGCGCTTCAACTTGATCCAGTCCGGGTTTGCCTTGTTCCAGGCCTCGAGACGCGGTTCGAGCGAGTAGCAGTGACCGCAGCCATACCAGAAACCTTCGACGACCTCGACGCTGCCGGGCGGCGTACTGACCGGCTGGGCGACCGGGTAGGCGATGAAATTCTCGCCGGCCTTCCAGCGCGACAGGTCGCCCGCGGCAGGCGCCGGCGTGGTGGCCGCGACTGCGGCGGCGATCGGGCTCGTCGAACTGGTCGTCTCCTCGACCGTCTCGCCGTCGCTGCTGCGGGCCGCGGGCTCGGCAGCCTTTTCGGCCGGCGGAGCCTCCGCGACTGTCGCGACGGGCGCCTTGGCCTCGGTATCCGCGGTGTTGGCGGGCGGCGCTTCCTGGCCACAGGCCGCGCAGACGAGCAGGGCCGCGAGTATCCAAATTCCGAACTTGTTCATCGTAGACCCTGTGTATAGGACGCGAGTGCGCGCATTTCCTCGTCCGTCAGTTTCCCGGCGATGACCTGCATGATGTCATTGCCCGGGGTCGTGCGCTGGGCGTCCGCGAATGCGAGGAGCTGCTTGTAGGCGTAGACCGCGTGCTGCGCGCGAAGTGCCGGGTATCTGGCCGGCGCGTTGCCCTTGCCCTGGGGACCGTGGCAGGCGATGCAGGCCGGTATTCCGCGGGCCGGATCGCCGCCCCGATAGAGCTTCTCGCCGTTTTTCCAGTTCGAGGGATCGGCCTCGAGCCCGGTGAGCGACTGCTGGGCGAAGTGCGCGCCGAGGTCCTGCATGTCCTGTTCCGAAAGCATGGCCGCCATCGGGGTCATCAGGGGATTGATACGCCCGCCCTGCTTGAACTGCTGAAGCTGCGCGACGATATAGGACTCGTGCTGTCCCGCCAGGCTCGGCCATTCGGGGTTGACGCTCGACCCGGTCATGCCATGGCAGGCACCGCAAACCGCGGCTTTTTGCGCACCAACGGCCGCGTCGCCCGCGGAGGCCGCACCGGCGATCAACGATGTGGCGAGGACACAGCCGATCCAGGTGTTCTTCATGCCAGAATTATATATGTCCCGTTATTCCAAGGCCCGATTCCTGAAAAGCGCCGCATCCCCGGACGCTTTCGGCGACGATTCGGGTGCAGAGGTCGCTTTCGCCGGCCGCTCAAACAGCGGCAAATCGAGCGCGCTGAACGCGATCGTGCGCCGCAGGGATCTCGCCCGAACGAGCCGCACCCCGGGGCGCACGCAATTCGTCAACTTGTTCGAGCTGGAACCGGGCCGCCGCCTGGCGGACCTGCCGGGCTACGGCCATGCGAACGTGCCGGTGGCCGTCCGTGCGGCCTGGGGCCGGCTGATCGAAACCTACTTCATGGAGCGCGAATCCCTCGCGGGGCTCTTCATCATTGCCGATTCGCGGCGCGGGTTCGGCGATAGCGACCTGGTCATGCTCGAGTACGCTGCGGCACGGGGCCTGCCGGCGCACGTGCTGCTCAGCAAGTGCGACAAGCTGACCCGCAATGAGGCGCGCCAGACGCTACAGACGGCCCAGCGTGCGCTCGGAGCACGAGCCGACGTACAGCTCTTTTCAGCCCAGTCCGGGGAAGGGGTGGAGAAGGCACAGGGGGCGATGGACGCGCTGCTCGCCAGGAAGCGATAAAACAAAAATGCCCGGCGATCCGCGAGGACCGCCGGGCGGATACCCGGTTTGGGGATGCAATCCGGGCGACCCGCTCAGGGAGGGAAGCGGGGAGCGTCTCACGGCGCTCGCAAACTTAGAGGGGGTCCATCAAGACAAGTTCCAGGTCCTGCAAGACTTAGTGCGCGTCGTCCCAGTTCGCGCCGATTCCGGTGTCCACCTTGAGTGCAACCGCGAGCTCGGCGGCACCGGACATGAGCTCGACGACCTTGGCGCGCACGAGGTCGACCGATTTCTCCGCCACTTCGAGCACGAGTTCGTCGTGCACCTGCATGACGAGGTGTGCCGGTGCCCGCGACTCGTGAAGCCACGCGTGCACGCGGATCATCGCCCGCTTGATGATGTCGGCGGCCGTGCCCTGCATCGGCGCGTTGATGGCACTTCGCTCCGCGTACTGCTGCAGGTTGCGGTCGCGAGAACGGATGTCCGGCAGGTACAGGCGCCGGCCAAAGACAGTTTCGACGAATCCCTGGGCACGCGCGCTCGCGCGGGTGCGCTCCATGTATTCGCGGACCCCGGGGTAACGGCCGAAGTAGCGCCCGACGTATTCCTGCGCGGCGTTCCGATCGATTCCGAGCTGGCGCGCAAGGCCGAAAGCCGACATGCCGTAGATCAGCCCGAAATTGATCGCCTTCGCGGCGCGACGCTGATCGTTTGTCACCTGGTCCGGCGCGACCTCAAATACTTCTGCAGCGGTCGCGCGATGGATGTCGCCTTCCTCGGCGAAGGCGTGCCGCAGGCTCTCGTCTCCAGAAAGATGGGCCATGATCCGCAGCTCGATCTGCGAATAATCCGCGGCGAGCAGCACATGACCCTTCGGCGCGATGAAGGCCTGGCGGATGCGCCGGCCCTCCGCCGTCCGGATCGGGATGTTCTGGAGATTCGGATCGCTGGATGACAGGCGGCCCGTGACGGCGACCGCCTGGTGATACGAGGTGTGCACGCGACCGGTCTTCTCGTCAATCTGCCCGGGCAGCTTCTCGGTGTAGGTCGAACGCAGCTTCGCGAGGCCGCGATACTCGAGAATGATTCGCGGCAACAAGTATTTCTCGGCAAGTTCCTCGAGCACTTCCTCGGCGGTCGATGGCTGGCCGGTGCGGGTTTTCTGCCGGACCGGCAAACCCTGCTTCGTGAACAGGATTTCCTGCAGCTGCTTCGGTGAATCCAGGTTAAAGGGCTGGCCAGCCGAGCGGTGGGCATCGGCTTCGAGTTCGACCAGGCGCTTCGCAATCTCGCCGCTCTGTTTCTTGAGCAGCCTGCGGTCGATCAGCACGCCGCGGTGCTCCATTTCGAGCAGCACCGGTACCAGCGGCTGCTCGATCGACTCGTAGACATTGAGCAATGCCGGCTGCTTTTCGAGCGCGGCGTGCAGCACCCGGTGCAGTTGCAGCGTGACGTCCGCGTCCTCGGCGGCGTAGGGCGAGGCCTGCTCGAGCGCGATCTGGTTGAAGGGGATCTGCTTCGCGCCCTTGCCGGCGACATCCTCGTACTTGATGGTGTCGATACCGAGATAGAGTTTCGCGCAGGAATCCATGTCGTGGCGGGTCGCGGTGGAGTTCAGCACGTAGGACTCGAGCATCGAGTCGAAGCGCATGCCTTCGAGCGCGATGCCGGCACAGGCGAGCACATGCGCGTCGTACTTGAGGTGGTGGCCGACCTTCGCCCGCTTCGGGTCCTCGAGCAACGGCTTGAGCCGGGCGAGCGTCTTCTTCCGGTCCAGCTGGTCCGGCGCGCCCGGGTAGTCGTGCGCGAGCGGAAGGTAGCAGGCCTGCCCCGGCTCGATGCAGAAAGAGACACCGACGATCTCGGCCTGCATGTAGTCGAGGCTCGTCGTCTCGGTGTCGAAGGCAAACAGAGGCGCCTTCTTGAGCGCTGCGAGCCAGGTCGCGAACTGCATTTCGGTGAGAATTGTTTCGTAATCGCGCGGAGGCGCAGCCGGCCGGGACTCCGGCTCGCTTGCGCCGCCGGAACTTACGCGCTCGCTCGCCGGGTCCCGCCCAACTGCGTCTTGCGGCGCGGTGCCGGTCAATTGGCGCAGCAGCGAGCTCATTTCAAGGCGGCGGTAGAGGGCGCTCAAGGTGTCGACGTCCGCGGGATTGCGCGTCAGGTCTTTCGGCGCGAGCGGCAGCGTGAGGTCGCGGCGGATCGTCGCCAGTTTGCGCGACAGTTCGAGCACCTCAAGACTCTCGCGCAGGCTTTCGCCGACTTTGCCCGCGATGTCCTTTGCGTGCGTTACGATGCTGTCGACGCTGCCGTATTCGTTCAGCCATTTCGCG
>JANLWE010000188.1:0-3365 GCA_031364365.1 Gammaproteobacteria bacterium | reverse complement strand
AGCACCGCGATTGCGATTCCCCCGGGCACCTGTACCGGCGCGGGACCTTCGCGGCGGCGCAGCACAATGAGCGCAGCCGCGGTCGAGCCGTAGGCCAACATGCGCGAGATGACAAAGATCGCCAGCAGGTACTTGAACGTGCCGGTGACCGCGAGCAGCCACGCCACCACGGCGTACGCAATGATCGCGACGTAGGGAGTGCGCCAGCTCGGATGCACCGCGGCGAACGAGCGCGGCAGGTCCCCGGCCTCGGCCAGGGCAAAGATGCCGCGCGGCGAAACGAGCATCTGCACCGCGTTGCCGCCGGCCGTTGAAATGACCGCCGCAACCGCCATCAGGATTCCGCCAACCGGGCCGATGAAAGCGGAGGCAACATCGGTCAACGGCAATTTGGATGCTGCGGTGTCCTGGAGCACACCGAAGCACGCGAGCATGAGGAGCAGGTAGAGCAGGCAGGAGATCGCAAGTCCGCCCATGATGCTGACAGGCAGGTCGCGCCGCGGATCGCGCATTTCTCCGGCGACTACAGCCGCGACGTCGAAACCTACGCAGGCGAAGAGGGCAAGCAGCAGCGCGTCCATGAGGCCATCCGGCGCGCGCGGCTCCGTGACCGGCAAGTTGTTCCACCCGGCGAACCAGAGGCCTGCGAGCGCGATCAGGCCGAGGGGAAGGAGCTTGGCGATGGTGAGCAGATTGCCGACCAGGGCGCCGCGGGTGACGCCGCGCAAGTTGAACACGGCGAGCGTCAGCGTGAACAAGGTGAGCGCGGCCACCCGTGGCCAGGGTGCCGCCAGCACCGACCACAGCACGGCCGCGTAGTCGAGCATGACCTGCGCGATCAGTGCGAAAGACGCAATCCTCGATACGGTGAACAACCAGCCCACGGTGAAGCCGGCGAGCGGTCCGAAGGTGTGCTGGGCGTAGATCTGCGGGCCGCCGGTCACGTCAAAGCGGCTCGAAACTTCGGCGAGCGACAAGGCGAGGAAGGCAACAACGACGAAAGCGACGAAAATGACGGCGAGGCTATAGCGGCCGGCGTCGATCGCAAGGCCCGCCGGCATCGCAAAGACGCCGGCGCCGACGATCGAGTTGATCGTCAACAGGACCACGTCGAACCGCCGGAGGCCGCGATGCAGCCCCGGCGATCCGGCGTCATTGGAAACGCTCAAGTCTAGGGCGCTGGTGCCTCAGCCTTGGCGTCGTCCGTGCCTGCGTCGGCGACGGCGCGCCACTTGCCGTCGACTTTCACCCACACGGTCACGAACGAGCCGGTGGTCGCGGGTTTTTTGCCTTCGCCGTCGACGTCTATGACAACGTCACCGGTTTCGAGCGCCATGTCGCCCGACGAGGCGACCCTGACGTCGGTCGTGGTCCAGCTGATCACCGAATTCGGCGATGCCGCCATGTCCTTTTCGGCGCTGGCCTGGATCTCTGCCGATCCCCTGCGGACATTTCCGTCGTAAATCACGATCGCATCGGGCGTGTAGACCTCATTGACGATCGTCGCGACCTCCTTGGAATTTGCGTAGTTCATCCATTCCGCCGAGCGGGTGCGGATGGCCTGCTCCTCTGCGGCTAGGTCAATGGCCGGCGCTTCCGCCTTCAGCTCTTCCTTTGCCTCTTCCTGGGGCTTGGCGCAGCCGGCCAGCAAAAGTGCTGCCGCGAGTGCGGCTGTGATCATCGAGTGCGATTTCATGGGACCTCCCCGAGTCGTTGAATGGCGCAGTAGTATACTCGCGCGCCGTAGCTGGCCCATAAAAAGGGAAGCGTCCCCTTTTTTGGGGAAGTCCGGCCGCTGGTCAGGGCTTGCGGCTCGTGTTTATGGCCGGATTGCCGTTGAAGAAATCGAAAGGCCGCAGCCTGAAGTCGTGCCAGAGCACCGGCATCACCGGCCAGTCTTCGGCGCGCGGGACGTGGTGCATCCCGATCGTGTACCAGAGCACAAGGTCGGCGTTTTCGATCGGCCGGTTGGCCGCAGTCCATTCGGGCAGGCCCTTGCCGGAAAGGCTGCGCGTCGGATAGTCGCCGGCCGCATAGCGTTCGTCGGCGCGATATGGCGTCACCCACAGTGCCTGGCTGGTGAAGCCGGCGCGCTTCAACGTGTAATCGTCGCGCGTCACCGGTCCTGCCGACATGCCCGGCATCAGCTGGTAGCTGGTCGGATAGCCAACGGCATTCTTGCGGCCCTCGCTGGTGACCCGCCACAGCGACGGTTCCATCATGTCGGAGTGAAGCCGGGCATCGTGCTCGGTCTTCGCGAGCTTCTGCTGCGTGACCCAGATACTGCCGCGCGGATGGCCGGCGGCGAGGCGCTCCTCCTTGATCAGGTCGCGGATGAAAGAGTTGCGCATGCCATCCACGTCGAGGTCGAGCCGGAAACTGAAGAAGTGGTCGTGATTGACGGCGACGACGTGCTGATCCACGAAGCGGCCGTGGGCATCCTCGCGTAGCCCGCCAGTGCTCGTGTCACTGGCATTCTTCGCCTTCGCCATCTTGGCCTCAACGATCCCGGTCGCGCCGATCGCGACCCGCATCTGCCCGTCGGACTCGAAGATCCAGTCCACCACGTAGTCGTAATTCCCGAGTAACGCTGTCCAGCGCGACACCAGTTCGCGCTTCGGGCGTCCGTCCTGGTCGTGCCGCCAGTTGACGTCGCCGGCATAACGCTCGAAAAGGCAGGCGATGCGCGGCTTGTCTTTTGGACGGCCGTTGTCCTCGATGACGATGCCGTTGAAGAAGACCGCGTTGTCCGGGCAGTCGATCCCAGGTGTCAGGGTATTTGCAAGTCCGCCGGCGGAGTACTCACCGGCGTCCAGGAAGGTACGCGTGTACCAATTGCGGGCCGGATCCATGTACGGCACGAAGATTTCGGACAAGTTGCCCTCGTAGAGCACCGGACGGTCGGTGTCGCCGTCGCGCCAGGTCACCGTCGAGATGATCGTGCCGACGCGGGCATCGGAGCGCAGATGGAAGCGCCACTGGTCCCAGCTGACGACATGACCGTCGATCGTGAATCCTGGTCCGAGCGGCTGGCGGATCTCGATGGGCGATGGAAACGTGCGCAGCGGCCCGATCGTCTCATCGTCGTAGTCAGCGCTGGTCCTCGGGACCGGCACCGTTGATTCATCCACGATCTCGAGTATTTCCTCGCTGTCCAAGTCGAGCGTAACGACCAGGCCCTCGACACCCCGCGGCCAGCCATTGCGCACGCCCTGTGCCGAACGGCAGAACACCATTGCAATGCGTCGGTTCACATACTCTTGCTCGCCAAGATGTCCGAGCGGGGTGACGGAGCAATCCACGAACAATGGATGCTCGATGCCGCGTTTGCGCAGCGCCTCGAGGAACTCCGGCCGCTTCTTCAG
>JANLWE010000179.1:0-4647 GCA_031364365.1 Gammaproteobacteria bacterium | reverse complement strand
CCTCACCCTTGCGCCAGCGGTCCCAGATCTCGGCACTCTCGGCCGCCGTAAAGAATCGTCGCTTCCGTCGTTGTCGCATGACACTTCACCTCCATCACAAAGGTAAAGTGTTGCGCTGACCAGTTGAGGTCACCCCCCTTTGGCGGGTTTACGCAAGTCGCCGGCGCGCGAGGTAGAGCACACGGCCGTTCGGCAGCTCGTGCTTGCGTTCAATCTGGAATCGCTCGAGCAGCGTCGCCTCGAACGCCGGACGCAGGCAGTCCGGATAGAGTGGCTCGCGGCCGCGCGCGATCGCCGAAAACATCGGGTCGGTGACCGGCACATATTCGACCAGCAGATGCCGGCGCGTGATCGTCGCAACCGCTTCGAACTGCTCTGCGAGAGGCACGCCCTCGGTCACCCGCAAGTGGTGCACAACCGCGAGCATTAGCACGAGGTCGAAAGTTCCCGCTGCGCGGGCGAGCAGCGATTCCTGTTCGCGGTTCCGCCAGCCGAGTGCGGGTGTTGGGCGCCCGAAATTACCGACCAGCGGCAGGATCGGCCGCTTTCCCTCGCGGGCACGGCGCCAGATTGCCGCGACCGAGCGCTCGTCGATGTCGAGCGCAACCACGTCGCCCTGCTGCGCCGCAATCTCGCTGTATTCGCCGGTGTTGGCTCCGATGTCGAGCGTCCGGCGCGGCCGCGTGCCCGCGATCGCTTCGGTCACGAAACTGCGCTTGGCCTCGAGGTCTGCGCTGCCGTAATGGCGGCGCGTCGCGGTGTAGCGGTGCCAGTGCGAACTCCGCGCCGCGAGTTTTCTCACGCATCGGCCAACCTGTCGTTCGAGACCGGCGAACGAGCGTTCGAGGATGAATCGCGCTTGCTCCTCGCTCGACGCTTTCATCGCGGGACTGCCAGCCGGACCACCGGTCGCAGCGCGTGCCGCGAGCGCGGCCGGTAGCGCGACGCTCCGCCACAAGCGCGGCTTGAGCCAGCGGCGCGTGCCGAGAATCGCGGCGAGCGATTCGTGCGAGGTCCCGGCGACCGGATTGGAAAGTGTCCAGGCGATCGGAAGACCCGCCTCAACCGAGGCGATGAGCGGCAGCAGAAAAGTGGTTTCGAACTGATGACGCGCAATCCACAGGCAGTGGCCGGATTCGCGGGCGACAATCGACGGCAGGTCGACGAACACCGGTTCGGCGTTCCGGAACAGCACGTTCGCGGGCGTCGCGTCCTTGAGCTGCCATCCGCGCGGCAGCAGTGCGCGCGCGAGTTCAAGTGTCAGCGTGCCGGCAGCGGCCAGCATCTCCGGCGCCCATTCGGCGGGCTGGCTGACGAACGCGATCCGTTCATGCTCGAAGCATTCACCGTCGAATACGGAGAATTGCGGCGGCGTTTCCATGCGCGGCAGCGGCCGCGTGCGGACGAGCCGGCCCTGGTCCATCCACTGGCGGACCACCGGATCCTCGAGCATGCGGCGGAAGTCCGCGAGCGCGTGGCCGCGCACGGCGCGGATCAACCGGCCCTCGTGCTCGACGAGGGTGGCGTCGGGGTCGCGAAACGACTTGAGGCTCGCGGCGTCCTGCGTCAACGCGGCGGATCGCCGGACGGCGGATCGACGCCGTCATCGGCCGCAGGCGCCTCGTGGCGCGAGAAAAGCGAGAGCAGTTTGATGCGCAGCTCGCGGAAATAGAAGATCGCGCCCGCGACTCCGGCGGCGAACATCTGCAGCAGCATCGAGCCGGTGCCCGGATCGATGTAAGCGTCGGCCGGCGCGACGGCGCCCAGCGCAAGGGTCAGGGCGGCGGCGAGCGTTGCGAGCGTGTATTTCATGCGGTGCACTTCACCAGTCGCGGACGGCGGTTACCCGCCGACTACGTCACATATTGTCGGCTCAATCGGCCACAGCCTCAAGCCGCGCGCCATTCCCGTCCACTTCCGTGAAGTCGAATGGCTGCTGGAACGGCGACACGAAACGCCGGTCCGGCAGGAACGGCAACCCGGCGTCAAAGTAGTGATCGAACACGATCCGGAACAGGTTCACCGCGGTCGGGTTTTCGGGCATCAGGTCTGCAGGCGCGCCCGGCAGAAGTACGGCATTCAGATTCGCGAGCCGGATACGGTAGTGTTCGTCGGTCTTCAGGCCCCGACGCAGATTCGTTCCATGGTCCGACTGCAGGAGGACGACCGGCGTTTGCGCGGAATCGGAGATCAGGCGGTCGAGCACAACTCCGATCCTGGAATTCACGAATTCCAGTTGTTCGACATAGGCAGCCCGATCCTCCCAGAGCTGTTTCTGGAATTCGAACTGAATCGACAGGTTCGCGTTCCGCAGCACATTGCCCTGGCGATCGAACAGGTAGGGATGATGCGGCGGCACGAAATGCGCGAAGACGAACTTCGGGCCGGGCTCGCGCGCGAGAGCGGCAAGCGTCTCGAAATTCCGCAGGTGGCAGTCGGTGAGATCCATCGTCGCGCTCGAGCCGAGAGCGCGGAGCCAGCTCGCCTCCCAGATCGCAAGCAGGAAGTCGTCGCGGAACATGCCGCCACCGCAGGGCAGGAACTCGTCGGCATAAGGGTTGCTGCCGGTGCCGCCCCAGGTCGATTGCAGGTGAATGAAACGGTAGCCACGCGCCCGCAGGAACGACGCGGCACGATTGTCGCGCAGCAGCCGGTAGACGAAATCGCGATCGTTGCCGTGCGGATCGAGCGCGTCGCCCATCAGGGGCTGGATGAAATCCAGGTTCAGGGTCGAGGCGAGCGACAGGAAGGTCCAGTTGTAATTCGATTCGCTCGCGGCAGCCACCTGAAACCCGCGGCGTTCCAGGCCCGCGAGAAACGGACCATTGTCGTAACCGTAGTACTGGCGGAGCACGTCGGCGCGCGCATAGCCGTCGAGGAGGATGAAATAGATATCTGGCCGGTTTTTTGGAATGGCGACCGCGCCTGCCTGCGCTTTTGCTGTATCGCCATGGCGATCGGCGTTCGCAAGCCATTGGAACAGTGCGAGCGCGAGCAACAGGCCCGACACGAGATTCAATGCCGCCGGGAGCCGCCCGGGCATTGCGCGCATGCGGCGCAACAGTATCCAGCCGAACACGAGCAGCAGAACCCAAAGCAGCGAATGAATGACCTGCAGGCGTCCGCCGCTCCAGGCAGTCGCCGTGACCAACTGCTCGTCGGGAACGCCGCCCATCCCGGTCATCCACGCGTTCGGCGGTCCGTAGGCAAAGAAGAGCAGGACAAACCAGGTTGTCCCGAGACCCGCGCGAATCCAGTTCCCGAGCAGCAGACGCAGGCCGAAAAGCAGGGCCGAGCTTGCGACCAGCGTCGTGACGACAGCGAGTATCAGTGCAAGCGCATCGACCTGCCCCGGATTCGCCGCGGCGATGTGCAGTATCGGATAGAGCGCGAATGCAATCGCGAACCAGGGCCAGTGCATCGCGGCACTATACAGGCGGCTCATTCCAGATCTGTCTCGAATGCACCGCGCGCCAGGAATCGCCCGACCGCGCCGGCGACTGGCTGGCTCCACAGCATGCCGAGATGACTCACATCGAGCACGAGGTGCGCGTTCGCGCCAGGCAGGTGCGTCTCGTCGACGGCGACCGTGCCGTCATTCGGCTGCGGCAGATCGGCAAAGAGCCGGCCGAGCCCCGCGGAGCGCGAGCCCGCGATCAGGCCGATCTCGCGCGGCAGGTCCCAGCGCCGCTCTTTTTCGCGTGTCAGTTGCGCCACAGCGAGCGCACCGAGAAGCTGAGAGCCCAACGACCAGCTGGCGACCGCTCGCGCCGCGCGCGAACCCTGTACCGGCGATCCAAGCAGGACGACGCGGCCGGGTGGAAGGTCGCGTTCTCGAGCGAGGGTCTCGAGTGCGACCGCCCCGCCCAGGCTGTGGGCGACGAGGTGCACCGTGCCGTCGAACGAGCGCAGGCGCTTGGCGAGCGCATCGACGACTTCCTCGAGCGAGGCCTGCGTCGACGGATAGCGGAAGCTGACCGGCGCAAATCCCGCGACCGAAAGGCGTTCGCGAAGCAGGAAGGTTTCGAGCCCGTTCAGCCACAGGCCGTGGACGACGACGACCGGCGTGGGCGAATTGAAGGGGACGTTCACCTTCAAGAGACTGCTCCCCGGAACTTGAAGGTGAACGTCCCCTTCAATCCGGTTTCTTGACGCGGATGTGCAGCTCCGCGAGCTGCGCGTCGTCGGCTTCCGAAGGCGCGTCGGTCAGCGGGTCCCAGGCCGACTGCGTCTTCGGGAATGCGATCACGTCGCGGATGCTGTCCGCACCGGACATCAGCATCGCGAGCCGGTCGAGACCGAAGGCGATGCCGCCGTGCGGCGGCGCGCCATATCGGAGCGCCTCGAGCAGAAACCCGAATTTCAGCGTGGCCTGCTCGCGCGAAATGCCGAGCAGGTCAAACACCACGCTCTGCATGTCCTCGCGATGAATGCGAATCGAGCCGCCGCCGATCTCCGACCCGTTCAGCACCAAGTCGTAGGCGCGCGCGAGCGCATTCCTGGGATCGGCGGCGAGCACCGCGGCATCCGGGTCCGCCGGCGAGGTGAACGACGCGCTCGGCGCACTCCGGCTCCAGCTCGGCCGCGATCTCGGCCTGGTGGAAGAGGGCTGGAAGCCGCTCTGGGTCGTGGACTTCCCGATGTTCG
>JANLWE010000040.1:0-2423 GCA_031364365.1 Gammaproteobacteria bacterium | reverse complement strand
CGGCAATCGACCAGACGCAGGCCGTCGCCGGCGGATATGGATCCAGGGCGCGAGGCGAACCCGTGCGCATGCAGGGTTCGGTACAGCAGGATTCCGGCAGCGCGCGTCATCGACTGCTGGTGGTCGGACTCGCGCCGGGGTTGCACGGCGCGAATCGCACCGGGCGGCCCTTTACCGGCGACCATGCCGGAATCCTGCTGTACCGAACCCTGCATGCGCACGGGTTCGCCTCGCGCCCTGGATCCATATCCGCCGGCGACGGCCTGCGTCTGGTCGATTGCCGCATCAGCAATGCGGTCAAGTGCCTGCCGCCCGGCAACAAGCCGCTGCCGGCGGAGATTCGCCGCTGTAACGTCTATCTGGAGCGCGAACTCGCGGCGCTGCCGAAGGGCGCCGTGGTGGTTGCGCTCGGCGGCATTGCACACGCCGCGGTGCTCCGTGCCTCGGGGCTCAAGCCCGCGGGCCGGGCATTCGCGCACGGTGCCCTGCATGCGCTGGCCGCGGACCGCAGGCTCCTCGATTCGTATCACTGCAGCCGCCTGAACACGAATACGGGCCGCCTGACCCCCGCGATGTTCGACCGCGTCTTTGCCCGGGCTCGCCACTTGCTTGACCGCTGACGAACCCCACACCATGGGCCCGTGAGCGGCTTCGACATCAAGGCCTTCGTGAAAAGCCTGCCCGGCCGTCCGGGCGTTTACCGCATGCTCGATGCGGGCGGCACGATCGTTTACGTCGGCAAGGCCCGCAACCTCAAGTCGCGGGTCGGCAGCTATTTCCGTGCAGACCAGCTGCAGCCAAAAGTGCAGGCGCTGGTGCGCGTCGTGACCTCCATCGGGGTCACGGTGACGAACTCGGACACTGAGGCGCTCCTGCTCGAACACAACCTGATCAAGCGCCACCGGCCGCGCTTCAATGTCATCCTCCGTGACGACAAGAGCTTTCCCTACTTACACCTGTCCGCGCACGAGTTTCCGCGACTGTCTTTCTACCGCGGCTCGCGTCGCCTGGCGGGGCGCCTGTTCGGTCCGTATCCCGCTGCGAGCGCCGTGCACGAGACGCTGAATCAGCTCCACAAGCTGTTCAAACTCCGGAGCTGCAAAGACACGTTTTTCGCCAACCGCTCGCGTCCCTGTCTCGAATACCAGATCGGGCGCTGCTCGGCGCCCTGCACCGCGCTCATCGATGCGACCACCTACGCGCGCGACGTCGAGTCGGCCGTCATGGTGCTCGAGGGGCGGGCGCAGGACGTGACCACGCGACTCGGCGAAGACATGGACCGGGCCGCTGAGGCTCTCGACTTCGAACGCGCAGCGGCACTTCGGGATCAGCTCGCCGCGCTGACCGACATCCAGTCGCGACAGGTCGTCTCGCGCGCCCGCGGCGGCGTCGACACGGACGTGCTCGCGGTCACGGAAGCGGCGGGAGAGTTCTGCGTCGCCCTGATGTTCATCCGAGGGGGACAACTGCTGGGGACCTCGACTTTCCATCCGCGGGCACCGATCAGCGACGCCCCCGAGGTGCTGTCTGCGTTCGTCGCCCAGCACTACCTCGAACGCGACCCGCCGTCACGAATCTATCTCTCGCACCCGATCGAGGACGCGGAAGTACTGGCCGCGTCGCTCTCGGAGCGCTCGGGACGCAAGGTCCGCATCGGTCCGGCGCGCCGTGGCTATCCCCCGCGTTGGGTTGCGCTTGCGATGCAGAACGCAGTGAATGCCTTGCGCATGCGGGATGCGAGCCAGGCAAGCCTCGCCGAGCAGTTCGAGGATCTCCGCAGTTTTCTCGGCCTTGAGAAGCCGATCGAGCGGATCGAGTGCTTTGACGTCAGCCATACGCAGGGGGAGGCGACGAATGCTTCTTGCGTCGTTTTCGGTCCCCAGGGCCCGATCAAGGCGGATTATCGCCGCTACAACATCGAAGGTGTGGCGCGCGGCGACGACTACGGCGCGCTCCGCCAGGCGCTCACACGCCGTTACCGGAGGCGCATGCAGGAGAACGCCCCGCTGCCGGACCTGCTGCTGATCGACGGCGGGCCGGGGCAGCTCGCCGAAGCGGCGCGCGTGCTGGCCGAGCTCGAACTCACGCTCCCGGCGGTGGCCGGCGTCGCGAAAGGCGCGGACCGACGTGCAGGACAGGAGCGCCTATTCTTGTTGGACCGGAATGCGGCCTCTATACTTCCGGCCGACTCGAAGGCATTGCACCTGATCCAGCGCGCGCGCGACGAGGCGCACCGGTTCGCGATCAGCGGCCATCGCAGGAGCCGCGCGCGGGCGCGCCAGACCTCGATGCTGGAAGCGATTGCCGGACTCGGACCCGCGCGACGCCGCGCGTTGCTCCGGCAGTTCGGCGGTTTGCAGGGCGTGCTGCGCGCCGGAGTTGAGGACCTGGCGCGAGCGCCCGGCATCGGACCGGCACTGGCC
>JANLWE010000167.1:0-22525 GCA_031364365.1 Gammaproteobacteria bacterium | reverse complement strand
GGCAGTCCATTCTGTCGCCGCGCACGCAGGGCAACAGGTAACGTTCGCGCTGCTCGCCGACACAGGCGAGCAGGATGTTGGACGGGCGGACGACACAGGTGTAATGCAGCGCGTAGTTGGCGCGGCCCAGTTCCTTTTCGTACAGGACCCAGGTGAGGGTATCGAGACCGGCGCCGCCCAGTTCCGCCGGCATGTTCGCAGCGTACAGGCCCGCCGCAATGGCTTTGGCCTTCAGTTCGCGACGCAAATCGTCGCGCAGCACGCCGGTGTCCTCGATTTCCTGTTCGTGCGGATAAAGCTCCTGTTCGACGAATCGTCGCGTCGATTTGACGATCAGCTGCTGCTCATCGGTCAGCGAGAAATCCATGGTCGCTCCCTCTGTCAGCTGGCGCCGTTGGCCCAGTTGCGAAGCAGGCGCAGCTGCAAACCGAGTTGCTCGAGTTGTCGTTTCGCAGGCCAGTCGGCGGGGCTGGTCACGGCACTTGCCGTCAGGCCGTTGATGAATGTCATGATTGAACCCAGAACCCGCAAGCGCAAGGCTTTCGGCCAGCGCTTCCATTCCTGCCAATGCGTGGCAATGCAGCGTTCGAACAGACTCACGTATTCGCGGTGTACCCCGGCATTGAGGCGTCGGACGCGCGGACTGGTCGGGACCATTCCCCAGAACGCGGTCCAGAACGCACATTCTTCGCGTCGCAGCCGGTCGATCGGCAACGATTCGCTGAGCACCTCCAGCAGATCGTCGCCGGGCTGGCCGCGCCGCAGCAGACGCTGTTCCATGCGTTCCAGAATCAGGCGCAGGGCGGCCAGCATCATCTGGTCCTTGGACCTGAAATAGTGGGCCACCATGCCGGTCGTGAATCCCACGGAATCGGCGATGCGCGCGACCGTGGCTTGTTCGAAGCCATGTCGCGCCACCACCTGACACACAGCCTGGGCAATCTGCTCGCGACGTTGGTCGTGATCGACCCGTTTTGGCATGGCTCAGCCGACCTGTTTCAGACCAATCGTACGGCCGCGCTCAGGCGGCGGCGACAGCGTCGCGTGCGCGGCCGCAAGACGTTCAACCTGTGCCTGTACCTCGGGGCCCATGGGCGCGGTGCGCCTGACATTGCTGTCGACATGTAACTGCATGTGCTCGGCAGTGGCCACCAGTGCCGCGTCGTGCGCACGATGCATGCGATGAAAAATGTGCAGACGCCTGGCATCGAACCCCAGTATCTGCGTGGTCACATAGAGCGAATCGCTGACATTCAACTCCAGTTGATGCGTGATGTGCGTTTCGACGGTGAAGAACGAGCGGCCGGTGGCCCGGTAGGCCGCATCGGCGCCGAGTCGTACGAACAAGGCATCGGTTGCGTCGCCAAAGACCTGCAGATAGCGGGACTCGGTCATGTGACCGTTGTAGTCGATCCACTCCGGGCGCACCTGGGTTGCCAGGACTCGCGTCGGACCGGACTGATCGTGCGGAAGTTGCTGCGCCGCTCTCGATGCATCCGCAAAAAGCCGGTCTTCGAGCGCCCGGAGCGTCGCGCCCGCGCCCAGGTTGTATCGACGCAGGACCTGCTGGATTGCGACCAGGTAATCGTCGCGCAACCGCTCGAGCTCACGGATCGATCGGCCCGCGGCTTGCTGCTGCGTGCCCTCGACCATGCGGTCGATCAGTGCTTCGGTCAGTTCGGGTGCTTCGAGTTTCGTCCAGGGCCATTTCAGGCAGGGCCCGAACTGTTCCAGCATGTGACGCATGCCGGACTCGCCGCCGGCCAGGTGATAGATCAGGTTCGTTCCCATGCCCGCCCAACGCAGACCCGGACCATAAATGATGGATTCGTCCAGTTCACCCGTTGTTGCGACGCCATCGTTGACCATGTGCAGGATCTCGCGCCACAAGGCCTCCTGCAGCCGGTCCGTCAGGTGTCCGGGAATTTCCTTGCGCACCCGCAGGGGATGCATGCCAATGAACCGGAAAAAATCGCTTGCGACCTGCAGTGTGGCGGCCGATGTCAGCTCGCCGCCCACGATCTCAACCAGTGGCAGCAGATAGACCGGATTGAACGGGTGGGCGACGCAGAATCTTTCCGGCGACTGCATCGAGCGCTGCAGATCGCTCGGCATCAAGCCGGAGGTGCTGGAGGCAATGATGACTCCCGGGCGCGCGTGACGGCTGATGTCCCCGAGAACCCGCTGCTTGAGTTCGAGCTGTTCCGGGACATTCTCCTGGATGAAATCCGCAACGCGTGCCATCTGGACGAAATCGGTGGCAAATGACAACTGACCCTTGGGCGGCAGCGGCGCAGTGATCAGCCGCTCCAGGGCCGGCTCCGCATTCGCCACTGCAGAGCGCAGCCAGGACTCCATCTCGGGCCTGGTGTCGACGGCAATCACATTGATGCCGAAATGCAGCGCCCGCGCGGCCCAGCCTGCGCCGATCACACCGGTTCCCAGCAGGCCAAGTGTCTTGACGGTGCTCACATGTGTGATCCTCGAGGGTCGCGGGTAATATTACGAGCAAAATATAATAATCCTTCGCGCCGGAGGACGTACCCGCCGCACGCGGGCGCTGGCGTGCCCGGATCCCGGGACGGGGACTGATCGATCGCGGACCCGGCCGTGCCGACCCGGTCAGTACACTGGCTACTATGCTTTCTTGTGGGTCTGCCCATGCTTTTTCAAGATTGCCGGGATGTGGACCTGGGTACACCCGACCTGATATGTTCGGCGCGATTCGGGTCGATTGGCCGCAGGGCGGCGTGGTACTCGAAAAGGGCGGGGGCCTTTGCCAGGGCGCCTGTTGCGTCATTAACGCGAAGCCAGGGGTAGACATCAAATGAATTACAGAGTCGCATCCGCGATTGCGACGGTATTGGCCGCAAGCCCGACCCAGCCGGTCTGGGCCCAGGACACTGCCACCGTGGGTCTCGACGAAGTGATTGTCACGGCGCAGCGCCGAACCGAGAACCTGCAGGACGTGCCGCTCGCGATTCAGGCCCTCACCGGTGAAACCTTAGACCAGTTGAACGTCGCGACGATGGACGAGTTCATCAAGTACCTGCCCAGCGTCTCGACTGCAAGCATGGGACCCGGCCAGAGCAATATCTATATGCGCGGTCTCAGCGTCGGTGCGCTCGGCACGCAGGGTTCCGGCACGAATGGCTCCTGGCCGAACGTTGCCGTGTACCTGGACGAGCAGTCGACGCAGATCCCCGGCCGCAACCTCGACCTGTACGCGGCCGACCTCGAGCGCATCGAGGTCCTGACCGGCCCGCAAGGCACGCTGTTCGGCGCCGGCGCCCAGGCGGGCGTGCTGCGTTACATCACGAACAAGCCCGTGTTCAACGAGTCATCGGCCAGCATGTCAGCCGGCTATGCCAATACGGCTCAGGGCAGCGACGGTTTCAACGTCGAAGCCGTCATCAACATTCCGATCATCGACGACAAGCTGGCCGCGCGCATCGTGGCCTACCAGGACCACCGCGGCGGCTACATTGACAACGTTTTCAGCACGTTCACGCGCCGCGGCACGGACCTCGGCTTTGCGAATCGTACGGGTGGCGTCGTGCCGGTCGATTCCGTGGTGATCGACAACGCCGACATCGTCGACGACGACATCAACGAGGTGGATTTCGTAGGCGCCCGCGGCAGCCTGAAGCTGCAGATCAACGATGATTGGGATGCCATTCTCGCCGTCGCCTACCAGCGTATCGACGTCGAGGGCGTGTTCTACCAGCTGCCGATCGGTTCTGAAGGCCAGGACCTGAAGCCGCTCGAGGTCACGCTCTTCAACAAGGGCTATGCGGACGAGGAATTCGTCAACACGGCACTGACGGTGACCGGGAAAATCGGCCCGCTGGAGCTCGTCTATGCCGGCGGCTACCTGACGCGCGACTCGGATGTGTCCAACGACTACACGAACTACGCGCGCGGCGTGTACGGCTCGTATTACCAGTGCACCGGATACTCGGGCGCGTCGGTCGACAAGTGCTATTCGCCGTCGAGCCCCTGGTTCGACTCGGCCGACAATACCAACATGAGCCACGAAATCCGCCTCAGCAGCCCGACCGACTGGCGCACCCGCTTCGTCGGCGGCGTGTTCTACGAAGAACGCGATCTGGAGGCGACCACGGATTGGTACTACAAGTCGGTGCCGGAGTGCCCGGACAGCGGCGTGTCCACCGGCAGCTGCTTCCTGTACCTGGATCCGCGAGCAGCACCAAAGTTCGAGACCGCGACGCTCAACAACCCGGATCGCCGCAGCAGCCGCGTCGGATTCTTCAATGATTTCAGGCGCGAGTACACGCAGTTTGCGGCGTTTGCGTCGGTCGACTTCGACATCCTCGAGAACCTGACCCTGACCCTTGGAACGCGCTACTACGACATCGACAATTCTTTCCGCGGCGCAAACATGGGCAGCTTCTTCTGCAAGGTCTACGGGTCCGGTGAGTCGGGGCCCTGCACCGGCGCCTTGTACGGCTACGGCGACGTGAAAGCGCCTTACGGCACCAACGTAGACGAGCAACCTGACAACACCAACCAGGTCGATGGCTATCGCAGTCGCGCAAATCTGACCTGGCGGGTCACGGACGACGTGCTGTTATACGCGACGTGGTCCGAAGGCTACCGCCCCGGCGGCTTCAACCGCGGCTCTGCCTGCGGCGTAAAGCACCCTACCGCAAAGGATGTTAACGGAGATCCCATAAACCAGTGGTGTTTCCCGACCTCCTATGAATCGGATGACCTGACCAACATCGAGATCGGCTGGAAGACGACGCTGGTGGACGGACGCGTGCAGTTCAACGGCGCGATCTACCAGGAGCAGTGGGACAACGCGCAGACGATCCTGTTTGCGCCGCAGCTTGGGTTCCCGAATCTCACGGCGAACCTGAATGGCCCGAAGTACGAGGTCAACGGCATCGAAGTCAGCTTCGTCGTTGCGCCCGTGGACGGCCTGACCATTACGGCCGCGGGCTCGTACAACGAAGGTGAACTCAAGAATTCACCGCAGGTGATCAGCAACAACCCGGCCAGCCCGACCTTCGGCGAGCCGATCACCGAATCCTGTTTGTCCTTCGATGCGGGAACGCAGACCTGCAACAACGTGGTCAGCGTGGAAAACATTTTCGGCGTGCCGGGCCAGGAACTCGCCAACTCGCCGCCGCTGCAGTTCAATATCCGCGCGCGCTACGATTGGGTACGGGGCGACTACGCGCCGTTCGTGGGTGCAGGCCTCCAGTACCAGGACTCCTCATTCTCGTCGGCCATCGAAAACAACCGATTCGAAATGCCGTCGTGGACCACGATGGATGCGGCAGTCGGCGTCGCGAAGGACAACTGGACCGCGGAGGTCTACGTCGTCAACCTGACGGACGAGGACACGAGCATGTTCTCGACGGCGGCCCAGTTCATCCTCGCCGAAGTGCCGATCCGCCCGCGGACGATGGGTCTGCGCTTCGGCTACCGTTTCGGCGACCGCTGATCGCCCTTCGCCTGGACGCGGGCCGGTGGGTACCCCACCGGCCCGTTTTCTTTGCCCGGGCCGATCGGCCATCATTCAGCCATGCAGCCAACCGGCACTCCCGCCCGCGCACCCGCCTCGTCTGTGCCCGACGCGGAGCTGCGCGCGATACAGCCGCTGATCGAGCAGCGCCGGTTTGATGAAGCGCTGGCGGCGTCCGACCACTTGTTGGCGGATGCACCGCAAAACCGCGAACTGCTCTACATGCGCGCCGTCGCGCTTCGACAGCTGCAGCGCGTGCCGGAGGCGCTCGCAACGCTCGAGACACTTGAGGACTCGCATCCCGCCTACCCGAGGCTGTTCCAGGAGCGGGGCCATTGCCACGCCTTCCTGCGGCAGGCGCCGGAAGCCATCCGGGCGTTTTCGCGGGCGGTGGAGTTGAACCCGGCCCTGCCGGCGAGCTGGCGCATGCTTGCCTCGCTCCACCAGATGGTCGGGAACAAGGCCGAATCGGCGATCGCGGCTCAGCACGTCGCAAAGATGGCGACGCTCGCACCCGAGGTGGTGACGGCACGCAGCATGCTGGCCGATGGCAACCTGGTCGAGGCTGACCATCTTGTCCGCACCTACCTGCGGCGGGTGCCTGCCGACTTCGAGGCACTGCGGGTGCTGGCACTGGTCGCGTACCAGAACGAATTCTCGAAGGACGCCGCGGTCCTGCTGGAGGCCGTGCTGGCCGCCCAGCCCGACTACCGCGCAGCCCGCCATGACTACGTGCTCGCCCTGATCGCCCTGCACCGGTACAAGGAGGCGCGCGAGCAGATCGAGATCCTCATCGCCGCGGCACCCGGGAATTTGGCCAACCAAATTACGCTGGCGAGCATACTCGTCGGTCAGGGTTCGACCGAGGAAGCGATCTCGCTGTACCGGGAGCTGATACGGCAGCGTCCCGGCGATCCCGAGCTGCACCTGTCATTGGGACACGCGCTCAAGACGCAGGGGCAGCGCGCCGAGGCGGAACGTTCCTATCGCGAAGCCCCAAAGCTGCGGCCAAACTACGGCAACGCCTACTGGAGTCTGGCCAATCTCAAGACTTATCGGTTCTCGGACGAGGAACTGGCCGCGATGCGCGCACAGCTCGAAGCTCCCCGCACGTCGCTCGAAGACCGCTATCACCTCTGCTTCGCACTGGGCAAGGGTCTGGAGGACCGTGGCGAGTACGCGGCGGCGTTCCAGTATTACTTGAAGGGGAACGCGCTCAAGAAAGAGGAGTGCACGTTTCAGCCTCGGGCGCTGGAACGCACGCTCGAACGGCAGGCTGAGCTCTGCACAGCCGAGTTCTTCATCGAGCGGAGCGGCTTCGGCTGCGAAGATCCGTCACCCATCTTCATCGTCGGCCTGCCACGGGCCGGATCCACGCTGCTCGAGCAGATCCTCGCCTCGCATTCGCAGGTCGAAGGCACGATGGAACTGGCCGAAGTTCCGCGGCTGGCCAGCGCGCTTGACCGGCACGCGAGCGGCGCGCGTTATCCGGGCGCCCTGGTATTACTTTCGGCGGACGACTGCCGCGGTTTCGGCGAGGCGTACATCCGCGACACGAAGTACTACCGCACTGCCGGGAAGCCGCACTTCATCGACAAGATGCCAAACAACTTCCGCCACGTCAGCCTGATCCACCTGATGCTGCCGAACGCGAAGATCATCGACGCGCGCCGCGAGCCCATGGCCTGCTGTTTCGGCAACTTCAAGCAGCTGTTCGCCTCGGGCCTGCAGTTCACCTACAGCCTCGACGATATTGCGCGTTACTACCGGATGTACGTGCGGATCATGGAGCACTGGGATCGCGTGCTGCCCGGACGCGTGTTGCGCGTGCAGCATGAGGACGTCATTGACTACCTCGAAGGCAGCGTGCGCCGCATCCTCGACCACTGCGGCCTCGAGTTCGAACCGGCTTGCATCGATTTCCACAAGACCGACCGCCGCGTTCATACCGCGAGCTCCGAGCAGGTACGCCGCCCGATCAATCGGGAAGGCGTCGACCAGTGGAAGAACTTCGAGCCCTGGCTCGAACCACTGCGAACGGCGCTCGGTCCACTCGCCGACCGGTAAGCCCGATTCGGTACCGGGCCGTGCCGTTACCGCACCCTGACGCCGGTGGCGTGCTCCTGGTCCTGCAGGATGCGCCTGGCCGAGCGGAAGTAATGCCAGCACGCCCAGGCGCCGACCGGCACGAGGCACAGCATCGCCTGTCGCAACGATTCACCATTCGCGATGTGGCCCGGGGCAAATGCATCGCTCAGAAATCCGACTGCCTGTGGCGCGATAATGAGGTTGCCGACGTTGGCGAGGAACAACAGGGCGGCGCAGAACTGCGCCCGCATGCGCGGTTCGCAGAGATTGTTCATCAACCCGAAGCAGGGACCGATGTAGAAATAGATCGACGGGATGAATATCCAGAACAGTGCCGTCGCCAGCCGCAGGTCGCGGGTCCAGTAGATGGCGAGCGAAACTCCGGTCGCGACTCCGACGCCAATTCCCATGAGGCGCACCACGCGGCGCGGGTCTGTCATCGACGGATGCGCAAGCCACCATCCGGTGAGTAACGTCGCGAGTCCGCCGCCGAACAGGTGGATGGGCCCGATAATCGCACCTGCTTCGCCCGGTGTCAGGCCATAGTTGCGAACGAGGAATGTCGGGGTCCACCACATCAATCCCCAGCCCCACAATGCCGTGAGCGCGCTCGCGACCATGACGTGCACGGCCGAACTCTGGGTCCAGAGGAAACGCATGCTTTCGGTAAAGGAGGCGCCTTCGTGGTCGCCGCCCTTGCTGTCCAGTTGACCGCGCGTTGGCTCGCGAACCGTCGCGAATATCAACAGGCCGACGATGACTCCCGGGATTCCGAGCACGAGGAAAACCGTGCGCCAGTCATAGCGATCATTGATCATTCCGGCGATGTCTGCGCCGAGCCACGCGCCGATCGGGGCCCCCAGTGAAAAGATCGTCAGTGCCATGGGTCGCCGCGCGGCGGGGAAGTAGTCCGAGATGATGGAGTTGGCGCCGGGTGTCCCGCCGGCTTCGCCGACACCCACGCCGATGCGGGCGAAGAGCAGCTGCAGGTAGCTGCGCGACAGTCCACAGAGTGTCGTCATGACCGACCAGCCAATGAGGCACCACGCGATGATGTTGCGACGGTTGCCGCGATCGATCAGCCACGAAAGCGGGAATCCCAGCACGACATAAAAGAGCGCGAGCGAGACGCCGGTCAGCAAGGCAATACCGGAATCGCTGAGCTGCAGTTCCAGTCGTATCGGCTCGAGCACCGTCGAGATCACGTAGCGGTCCGCAATGCTGAGCGTGTAGACGAGGACCATGATGATCAGCACGTACCAGCGTAGTGCGACGGTTCCAGAGCCCTCACCGGCTTCGTGAGCCCCAGGTTCTGCCTGCGCGTTCGTGGTCATCGGCCCTCCATCCAGACGAGTACTCAGGCGCGCATCCGTGCGCCTTGCGGGTCGAAGGCGGGAGCCACGAGTCGCACGGCGGACCGGCGCTCGCCAATCAGCTCGACTTCGAAGCCGGACGTCGCCGCAGCCGCCTGGTTGTCGACGTAGCCGAGCGCGAGCGATTTCTGCACGCGGTGACCGAAGCCGCCGGATGTCACCCAGCCCGCGACGCGCCCCTCGTGCCAGATCGGCTCGTCGCCGATCGCGTCCGCGTCGCGCGCGTCGACTTCGAGCGTGATGAGCTTGCGTTCGCCGCCGCGCTTCTTTTCCGCGACGGCTGCCTCGCGGCCGACAAAAACCGGTTTCCCGAGGTCAACGAAGCGGTCGAGCCCGGCCTCATGGGGTCCGTAGATGGGCCGATACTCGCGGGCCCAGCTGCCGAAGCTCTTCTCGAGTCGCATCGCATTCAACGCGCGCCCGCCGAAATGCCTGAGGCCATGCTTGCGGCCCGCTTGTATCAGGAGGTCGAAGAGTGCGCGCTGATACTCCGATGTCACCCAGATCTCATAACCCAGATCGCCGGTGAAGGACACGCGACCGAGATACGCCGGTACCATGCCCACATCCGCCTGCCGAAACGACAGGAACGGAAAGGACGCGGTGGCGAGATCGATGTCGACCAGCGATTGCAGCAGTGGCCGCGCTTCGGGCCCGGCGATCGAGAGTCCGGTGTATTCCATTGCACAGGGTCGAACCGTGACACCCGTATCAGGCATCCGCCGTTCGAACCAGCGCTGGTAGTAGCGCTCGGCTGCATACGTGCCGATCAGGAAGAAATGGTCCTCGGCCACGCGGCACATCGTGAAGTCGCCGATCAGGCGGCCGCGCTCATTCAGCATCGGAGTCAGCGCGAGCTTGCCGACGTCTGGCACCCGATTCGCCATGATCGAGGACAACCAGTTGGCGGCGGCGCTCCCCATGATCTTGAACTTGCCGTAATTGGAGATTTCGATGAGTCCCACCGCATGGCTCACCGCCCCGCATTCGTCGCCAACGGCGGCGTGCGCGTTCGAACGACGGAAGGTCACGTCCTCGTGCGCGGCGCTACCCATCGGGGCAAACCAGAGCGCATGCTCGAGCCCGCAGTATTCCCCGAATACCGCGTTTTCCGCCTGCAGGCGTTGATAGATCGGTGTCGTCTTGAGTGGTCGGGCGGCTTCGAGTTCTTCATTCGGAAAGCGGATACGAAAGCGTCGCGAATAGTTTTCGCGCACCTTGGCGTTGGTGTAGGCGCGTGTCGCCCAGTCGCCGTAGCGGGCAATGTCCATTGCCCAGACATCCGCGCCGGGGTCGCCTTCCGTCATCCAGTTCGCCAGCGTCAGCCCGACGCCGCCGCCCTGGCTGAAGCCCGCCATCACGCCGCAGGCGACCCAGAAATTTCTCAGGCCCGGGACCGGCCCGACGAGCGGGTTGCCATCGGGTGCGAACGTGAAGGGTCCGTTCACGATCTTCCTGATGCCCGCCGTCGCAATGCGCGGGAAATGCTGGAACCCCACTTCGAGACTGGGTGCGATGCGCTCGAGATCGTTCGGCAGCAGGTCCTGACCGAAATCCCAGGGCGTCGTATGCGGCGACCATGGCACGGCCGCGCGTTCGTAGGTGCCCATCAGCATGCCGCCACGCTCCTGGCGCATGTAGATCTCGCCTTCGAAATCAATGACGTGGAGCTGCTCTTTCTGGCCCTTGAGTTCCGGCAGATCCTCGGTGATGAGATACTGGTGCTCCATCGCAAGCACCGGCAATTCGAGGCCCACCATGCGGCCGACTTCTCGCGCCCAGAGGCCACCGGCGTTGACGACGTGCTCCGCGTGCACGGTGCCTTGGTCGGTGATGACGTCCCAGCCGCCGTCGGGCCGCGCTTTCAGATCGACGACGCGCGTCTGCCGTATCACCTCCGCGCCGCCGATCTGCGCCGATTTTGCATAGGCATGCGTGACGCCGTACGGATCGGCATGCCCCTCGATGGGATCGTAGATTGCTCCGACGAAATGCGCCTCATCCATGAGCGGATAAATCTTCTTGGTCTCCGCGACCGAGAGCAGCTCGAGCTCCATGCCGAGATAGCGGCCGCGCGCAACGGTCATCTTGAGCCAGTCGAGCCGCTCCGGCGTACCGGCGAGCATCAGGCCACCGGTGATGTGAAGACCGCAGGACTGCCCGGAAATGCGCTCGATCTCGTCGTAGAGCTTGATGGTGTATTGCTGCAGCTTTGCGACATTTGGATCGCCGTTCACGGTGTGCATGCCGCCCGCGGCGTGCCAGGTCGAGCCCGAGGTGAGCTCGCTACGTTCGATCAGGAGAACGTCCTTCCAGCCGGCTTTGGTGAGGTGATAGAGGACGCTGACGCCCACCACGCCGCCGCCGATCACGGCTACCTGCACATGCGTTCGCATACCGCTCCTCGAGCTGCCTTCAACTGACGGGTGGGGCTCCGCCTTCGGCGGTGCGGCGCGCGACGAAGTCGTCCACTGCTTCGACCGTGGCCGGGTCGCGCGGCGGCGGTGCGTAGCGCGCGAGTGACGCCTGCCACAGCGCATGGGCGCGTTCTGTTGCGGTCTTGGCGCCGGCCTCGGTCCACTGCCCGAAATTCTGCCAGTCGGAAACGAGCGGCGAGTAGAAAGCCGTGCGGTAGCGCGCCATCGTGTGCGCGCAGCCGAAGAAGTGGCCGCCGGAGTTGACTTCGGCGATCGCGTCGAGGGCGAGGTCTTCAGGCGTCGCGCCAACCGGCTGGAACAGCTCCGCGAACATCTGCAGCATCTCGATGTCGAGCATGAATTTTTCGTAGGACGTCGTGAGCCCGCCCTCGAGCCAGCCGGCTGCATGCAGGATGTAATTACCGCCTCCGAGCAGTGCGCCCCACAGACTCATCTGCGACTCATAGGCCGCCTGGGCGTCTGGCGAGTTCGAGGCTGTGGCACTGGATGAGCGCCAGGGCAATCCGATGTAACGCGCGATCTGCCCGGCGCCGAACGCAGCCTTGGCGTACTCGGGCGTGCCGAAAGCGGGCGATCCGGATTTCATGTCGACATTGGACGTGAAACTTCCGTAAACGACCGGGGCGCCGGGCCGGACGATCTGGGCGAGCGCAAGGCTTGCAAGAAACTCGGAGTGCGCAAGCGTCAGCGCGCCGGCAATTGTGATGGGCGCCATGGCGCCCGCGAGCGTGAACGGCGTGATGATCAGCACCTGGCCCGCCGCGGCGTAATCCATGATGCCGTTCGCCATCGGGATATCGAGCTGGCGGGGCGAGTTCGTGTTGATGATCGTTGAGACGTAGGGCCGTGACCTGAATTCCTCTTGCGTCAGGCCGTAGGCGATGCGAATCAGCTCGAAATTGTCGGCGTTCTGGCCCGGGCCGCGCGCGTAGACTTTCGGAACCTTGTCGGTCAGCATCAGCATCGAGCGCGTCGTCTCGAGATGCCGGAACTGCACCGGCACGTCCTGCGGTTCGACACAGCCGCCGAGCACATGGATGACCTCGTGGTTCTGGCAGAGTTTCAGGAGGTTGCAGAAGTCCTCGAACGAGCCCGCGCGTTTGCCGCGGGCGGTATCCATGATGTTCGGCGGACCGGAGGTCGGCGCGAATATCACATGCTTGCCCCAGACCGGCATGTGGCGTTCCGGGTCTTTGGCATGCAGCGTGATTTCGCGCGGTGCTTTCGCGAGCGATCCCGTGACCAGGCCGCGATCGAGCCGCACGTTGAACGTCGATTCATCAACTGTCGCGCCAGCGCGCCGGTAGGCCTCGCGCGCCTCGGGCAGCAGCACGCGCATGCCATGGTTTTCGAGGATCGTGAGGGCCGCTTCGTGGATGGCGGCGACCTGGTCGTCGGAAAAAACCTTCAGCGGCTCGAATGGATTGATCAGGTGCCGGTAGCTGCGCGACCGATCTGGCGCTGGGGCAGAGCGCGACTCTGTGCCCGGGCGCCGGCGTGGTCGACGGCTTTCGCTCTCTGCACCGGCGGCCGCGGTCGAGGTTGCCTCAGTCATTCGAGACGGCAATGCGGACGCGCGATTCTTCGGCGGCCTGCTGCGGGCCAAAGTGCTCGATGAGCCACGAGCGGAACAGCACAATTGCCGTGTCGCTCAGGCCCTCCGGGTGAGTGAGAAGATAGTAGCCGTAGCCGTCGTCGAGCGTGACGTCGAACGGACGCACCAGCCGTCCCGCGCGCAGGTCTTCGGCAAAGAGGTTCACGTCGACAAGCGCGAGGCCTTCGCCACTCAGCGCATATTCCACGGCGAGCAGCGCGGTATCGAACACGAGGCCGCGCTCGTAGTTGAACTGTGCGAGACCCACCTGCTTCGCGAGCAGCGACCACAGGTGATGGCGCGGAAGATCTGCGATGCGCACGTGCAGCAGTTCATTGTCGCGGACAAAAGTCGGGAGGTCCTTTCCGGCATGCCGCCGCGCCAGGTCGGGGTGGCAGAGAATGCCCAGCCGCACCGGCCAAAGCAGGTCGCTCACGCACTCGGTGACGGAAGGCTTGGAGTAGACGACCGCAACGTCCACGTCGCTGGGCGGCGGGCCAACGTCGTAGGGGCTCACGAGATCGATTTCGACTTCGGCATTGGCGCGGCGGAAGTCCCGAAGGATCGGCACGGCGACGCGCACCGCAAAGGTCGGGGGCATCTGCACTCGAAGGGTGCGCAGCGTCGGCGCGCCGCCGTTGCGGATCTCGTCGAGCGAGTACTCGAGTCGATCGAAGGACTTGGTGACCGCTGGCAGCAGGTGCTGGCCGGCTTGAGTCAGCACCAGCGAGTGTGGACGGCGCTCGAACAGCTGCGCGCCGATCAGCTTTTCGATGGAAATGACATGGCGCGACAATGCGCTTTGGGAGATCAGCAAGGCATGCGCGGCGCCGGTAAAGCTGCCATGCCTGGCAACCGCTTCGAAAGCCCGCAACCCGTTGAGCGGGAGCCACCGCCGGTCGATTCGGACTCGATTCATCTCGTTCTCCTCGGCGCGCTCAGCCTGAGTCAGCGGGCGGCCTGGCGTCAATGCCTTTTTTAGCTGACGTGAAGCTTTTCTTGCATAGGCCGACCGCGGTCGAACGTCTGCAATTGAGATTATGCTGACGGTATGAAACTCAAAGACATCCAGACCTTTGTGGTCGGCAATCCGCCGCCGCATTACGGTGGCCGCTACTTCGTGTTTGTAAAACTGACGACAGACGACAACATCTCGGGTCTGGGTGAAGTGTATTGCGTGCCTTTTCATCCGGACCTCGTCGCGCGGATGCTGGAGGACGTGTTCGGGCGCTACCTCGCGGGTCAGGATCCGCACGCGATCGAATCGATCTGGCGCCGCGTCTATTCCAGCGGCTTCACGCAGCATCCGGATCTCACGCTCATCGGCGTGCTGAGCGGGCTCGAAATGGCGTGTTGGGACATCGTTGGCAAAGCGGCCAATCAGCCCGTATACCAGCTGCTTGGCGGGCGCGTGCATGAACGGCTGCGCTGCTACACGTATATCTATCCGCGGGAGGGCGAGAGCGAAGCCGTGTATCACGACCCGGACCTCGCGGCCGAGCGCGCGGTGGAGTACCTCAAGCAGGGATTCACCGCGGTCAAGTTCGATCCCGCCGGCCCCTACAGTGCTTTCGACGGGCGCCAGCTTTCGCTCGAGGCGCTCGACCTGTGCGAACGCTTCATGCGTCAGCTGCGTGCAGCGGTTGGCAACAAGATGGATCTGCTCTTCGGCACGCATGGCCAGATGACCGCAGCGGGCGCAATCCGTCTCGCACGCCGCATCGAGCCCTACGATCCTCTGTGGCTGGAGGAACCGGTGCCGCCGGACAGTCCGGAGGAATCGGCGGTGGTGGCGCGTGCCACCTCCGTGCCGATCGCGACTGGCGAGCGGCTGACGACCAAGTACGATTTCGCGCGCTTGCTGCGCGTGGGCGGCGCCGCCATTCTGCAGATAAACCTCGGCCGGGTCGGCGGAATCCTCGAAGCGAAAAAGATCGCCGGGATGGCGGAGGTACAGCACGTGCAGATTGCTCCGCATCTTTATTGCGGACCGGTGGTAGGCGCGGCGAATATCCAGCTCGCGACCTGCAGCCCGAATTTCCTGATCCTCGAAGGCATTGAGCGCTGGCAGGGATTTCACGCCGCCATCCTGAAAAAGCCGATCGAGTGGCAGAATGGCTACGTCATTCCGTCGAAGGCGCCGGGTCTCGGCGTCGAATTGAACGAAGAGGTCGCGCGCAAGCACCCCTACAAGGGCACGAAGTTGCACCTTGAGATGGCGGGCGAACCAGTCCGTTAGGGTCCGATGTCATCCCGGAGGTTGGAGCCGCGCTTTCGGGATTACTTCGTGGCCAACCGCCTCCGGTTGGTCGTCGACGATTGTCGCGGGGAAACCTTCGCCGAGCACGCGTACCGAACAGGCGTCTTCGAGACGCCGGATGATGTTCGGAGACAGTTCCCTCGGGCCGTAGCGTCGCTCACCATCCCTGAAGATGCTCAGCACGAGGTGCGAAAGCTCGAGCGGCACGTTGAGGTGGCGCGCAATTTCGTCGAACAGACCGACGTCCTTGATCACGAGGTCCATCGTGAAACTGATGTCTCGGCTGCCATTGAGGATCACCTGGGATTCCGTTTCATGAACGAAGGAATTCCCGGAGGAAATCCGGATGGCCTCATAGACCGTGTTCATGTCGAGACCCGCCACTTTCATCGTCGTCAGGGCCTCGGTCAGCGCAACGAGGTGCACCGTGCACAGGTAGTTCGTCATCACCTTCAGTACCGATGCGGAACCGAGCGGTCCCGTGTGCAGGATCTGGCGGCCGAGGATCGATAGGAGAGGCAATACCCGCTCGAAGGTGCTGCGGTCGCCGCCGGCGAAAATAGAGATGTTCCCGGTAGCGGCGCGATGGCAGCCGCCCGAAACCGGGCAATCCATTGCCGAAGCGCCTTTCTCCTGTACCAGGAGCGCCAGGCGCTTCACCTCTGTCTCGTCGGTGGTGCTCATTTCGAGCCAGATCTTGCCGGCGGAGAGGCCCGCCAGCACGCCGTCCGGCCCCTGCATCACTGCGGTGGTCGCGGCGGGCGAGGGCAGGCAAGTGATGATGATGTCGACCTGCTCGGCCATCGCCTTGGGTGAACCGCCGGCCTTGGCGCCCTGCGACTCGAAAGCGCGGACGCGCTCCGGAATGAGGTCTCTCACGGTCAAGTCGACGCGGTGGCGCAGCAGGTTGCCCGCGAGGCTTGCTCCCACGTTGCCCAGACCGATAAAGCCGATTCGGTGTCCTTCCACTCGCTGCCTCCGTCCCCGCAGAGTTCTTGTCGATGGCGCGACTTTATATCAGTTCCCCGAACGAGTTGACCATCGAACTCGCGAATGGCGATGGGCCGGGCCTTCGTCACTGCCGCACTCTGATAAAATTGTGATCGGCGAAGTCAGCTTGTTACCATCGGCGCGTGATGACGAGTCTGCCGCGCACGATGAAGGCAGTCCTGTTGAAGGGCCACGGCGGATTCGATCAGCTTGAGTACCGCGACGATGTGCCGGTGCCGGTGGCGCACAGGGGCGAAGTCCTGGTCCGCATCGGCGCGGCTGCGGTCAACAATACGGACATCAACACCCGCACCGCCTGGTACTCGAAGGCCGTCACCGAGGGAACGACAGCGGCGGCTGCCGCGGGCGGCCATGCCGCGGCGCGCTACGAGGATTCCGGCTGGACCGGAGCGACACTCACTTTCCCGCGTATCCAGGGCGCCGATGCCTGCGGGCGAATCGTAGCGGTCGGCGCAGGCGTCAATCCTGCGCGGCTCGACGAACGCGTGTTGATCGAGCCGGTCTTCCGGGTATTCCTTCCCCCGGGTGGCGATCGCTGTCGGGCGATCTATTTCGGCTCGGAATGCGACGGCTCGTTCGCCGAGTTCGCCCGGGTGCCCGCTGCCCATGCCTATCGGATCCTGAGTCCGCTCTCCGATATGGAACTCGCGTCCTTTCCCTGTGCCTATTCCGCCGCCGAGAACATGCTTAAACGCGCCGCCGTCGGCGCCGGCGAGACAGTTCTGGTGACCGGCGCATCGGGGGGTGTTGGCTCGGCCACGGTGCAACTTGCAAAGCGGCGCGGCGCCCACGTAATCGCCAGCGCGAGCGCATCGAAGGCCGCTGCGGTCGCCGCACTCGGCGCGTCCCGCGTCAGCGAGCGCGACGCCGATCTTGTGTACGAACTCGGACGGGAATCGATCGATGTGGTGGTCGACGTCGTCGGCGGCCGCCGCTTCCCGCAACTCCTCGAAGTACTTCGACGCGGCGGCCGATACGCGGTGGCTGGCGCAATCTCCGGGCCGACGGTCGAACTCGACCTGAGGACTCTGTACCTGAAGGATCTGCGCCTGCTCGGTTGCACGGTCCTGGAGCCCGATGTGTTCGGTAACCTGGTGCGCTACATCGAACGCGCAGAGATCAAGCCGCTGATCGCCGGGACCCATCCATTGAGCGCCATTGTTCAAGCCCAGCAGCAATTCCTCGCCAAGCAGCACATCGGCAAGATCATCCTGTTGCCCGCGGCCTGAGTCGGGCGCTGCGATTCGAGTCCGCTCAGTAGTGCGGCGGCGTGATCACCCAGACAACCTTGGTCGGCACCTTGCCGGGATTGCGGCAGCGGTGGCGTTCCGTGCTGTTGAACGAGAAGCTGTCTCCTGATTCCAGCCGGAAGTACAGATCGTTCACCCAGAGCTCCATGACCCCGGCGACGACTACGCCCGCTTCATTGCCGTCGTGACTGTATTCGCCGCTGTCCGCGCCCGGTTCGATCGTGCTCATCAGGAGTTCAAGAGGTCCCGACAGATTGGGCGACAACAAGTCCTCGTTGATGCCGAGGCCGGTAAAGCTCATGCGGCGCCGGTTGCCCGCGCGCACGACGAAGTTGCGCTCGGCGGGCGGGCCCGCGGCCCCCGCCGGAAAGAACCAGGTGATGTGCACGCCGAGAACGTCGCAGATCCGGCGCAAGGTCCCGATCGGCAGTTTCGAGCGATTGCGCTCGATCTGGCTCAGGTAGCCGACGGACACCGACAGGGTGTCGGCCATTTGCTGCAGTGTCAGGCGCTTGATGCGCCTGAGTTCCCGGATCTGCTGACCGATCGTAGGCTCGGCCTGCGGTGGATCATCTGGCAACTCCGCGCGGCGCACGGCTACACCTTGATGCGCTGACTGGTCGGGTCATAGAACGGCCGCAACGATACCAGCGCCGGGAGACGCACCCCCGCCACTTCCAGTTCGTAGTGTCCGGCACCGATCCAGTCGGCCGAAACGACGTCACCGTCGTTCTCGATGTATCCCATCGCGAGCTGACGCCCCACCGTGTGGCCAAACATCGCGGAGGTCGTGCGGCCGACACGCCGGCCATCCCGCCAGATGGGCTCGTTGTGATACAGGACAGGCTCCGCCCGGTCGACCGCGAACAATGCAAGACGGCGACGCACGCCGTTTTCCTTCTGACGCCACAGGGCATCGCGGCCGATGAAGCCGCCGGGCTTGTCCCACGCGACGGTAAAGCCGAGGCCGGCCTCGAGCGGCGTGTCCTCGTCCGAGATGTCGTGGCCCCAGTGGCGGTAGGCCTTTTCCATGCGCAGCGAGTTCATCGCGTGATAGCCCGCCAGCCTCAGGCCAAAGGCGCCGCCGGCACGCACGATCTCATCGTAGATCGATTGCACGCAGTCAGTGGGCACGTAGAACTCCCAGCCCAGTTCGCCGACGTAGGTGATGCGGCTGGCGCGGACGCGGGCGTAGCCAAGGTCGATGATCCTTGAAGTACCGAACGGGAACGCGTCATTGCCGAGGTCGGCATCGGTCAATGAGCCGAGGAGTGGCCGGCTCAGGGGTCCCATCAGGCCAAGCACCGCGTACGCGCTCGATACGTCGACCGCGGCCGCGCGCGCTGCCTCGGGAATGTGCCGGCGCAGCCACGCGAGATCGCGCGTTTGCGTGGCGCAGGCGGTGACCACCAGATAGCGGTGTTCGGACTCGCGGGTGACGGTGAGGTCCGCCTCGATACCGCCACGCTCATTGAGCCACTGGGTGTAGACGATCCTGCCGACCGGCACGGCGACGTCCGCGGCCGAGATCCTGTTGAGCACGGACTCGGCGTCGGGCCCCTCGACGACAAATTTGGCAAAGGACGACTGGTCAAACAGACCCGCCGCGTCGCGCACGGCCTTGTGCTCGGCTGCGGAATGCTCGAACCAGTTCTGCCGGCCGTAGCTGTACTGGTAGGCGGCCGTTACCCCGGGAGGCGCGAACCAGTTAGGCCGCTCGAAACCTGCGACCTCGCCGAAGCAGGCGCCCGCTGCGAGCAGCCGGTCGTGGAGCGTCGATTTGCGCACGCCGCGCGCAGTGTCCGCCTGGCGGAACGGCCAGTGCATCGCATACAGGAGGCCGAGCGATTCGACCGTGCGGTCACGCAGGTAGCGCTTGTTGCGCTGGAACGGCATGCAGCGGCGGATGTCGATGTCCCAAAGGTCCATGGGTGGATGCCCGTCGACGATCCAGTCGGCAAGGACCTTGCCTGCGCCGCCAGCGGACTGGATGCCGATCGAGTTGAAGCCGGCTGCGACGTAGAGGCCGCGCACCTCCGGCGTCTCGCCGAGCAGATAGCGGTCATCGGGCGTGAAACTCTCCGGTCCGTTGAAGAACACCTGCACGCCGGAGTCTTGCAGCGCTGGCACGCGGCGCATGGCCGACTCGATGAGCGGCTCGATGTGCGCGAGGTCATCGGGAAGCTGATCGAACGAGAAGTTTTCCGGGATCCCGTCCATGCCCCAGGGCTTGGCCACGGCTTCGAACCAGCCGACCAGCAGCTTGCCGGCGTCCTCCTTGAAATACGAGCAGCCATCCGAATCGCGCAGCACGGGCAGCCCCGGACTCAATCCGGCGATCGGCGGCGTCACCATGTAGAAATGTTCGGCGGCATGCAGCGGCACGGTTGCGTTGACCCATCCGCCGATCTCGCGCGCCCACATGCCGGCGCAATTGACGACGATGTCGGCGCGTACCGGTCCGAGGTCGGTTTCGACGCCGGTGACGCGCCCCGCCTGCGTGCGGATATTCGTGACCCGGCAATTCTCAATGACTTTCACGCCGAGCTGCCTGGCGCCACGCGCGAGCGCCTGCGTCGTATCGACCGAGTTGGTCTGGCCGTCCTGCGGCAGGTGAATGGCCCCGACCAGATCATCGATCTCGAGCAGGGGCCAGAGCTTGCCGGCCTCGGCGGGACTGAGGATATTGACCTCGAGTCCGAAGCAGCGGGCCATTGAGGCACCGCGCTTCAGTTCCTCGAAGCGCGCGGCGGTGGGTGCGACCGCGAGCGATCCGGTCTGTTTGAACCCGGTCGCCTGTCCGGTCTCGGCCTCGAGCCGTGCGTAGAGCCCCGCGGTGTATTGCGCCAGGCGCGTGAGATTCTGCGTGGCTCGCAGTTGTCCGACCAGGCCCGCCGCGTGCCAGGTGGTGCCGCAGGTGAGCTGCCGGCGTTCGAGGAGGGCAACATTGACCTGGCCGCGCTTCGCGAGGTGATAGGCGACGCTTGCGCCGACCACGCCGCCGCCGATGATGACGACATCGACGCAAGAAGGAAGCGTGGGAACCGCTGCCGCTGTTTGCTGCACTTCAGAGCCGCCGGGATTCTCTAGAACGATAGTCGTAGGATGATAACCGTGAAAAAAGTATATACTTTTTTCACGAATATGACCGACAGAGTGCGGGTCGTGGTGATCGGTGGCGGCGCGGTGGGCTGCAGTTGCCTGTACCACCTGTGCCTGCGCGGCTGGACCGACGCTGTGCTGCTCGAGCAGAACGAACTGACCTCGGGTTCGACCTGGCATGCCGCGGGCAATGCGCCGACCTTTTCGACGGGTTGGGGCATGCTCAAGCTGCAGCAGTATTCGGCAGCGCTCTACCGGCGCCTCGCCGAGGATCCGGATTACCCGATCAACTACCACGTCACTGGTTCGGTACGGCTTGCGCATACCGATGAGCGGATGGACGAATACCGGTACGTACTCGGGCTTGCCCATGCCAACGGGCTCGACTACGAACTCCTGACGCCGGCACAACTTCGCGAGCGCCACCCGCTGGTCGAACTCGAAGACCTCAAGGGCGCGCTGTGGGATCCTGAGGATGGAGACATCGACCCGGCGCAGCTGACGCAGGCGTTTGCCGCGGCCGCACGCAAGCTCGGCGCGCGCGTGCAGCGTTTCACCAAAGTCACGGCGCTCGCCCAGCGGCCAACCGGCGAATGGCAGGTGACGACCAACAAGGGTGAGTACCTCGCGGACGTGGTCGTCAATGCCGCTGGCTATCGTGCCGGTGAAGTGATGGCGCTCATCGGGCAGACCCTGCCGATCGTCACGATGTCGCATCAGTACCTGGTCACCGAGGAGGTGCCGGAGCTTCTCGCCCGCAGCGTGCGCGTGCCGCTGCTGCGCGATCCGGATGTGTCGTATTACCTCAGGCAGGAACGCGGCGGACTGATTCTAGGGCCATACGAACAGCGCGCGACCGCCGCGTGGCTCGACGGCATTCCGGAGGACTTTTCCTACAAGCTCTGGCCGGACGACCTCGAGCGGCTTGAGTACTACATGGAGGCGGCGTTCAGGCGCGTGCCCGTGCTGGCGCGCGCGGGCATCAAGCGCGTCGTCAACGGCCCGATCCCGTATTCACCGGATGGGCTGCCGTACCTCGGTCCCGCGCACGGGCTGCATGATTTCTATCACTGCAACACCTTCAGTTTCGGTATTGCGCAGGCCGGCGGCGCCGGCAAGGCACTCGCCGAGTGGGTGGTCGATGGCGGGCCCGCATGGGACCTGTGGTCGATCGATCCACGCCGCTACACGGGTTACGCAACGCAGGCCTTTACGCACGCCAAGGCGATCGAGACCTACCAGAACGAGTACGCGCCGGCCTTTCCGTACGAGGAGCGGCCCGCGGGGCGTCCGCTGCGCACCTCGCCACTGCACCAGCGTCTCGCCGCACAGGGCGCGCGCTTCGGCGTGCGTGGTGGCTGGGAACGGGCGCTGTGGTACGACACAGACGGCCGCAGCGACGCGCAGTCGCTTACTTTCCGTCGCGCGCGCCACTGGTTCGCGACCGTCGGCGCGGAAGTGCAGGCAGTGCGCGAGCGAGCCGGGCTCATGGACTTGCCGGGCTTTTCCAAATTCATGATCTCAGGTCCCGGCGCTGAGACCTATCTCGACCGGTTGTTGTGCTCGCGCTTGCCAAGGCTCGGCCGCATTGGACTCGCCTACGCGCTCGATCAGCGCGGGCACATCGTCAGCGAGTTCACGGTCACGCGCCTGCACAGCGGGCAGTTCTACGCAATCTCGGCGGCCGTGGCCGAGCACCATGACGACGATGTGCTGACGCGCGCGCTTCCCGCCGATGGCTCGGTGCATATCGAGCACCTGTCCGAGCGCATGGGCACGCTGATCGTCGCGGGACCCCGCGCACGTGACATCCTGGCACGGATCACGCAGGCGGACCTGTCGAACGCCGCGTTCCCGTGGCTCTCGGCCCGACAGATCGAAATCGGATCCGCCACGACGCTCGCGCTGCGCGTCA
>JANLWE010000165.1:0-6458 GCA_031364365.1 Gammaproteobacteria bacterium | reverse complement strand
CTCGAGGAAGCGCTCCTGAACTTTCCGGGTTGCGCGATCGTCATCTCCCACGATCGCTGGTTCCTCGACCGCATCGCCACGCACATCCTGGCATTCGAGGGCGACAGCGAGGTCGTCTGGTTCGAGGGGAATTACCAGGAGTACGTGGTGGATCTCAGGCGCCGCAAGGGCGAGCTCGCGGACCAGCCGCACCGCCTGCGCTACAAGTCGCTGCATGCCTGATTGACGCCTGGGGGACTGTCACCTTTGCAGGTTTTACGGCAAAGGGGACTGTCCCCTCCTGCTAGACTCGGCAAAGCCGGAGGTCTTCCATGGCGGTCTACATCGACTCGGCGGGGCGCCTGCATCACGACCAGGAGAGTGGTCTCGCGCTCCACTGCCCGCATTGCCAGGTGCTTGCGCACATCTCGCCGGTCTCGGTCCCGGATTTCAATGCGCTCCAGCAGCACAAGCCCGCGCAGGTCGGGCTGGTCTATCGCTGTGAGTCCTGCAATGGGCCGATCTTCCTGCGCTTCACCGTCAAGCTGTACGCCGGCAGCCGCGTCGAGCTCGCGCCGAATTTCGTCGAGCTCGAGCGTCCACGGGAACGCTTCAATTTCACCTACCTGCCGGAAGACACCGAGGCGCTCCTGAAGGAGGCCTTCGCCTGCTTCAGTGTCGCCTGCTACAACGCCTTCGCCTCGATGTGCCGGCGCGTCGCGCAGTGTGCATTCGCCGATCTCGGCGAGGACGGCAAGCTCGAACTGTACGACGAACTTTCGAACATCCGCCGGCTTGCGGAGCTCGACGACGAATCCTTCGCCGTGGTCAAGAAAGTGCTGTTCGACGTCGACACGCCGGGCCGCGTGAATCTGCCCGAGATCGACGCCTTCCAGGCGGGCGTACTGCTCGAGGTCCTCAAAGACTTGCTCTATCAGGCCTATGTGCGCCGCGGCAGGCTGCAGCAGGCGATGATGGTGCGGCGTTACTTCTCCGAGGATTCGTCCAACGTCACGCCGCTGCCGGGCGCGCGTCCCTGAACGGGGCGCTCAGCCGACCCAGACCCGCGCGTTCCTGAAGATCCGCATCCAGCCACTGTCCTCGCCCGCGTCCGCGGGATGCCAGGAATTCTGCACCGTGCGGAATACGCGCTCCGGGTGCGGCATCAGGATTGCGACCCGCCCATCATCCGACGCGTAACCCGCCGCACCCTGCGGCGAGCCGTTCGGATTCGCCGGGTAGGTCGCCGCGACGCGACCGCGATTGTCCACGAACCTCAGGATGGTGTGCGCGACTGCCGCGCGCTCGTCCTCGACGCAGCGGAACTCGGCCCGTCCCTCGCCGTGCGCGACTGCGATCGGCAGCCGGGATCCCGCCATGCCCGCGAAGAAGAGCGAGCACGATTCGACGACCTCAACCATCGAGAGCCGGCCTTCGAATTGCTCCGAGCGGTTGCGCCGGAAGCGCGGCCAGCGCGAGGCGCCCGGAATCAGTTCGGCCAGCGAAGCCAGCATCTGGCAACCATTGCAGACGCCGAGCGTGAAACGGTCTTCGCGCTGGAACCAGGCCTCGAACAGACCGCGCACGCGGGCATTGAACAGGATCGATTTCGCCCAGCCCTCGCCCGCACCCAGCACGTCGCCGTAGCTGAAGCCGCCACAGGCCACGAGCCCGTGGAAGCCCTCGAGGGTTGCGCCGCCGTCGATCAGGTCCGTCATATGGAGGTCGACCGCCGTGAATCCGGCGCGATCGAACGCGGCCGCCATTTCGACCTGGCTGTTGACGCCCTGCTCACGCAGGACCGCGACCCGCGGACGCACGCCCGTCGCGATGAAAGGCGCCGCGACGTCGTCGCCTGGATCGAATCCGAGTCGCCAGCTGAGGCCCGGGTCCTCCTCGTCGAGACGAGCGTCGCGCTCCTCGTCCGCGCAGGCCGGCGTGTCTCGCAGCCGCTGCATCCGCCAGCTCGTCTCCGACCACAGCGCGCGCAGGCGCACGCGATCCTCATCGATCAGCAGCCGGCCCGCGCCCGCGATGCGGATCTGCCGCGCGCGCGTGACCTGGCCAAGCGGGCGCGAGAGTGCGCCGAGTCCGTGCCGCTCGAGGATGTCCCGGGAACGCCCGAGATCGCCGCTACGCAGTTGCAGGACGGCGCCAAGTTCTTCGCTGAAGAGCGCCGCGATCGGCTCAGCGACGTCGCCGAGATCGATGTCGAGGCCTGCTCGACCCGAGAACGCCATCTCGAGCAACGTGACCGCAAGCCCGCCGTCGGAGCGGTCGTGGTACGCAAGGATCAGGCCCGCGTCCCGCAATTCCCGAATCGCTGCAAAGAATGAAACGAGGCGCTGCGCATCGTCCAGGTCGGGCACCACATCACCGACGCAGCCAAACACCTGCGCCAGGCAGGATCCGCCGATACGGTCGCGGCCTGCGCCGAGATCGACGAGCAGGAGCTGGCTCGGCCCTGCCGAAGTGTCGAGTACCGGAGTCAAGGTCCGCCGCACCTCGGCGACCGGAGCGAACGCCGTGATCACGAGCGAAAGCGGTGCGACGACCGATCGCGGGGCGCCGTCGGCGCGCCAGGTCGTGCGCATCGACAGCGAATCCTTACCGACCGGAATCGCGATCCCGAGCGCGGGACAGAGTTCCTCGCCGATTGCGCGCACCGTGTCGTAGAGGTCCGCGTCCTCGCCGGGCTCGCCGCAGGCGGCCATCCAGTTCGCCGACAGCTTGACGTCGCCGATCTTCCGCACGTCGGCGGCAGTAATGTTCGTGATCGCCTCGCCGACCGCCATGCGCCCGGAGGCCGGCGCATCGAGCAGCGCGATCGCCGGCCGTTCGCCGATCGCCATGGCTTCGCCTGAAGAACCGCGAAGACCCGAGACCGTGACCGCAACGTCGCTCGCGGGCACCTGCCAGGGTCCGACGAGCGGATCGCGGCTGATGAGCCCGCCAACGGTCCGGTCACCGATCGTGACCAGGAATCCCTTGTCGGCGATGGCAGGCAGTTTCAACAGCCGCGCCAGCGTTTCGCCCGGGTCCAGTCCCGAGGGATCGAACCCGTCCCCGTAACGCGCGCGACGGCGCACGTCCCGTCGCATGCGCGGAGGCCGTCCCAGAAGGTCGGCAATCAGCATGTCGACCGTGCGCTCGCCCGAGCGTGCATCGTCGACGACGAGCCGTCCGTCGTCGCTCGCCTGGCCGATGACCGCGTACGGGCATCGCTCCCGACGGCACAGTGAGACAAATTCATCGAGCCGATCCGGCGACAGCGCGAGCACATAGCGCTCCTGCGCCTCGTTGCACCAGATCTCGAGCGGTGACATGCCCGGCTCATCGCTCGGCACGCGCGCGAGTTCGATGCGCCCGCCGCCCGGCGCCACGACCTCGGGTACGGCATTCGAGAGTCCGCCGGCGCCGACGTCGTGGATCATCAGCACCGGATTGTTGTCGCCGAGCGCCCAGCAGGCGTCGATGACCTGCTGCGCGCGCCGCTGCATCTCCGGATTGCCGCGCTGCACCGATGCGAAATCGAGTTCCTCGCTGCCGGTGCCGCTGCCCTGCGACGAGGCCGCGCCGCCCCCGAGTCCGATCAGCATCGCGGGTCCCCCGAGCAGCACCAGCGGCGCACCCGCGGGCACCGCGCATTTCTCGACGTGCATGCGGCGCACATTGCCGAGACCGCCCGCGATCATGATCGGCTTGTGATAGCCGCGAACCCGGCCTTCGGGGTCGCCCGCCACGCGCTGCTCGAGCGTTCGGAAGTAGCCGAGAATGCCGGGGCGCCCGAACTCATTGTTGAAGGCCGCAGCACCGATCGGCCCCTCCAGCATGATGTCGAGCGCGGATGCGATCCGCGCCGGGCGGCCGTGATCCACCTCCCAGGGCTGCACGAATTCCGGAATGCGCAGATTCGACACGGTAAATCCGACCATGCCCGCCTTCGGCTTCGCGCCGCGCCCAGTGGCGCCTTCGTCCCGTATCTCGCCGCCGGAACCGGTCGCGGCGCCGGGGAACGGGGAAATCGCGGTTGGATGATTGTGGGTCTCGACCTTGATCAGGATGTCGACCGACTCCTCGTGCCAGCCATAATCCCGCTGCGCGGCCGCAGAATAGAATCGCGATCCGCGCATTCCTTCGAGCACGGCGGCATTGTCGCTGTAGGCCGAAAGCACGCCCTCCGGACTGCAGTCGCGCGTGTGGCGGATCATCGCGAACGGCGACTTCGGCATTGCGACTTCGTCGATGCGCCAGTCCGCATTGAAGATCTTGTGGCGGCAATGCTCGCTGTTCGCCTGCGCGAACATCATGACTTCGACGTCGGTCGGATCGCGCCCGAGTCGCGCGAATACGTCCGCCAGATACACGATTTCGTCATCCGACATTGCGAGTCCGAGTGCGGCGTTTGCGCGCACGAGCGCGGCCTGCGGCTCCCGGCCGAGCGCGATGTGTCCGAGCGCGCGTCGCTCGTGCTGCGAGAACAGGCGTCTTGCCCCTTGCAGGTCCGCCATCAGCGCTTCCGTCATCGGATCGAAGAGCGGCGCTGCGAGCTCTGCGAGCAAGGCCGGCGTCAGTTTCCGGTCTGCCTCGATGCGCCAGGCCCTGCCGCGCTCGATGCGGCGCACGCACGCGAGTCCGCAGACGCGCGCGATGTCGGTCGCCTTCGAGGACCAGGGTGAGATCGTTCCGGGCCGGGGCACCGTGAGGACGACTACGCCCCCGCGCTCCGGCGATTGTTCCTGCGGGTCGAAATCGAGCAGCCGCTCGAGCACCGCTGTTTCGGCAGGCGTCAGCGTCCGTTCGACATCGACGAAATGCTGGTAGTGGACGGCGACATGCCGGACCGAGGGCTCGATTCGCCGGAGCGCTGCGAGCAGTCTCTCGATCCGGAATGATGAAAGTGCTGGCGCGCCTCGGAACAGCAGCATCAGGCCGTCAGCGCTTCACGCCAGGATCGGTACCGGCGGGGTACAGGGCGACTGGAAACTGGGCAACATTGCCGCCTTCGAGGACGCTGATCTTGCTGACGCCCTGCTTGCGCACTTCGTCGATGCGGATGATCGAATGCAGCGGCAGGTAGCTCCGCTTGACGCCCGCGAACTCGGACTTGATGCGCTCTTCCGACGGGTCGAGTACCACGCTGCTGCGCTCGCCGAAGACGAGCTCCTCGACCTCGACGAAGCCGAAAAGCCCGCCATGGCTGACTTTGCGGGCGTATATCTCGTAGACCTTGCCCTGATTGGCGAAAACGATCCTGAATATGTGACTTGAAGACATGATCGGGATGGGGGTCGCCCTGCTGTAGGCGCGTTATTATACGTGCGATGGCGCTCAGGCTGAAAATTGTCAGCGACAACGCAGCGGCCGCTGGCGAGCACCCGCGCTGGACCTTTGGCGTCAATGGTGGCCGCATGGGGCGTCATACCAGCAACGACTGGGTGCTCAGGGATACCGAACGCTACGTTTCCGGCCGTCATGCCGAGATCGAGCACCGCGGCGGCACCTGGCTCCTGCGCGACACGAGCACGAACGGCACTTTCGTCAACAATTCCGACGACGCGCTCGGACCGGACCGGCCGCACCAGCTCGCGAGCGGCGACCGTTTCCGCATCGGCGAATACGAGATCGAGGTCGAGATCTCCGGCGGCAACGATTTTCCGGCGCAGGAGGCGAATCCGATCAGCGACGCCGACCTCGACGCATCGTTCGAAGTGAAATCCTTTATCTCGACCGGGCGGCGCGAACGCGAGTCGCAGTTGCGCGCGCGCCCCGAGCGGGTGGCTTCGCGTGCGCTGCCGGCGGCCCCCGCTCCGCCGGTCGTCCCGCCGGCAGCGCCGGTCGCATCCGCGCGCGCGCGCGAGGACCAGGAGCTGTGGCCGGGCCTGGTCGCGCTCTGCAAGGGCGCAGGCATAGATCCGCTGGCGTTGCCCGCGGAAGTGCGCGCCGCGGCACTGCAGCAGGCGGGACAGCTCCTGCGCGAGACATTCGTCGGCTTCACCGAACTTGCGCGGACGCGCGCCGATTTCGCGGGCGAGTTCGGCATTTCGTCCGGCGCGCGGCGGCGCGATGCGACGAGCCCGCTGGTGCAGATCGCGGCCGTCGAACAGATCCTCGAACTCATGCTGGCCGGCCGCGGCCCGGGCGACGCGCGCGCGATTGACGAGATCCGGGGCCAGTTCTCGCGCGCGCGCAATCACGAGATCGCGATCGCGGCGGCACTTCGCGACGCACTCGCCGCCGTCTTCGAGAAACTGGATCCCGAGCTCCTCGAGGAACAACTCGGCCGCCGCGCGCACGGCGTCGTCGGAACCGACTTGCAGGCCCGCCTCTGGAACCGCTACCAGGAACTCTTCCGCGCGACCGTGCAGGCGGGCGATGCCGGGCTTCCTGCCGTGTTCGTCGTCGCGTTTGCCCGCGCGTATGAAGCGATTGCGGCCGGCGGTCGCACGCGCGATCCCGGGGATCGCGAATAATAAGAG
>JANLWE010000159.1:0-15312 GCA_031364365.1 Gammaproteobacteria bacterium | reverse complement strand
CATTCCAGAGCCGCGACGGGCTTGGCAAGTTCCTGATGCTCGAAAACCCGCGCAAGGAAGTCGGCGAGCTCGAGGACATTTCGGCGCGGGTCGCGCTCAAGTGGTCGCCGAACGACCGACTGTCTTTCCTGGTTACGGCCGACGGCAACGAGGGCGACAATGGCCTCCGCCCCTACGACACGCTGATTGACGAGGTGCCGAACGGCGGCGTGTTCGGGGCCGGGCCGCCGCCCGGCTACAGCAATGCAGATACGGCCTCGAATCCGTACAACAATAATACCGGCCAGGAGTCGCAGATCGCGGTGACGAACGAGGCGGAGGGCGTCTCGCTGACCGTGGATTACGTGATATCCGGCGGCATGGCTGCCAGGCTGCTCCTGAGCGACCGCCATTCCGAATACAAGGCTGGCCTCGATGACGATTCCTTCTTCGACGATTTTCTGAGCTTCCCTGAGACCGGGGAAGCCGATCAGCAATCGGCTGAGCTGCAGTTGACGGGCACGCTCGGCGCCTGGGATTACGTCGCCGGCCTCTACTGGTTTGAGGAAGAGGGCAAGAACGTCCAGGATCCGACGATATTCCTCGGTGGACCGGGCGATTTCCTGCTGGAGCAGGAAGTCAAAAGCCAGGCGATCTACGCGAACATCGGCTACAACTTTTCCGACGAGTTCCGGGTATCGGGAGGACTGCGCTATACGCAGGACGACAAGACCGCCCATACCAATCTCGGTATCGTCGGCGGCCTCTTTCGGGTAGACGAGACTAGCGGCCGCGACTGGTCGGAGACCAGCTGGGATGTTTCGGCGAACTACAGTTTAGACAACGGCCTGACGGTGTACGGGACGATCCAGAATGGCTACCAGTCCGGCCAGTTCCCGCCACGTCCGTACTGCCTGTTCGACTCGTTCTTCGGCGGCTTCGATCCGCTCTCGGATGACCCGAACTACTGTTTCCTCGCCAACGACAACGTCACGGCGCAGAACTACGAAGTCGGATTGAAGGGGGAACTGTTCGGCAGCTTGCAGTTCAGCATCGCCGTATTCAATACCGAATACTCGGACCTGCCGTACCAGGTCAGCACGACGAGCGGCGCCGGCTTCGATACGCAGAACATCATCGTGGACCAGACTTCGCGCGGCATCGAATGGGAAAGCACCTGGCTGGTGACGGACGCTTTCCGCCTCCACACGACCCTGGGCTATATCGACGCCGACGTGGATGATCCGAATCCGGCCGCGGTCGCGCCGCTGACGCCCGAGGTTACGGCTTCGATAAGCCCGGAGTTCACCTTCTCGCTCGCGAATGGCGAAGTCACGATGCGCGCCGACTGGTCTTTCCGCGACGATATGTATGGCGAGCCGAGCTCGGATCCGGGCCGCCTCACGCGGATCGACAGCCGCGACCTGATCAATTTCGACGTCACCTACCGGCCGGCGAACGGCGACTGGACGGTTTCGGCCTACGGCAAGAATGTCACGGACGAGCGCTATGACAACGCGCGACTTAATCCCGGCTACGCTGTGCTGGTCATCAAGTCGAACGACGCCAGCGAGTTCGGAGTCCGCGTAACCCGGGATTTCTGATCGATCCAGGCGGGCCCGGATGGCCGGGTCCGCTTGTCAGACCCTGCCTATCGTTCTTTCAGGCCGGCTGTACGTTCGCGTTCAGGCGGAACAGGTTGATCGGGTCGTACTTCTTCTTGATCTCGCGCATGCGCCCGAGATTGCCCTGGTAGTTGTCGTCAATCACGTCTTGCGCCTCGTCGGCAGTCTCGTTCGTGTAGTACCCGTTGGTGAAGCGCTCGAGCCCGGCCCAGAAGTTTCTGAGGTAGGCCATGTGCGGTTTCGCATCGTCTTCGAGATTCCAGGATACGAGCGACAGCATGTTGTGGGTCGAGCGGCGGTGCGGGAACGCCGTGGCGTCCTGGGCGACTCGACCGATGGCGCCGCCGGAATGCTGGAAGAAGAGCACAGTGTTCCGCTTTGGGTCTGCCTGGAACCGGTCCGCAATTGCAGCGGGCAGATCGGCCGGGTAGGCATCGATGAAACCTGATTTCAGGTAGGTGCCTTCGTTCCGCGGATCGCTGCGGTCGGTGCTGCGCTGGAGCGCCACGTAGTCCCAAGCCTTGATCGTATCGTTCAACGGAGTGCCGAGCTTCCTGAGCGGCGCAAGCACGCGATCGGCGTCGCCGGCCGGACCCGACCAGACCGGTGCCAGGATGATCACTCCTGGCTTGCCCATCGGTGCCGACACGATGGCATCGACGTAAAGCTCATCCGGCGCCGCGGCGCTGTATTCGCCGTAGAAGCCGAGTAGCTCGCGTGCACGCTCGATCGGGAACACGACGCCGCCTGCAATCACCTGCCGCTGCATCGGGTGCAGCTCGAACTCGAAATTCGTGACGACGCCGAAATTGCCGCCGCCGCCGCGTACGCCCCAATAGAGGTCCGGGTTTTCCGCCGGGCTCGCATGGCGGAGGTTGCCGTCCGCGGTCACGATATCCACGGCACGCACGTTGTCGAGCGCGAGGCCGAACCGTCGCGCGACGCGCCCGAATCCCCCGCCCAGCGTGAGTCCGCCGACGCCGGTGTGCGAAACCGTTCCCGCAGTCGTTACCAGCCCGAGCGCCATCGCCTCGTGATCCAGCTCGCCAAGCAGGCTGCCGCCTTCGACCCAGGCGCGCCGCGCTTCGGGATCGACGCGCACGCCCCGGAAGCGGGACAGGTCCATCTGCATCCCGCCTTCACAGGTCGACTTGCCGCCGGGGCTGTGGCCGCCGCACTTGACCGCAAGCAGGAGCTCGCGCTCACGTGCGAAGTTGATCGCACCCTGAATGTCCGCGACGCCCGTCGGCTGCACGACGAGCGCAGGATGCTTGTCGATCGATTCATTGAGCACGCGGCGCGCCTGATCGTAGCCCGGCTCGCCCGCAAGCAGGATCGGGCCGCGCAGGCTCGCCCTGAAATCCTTGAGCGCCGCCTGTTCGATGACCGTGGCCGAACCATCGAGCTTGACAGCGGCGATGCCGCCCACGGCCTGAGATGCTTCCTGATCGAGCGCGTAGAGGCGGGACCAGGGCAGTGCGCATCCAACTGCCGCTGCAACGGAAGTCTGGACGAAGTGCCGGCGATTCATGTGGTCCCCCCAATCGGGACGGCTTGTCCCTTGAACGCGGAACGGAGCAGGAGGAGGGCGGCGTAAAGTACGACGACCACCACGCCCCAGCGCAGCGTCTCGAGCGGCAGCGATTTCACCAGGAAGGCTGCGACGAGCACGAGCGGCACGCCGCCGATCGCGAGCCCGATCACAACCCGGCGATCAATGCGATCGGCGCGCAGGAACTTCATGCCGCAGACCGGCATCAGGAAGGCGCAGGCGCCCATCATGATCGGGAATGCGGCAATCGGATTCAGACCGAGCAGCGACAGGCTGATGAGCGACGGCGCGTACAGCCCGATGCCGAAGGTCATGAGCGCCCCGAGCACGAAGTGCGCGATCGTTGCGATCGCAAACGCGCCCGCTGGCAGCGAGAGCGCATCGCCGCCGCCTGGCATCAGGCCCAGATTGGTCAGCGCATAGAGGCCGGCCGCCATCAGGAGTGCCGCGCCGACGAAGCCCTGGACCACGCGCACCGGGACGCGCACGACGATGGGCGCGCCAACGAGCGCACCGGCAACTGACGCACTGATGCAGGCGACCAGCAACATCGGATCGACCTTGACGAGATTGATGAAGATAAACGCTTGCGCGAAGGTGGGCCAGGCATGCCCCGCATTGAGGATCGCCGGGATGAAGCTGTCCGGCACCATGCTGCGGAGCTTGAGCCAGGCCGTCGTCGGCGCGAACGAACCGATACCGAGCGTATCGAAGAAATTCGTGACCGCGCCGAGGGCGATGGCCTCGATGTTGGGGCGAAGCTCATCGTGCTGACGCGCTGTCGTGTAGAGAACGGTGGTGAATGCGACGCTGAGGACGCCGAGCGCGGCGAGCAGGACGGCGACGATCATGGGGACCTGCGTTTGCGCATCGCGCGTACTCTACCTCAGAATGGCGGCACCTGCTCCTGGGGACCGGTCACATGCATTTTGCCGCCATTTTATTATTGTGTGTATCGCTTGTGCCGGCGGCATTGTCCGCGGAGCCCGCGATTCCGCCGGACATCTCCGGGCAGGCGCTGGAGATATTGAAACGCTCGATCGGATTCAAGACGGCGATCGGCGAAGCCCAGGTCCCGGCCTATGCCGAATATCTGGCGGGTGTGCTGAAGGCTGGCGGCTTTGCGCCGGGCGACATCACGATCACGCCGCGCGGTGAGACTGCGACTCTCGTCGCCTATTACCGCGGCATGAATTCGTCCGCAAAGCCGATCGTCATCGCGTCGCACATGGACGTCGTCACGGCGCTGCGCGAGGACTGGGCGCGCGATCCGTTCGTCGCGGTGGTCGAGAATGGCTACGTTTTCGGGCGCGGCGCGTCCGACAACAAGTTCGGCATCGCGTCGCAGGTCGCGGCACTTCTCTGGCTCAAGCAGGAAGGCTACCAGCCGCGCCGGGACATCGTGCTCGCACTCACAGGCGATGAGGAAACGAACGGGGCCACGACTGCCGTGCTGGCCCAGGAACTGAAGCACGCCGAATTGCTCCTGAACAGCGATGCGGGCGGAGCCTATCTCGGCGATGACGGAAAACCAGTCGTCTATGCGTTGCAGGCGGCCGAGAAGACCTACATCGACTTCCAGGTCAGCTTCACGAATCCGGGCGGTCACAGCAGCCGGCCGGGCCCGACGAATGCGATCTACGAGATGGCGCGGGCAATCACGAAAGTCGCCGGATTCCACTTCCCGGCCCGCAGCAGCGAATTGACGAAAGCCTATTTCCGTGCGGCCGGCCCGATCACGCCCGCGCCGGTCGGCCCGGCGATGCTCCGCTATGCCGATAATCCCGGGGACAAGGAAGCCTACGAGATCCTGGCTTCCCATGCGGAATACGTGGGCCAGCTCGGCACGACCTGCGTCGCGACGCAGGCCAAGGCCGGTCATGCACCCAATGCGCTGCCGCAGAGCGCGATGGTCAACATCAACTGCCGGGCCTACCCGGGCGAATCGGTCGAGAGCGTGAAATCGACGCTCGTCACGGTGATCGACGATCCCAAGGCGCAGGTCGCGGTCGTCGGCCATCCCACGCCGAGCGACGCTTCGCCGCTCCGCGACGACGTCATGAAGGCGGTCCGGAAAGCGATTGACCTGCGCGCGCCGGGCCTGCCGATCGTGCCCTCGATGTCTGCGGGCGCGACCGACAGCCTCTTTTACCGCAATGTCGGCGTGCCGAGTTACGGCGTGTCGGGCATTTTCATGCACCCGAAGGACAATTTTTCCCACGGGCTGAACGAGCGCGTGACTATCGCGACGATCGACGGCGCCGTGATCCAGTGGCGGAGCATGCTGCGCGAGTTCACGCGCTAGCGGGTATGCCGACCGTCAAGCTTTGCGGTGCTGCCGGTGGAGCAGATAGAGCCCGGCCGCGACGACGATGGTAGCCCCCGTGAGCATCCGGATGCCGGGCAGCGTCTGCCAGACGAACCAGTCGATGGCGATGCCCCAGACGAGGGCCAGATATTCATAGGGCGCGACCACCGATGCGGGCGCGAGCCTGAAGGCCTCGGTGATGAGGTACTGGCCTGCCCAGCCGGTCAGCCCGATGGCGATGATCCATTTCCAGTCCGCCGCCAGGATCGACACCCAGGCCGGAGCGGCGAGCGCGCCCGCTCCGATGGCGACCATCAACAGGAACCAGAAAACCATTGAAGCTGTGGTCTCGGTGGCGGACATCAGGCGCACCAGGACAACCACGAACGCATAGGCGAGCGCCGAGCCGAGAGCCGCGACACCCGCGAGGCTCGCGAAGCCCGAGATGCTTGGACGCAGCATCACAAATACGCCTGCAAGTCCTGCGAAGATCGCACCCCAGATATGGCGATTGACTTTCTCGCCGAGCAGCAACGCCGCGCAGAGCACGACCAGAAGCGGCGCGCTCATGTAGACCGCATACGTGTCCGTCATGCTCCCGCGCGCAAGCGCCCACAGGAATCCCCAGATCATGAGGACGGCAAGCACGGCCCGGAGCAGGTGGAGCTTCCATCGCACCGGCCGCAGGAGTCGCAGGTTCCCGGTCGTGAGATAGGCAAGGAACACGAAGGGCAGGGAGCTTGCGCCGCGCAGGCAAGCGATTTGCAAGGGCGGATAGCGGATGGTCAGGTGCTTCATGAGCGCGTCCATGACCGCGAAGACTCCCACCGCCACGATCATCAGCAGGACGCCTCGCAGCCGGTCTGCGCGTTCAGTCATCGGCTGCCGGTATGCTTCCGCTACAATTCCGTCACAGTAGCGTCCTGCGGGCGGAGCAACAACCATGAAGGTCTTCGGCAACGTGCTCGACATGATCGGCCGGACGCCGATGCTCGAAGCAAAGAAGCTCGATGCCGGGATCTGCAGGCTATTCCTCAAGCTCGATCTCCAGAATCCGGCGGGCTCGATCAAGGACCGGATCGGACTTTCGATGATCGAGGAGGCGGAACGCCGCGGCGACCTCAAGCCGGGCGGGACGATCATCGAAGCGACTGCCGGCAATACCGGTCTCGGCCTCGCGCTCGTGGCGGCACAAAAGGGGTACCGCGTCGTGCTCGTGCTGCCGGACAAGATGAGCCAGGAGAAAATCTTCAACTTGCGGGCGATGGGTGCGGAGGTCGTGCTGACCCGGTCCGACGTTGAGAAGGGCCACCCGGAGTATTACCAGGATCTCGGCGCCAGGATCGCGCGTGAAAAGGGTTACTACTACATCAACCAGTTCGGCAATCCCGACAACCCCAAGGCCCACGCGACCACGACCGGCCCGGAGATCCTCGAGCAGATGGATGGGAATGTCGACGCCGTCGTCGTCGGCATCGGCTCGAGCGGCACGATCACGGGCTTGACACAATGCTTCCGCGAGAAGCTGCCGTCAGTCGAGATCGTGCTCGCCGACCCGGAAGGATCGGTGCTCGCCGACCAGGTCAACAAAGGCCGTTACGACAAGGCCGGTTCCTGGCTCGTCGAGGGCATCGGCGAGGATTTCATCCCGGACATCTGCGACCTTTCGATGTGTCGCAAGGCCTACAGCATTCCCGACGCCGAATCTTTCGCAGTCGCGCGCTCGATCCTGCTCAAGGAAGGGCTCCTGGTCGGCTCGTCGACGGGGACGCTGGTGGCGGCGGCGCTCAGGTACTGCCGCGAGCAGAAGAAAGCGAAGCGCGTTGTCACCTTCGCCTGCGACACCGGCAACAAGTACCTGTCGAAGCTCTTCAACGATTTCTGGATGGAGGACCAGGGCTTCATCCAGCGCAAGCAGCACGGCGACCTGCGTGACCTCGTCGGCCGGCCTCACGGCGAGCGCGCGACGATCACGGTCGGCCCCGACGACGTGCTGACGACGGCGCACAACCGGCTGCGGAACGCGGGCTTCAGCCAGCTTCCGGTAATGGAAACCGAGCGGCTGGTCGGATTCATCGACGAGGACGACATCCTGCGGCACGCGTTTGGCAAGCCCGAGCGCTTCAACGACCCCGTGCGCTCGGCGATGCATACGAATTTTCTCGTGGTCGAGCCGACCCTCTCGATGCGGAACCTGGTCGCGATGCTCGACGTCCAGCCCTATGCCGCGGTGATGAACCAGGGTGAATTCCACGGGCTCATCACCCGTGCCGATGTGCTCAACTACCTGCGCCGCCAGATGACCGCAACACCGGCGCACTGAGGCGATCGATGAAGGATTCGAAGAAGCCGCGCGGATTCTCGACCCGCGCCATCCATGCCGGCCAGTCGCCGGACCCGACGACCGGCGCGGTCATGCCGCCGATCTACGCCACGTCGACCTATGCGCAGGACAGCCCGGGCGTTCACAAGGGCTACGAGTATTCGCGCACGCAGAATCCGACGCGCATGGCATTCGAGCGCTGCATCGCGGATCTTGAGGGCGGCAGCCGCGGTTTCGCCTTTGCCTCGGGTATGGCGGCGACCGCGACGCTGCTCGAGCTTCTCGACAGCGGCGATCACGTGATTGCGATGGACGATCTCTACGGCGGCAGCTTCCGCCTGTTCGAACGGGTGCGACGCCGCTCGGCCGCGCTCGAATTCAGTTTCGCCGACCTGTCGGATCCAAAGGCCGCGGTGGCGGCAATCCGGCCGAAAACCCGGATGATCTGGATCGAGACGCCCTCCAATCCGCTGCTGCGGCTGGTGGACATCGCGGCGGTCGCGGAAGCCGCACGCGGCCGTGGAATCCTCACGGTCGTCGACAACACGTTCGCGACGCCGTGGATCCAGCGGCCGCTCGAGCTCGGGGCCGACATCGTCATGCACTCAGCCACGAAGTTCCTGAACGGGCATTCGGACATGGTCGGCGGCGTCGCCGTGGTTCGCGACGCGGAGCTCGGCGAGCGCATTGCATTTCTGCACAATGCGATCGGCGCGATCGGAGGTCCCTTCGACAGTTTTCTCGCGCTCAGGGGATTGAAGACGCTGCCGCTCAGGATGCGGCAGTCGAGCGAATCGGCGCTCGCGATCGCGTTGCGCCTCGAGCGCCACCCACGCGTCGAGCGCGTGATCTATCCGCGCCTCCCGTCGCATCCGCAGCACTCGCTCGCGGAGCGCCAGATGGCGAATGGCGGCAGCGGAATCGTCACCTTCTTCCTGCAGGGCGGCCTGCCTGAAGCACGCCATTTCCTCGAGCGGCTCGAAGTTTTCACGCTGGCCGAAAGCCTTGGCGGCGTCGAAAGCCTGGTGGACCACCCGGCGATCATGACCCACGCCTCGGTGCCGCCGGAAACGCGCGCGAAGCTCGGCATCAGCGATTCGCTGGTGCGGCTCTCGATCGGCATCGAGGATACGGTGGATCTGATCGCGGACCTGGAAGCGGCGCTCGGCTGAATACTTGACAATGTAGCCTCACGTAGCTACATTGCCGTCTATGAAAACCGTGGGCATTCGTGAACTCAAGAACCGCCTGAGCGAGTATCTCCGCGCTGTGCGCGCAGGCGAGAGTGTGCTGGTGACGGACCGGGGCGAGGTCGTGGCGGAGTTCTCACCGCCCGGACATGGGCAAGTCGATGCGTCTGTTCCGGCAGGGCTGCGTGCATTGGCGAGGCGCGGTCTCGCCACACTGGGTTCTCCTGGTGACGCTGGCCTGTACAAGGCATTGCCGCGCAAGCATCCTGGCAAACGCAGTGCCGCGCAGCTTCTGGATGAAGAACGCGGTTCCAGGTGAACCTGTACGCCGAGTCCAGCGCCATCATGGCCTGGCTTTTCGACGAAAGCTCCGCACCAGCAGTGCGCAGGTCGTTGGCCGCGGCAGAGTTCATCGTTGCTTCAGATCTGACCCTGATCGAATGCGATCGGGTGTTCATCCGCGCGGTCACCCTCGGTGAACTGACGGAAGTGGAGGCCGCGGATCGACGAGCGTACCTGGCGGCGGCAGCCTCGCACTGGCACATCCTGCGCATAGCTCCGGAAATCGCAGATCGCGCTCGACAACCATTTCCTGGCGAACCGATTCGCACGCTGGATGCCATTCATCTCGCCTCGGTTCTGACCGCACGGACGGCGATAGCTGGACTCAAGCTCCTCAGTCTGGACGACCGTGTCCGCAAGGCGGCGAAGAAGCTCGGGCTGGAACTTCTTCCGGAATAGGGCGGCTAGGGAACCGCGGGATCAAGATCCTCGACAGTGCCGTCTGCGGATATCGCCAGCTGATCGCCGGCCTCCGCGGTCGTGGTGACGTCGCCCGCGGCGAATCTCACAGTGACGTCGTAAGTGCCGGGCCAGGGCGCGCCGAAAATCAGGTCGTACATGTTCTGGGAACGAAGACCCGAACCCGATTCGACCACGCGGGTCATGATCCGGGTCGGCTCGTCCTGCGGCACGACGCGCACGATCCGCCCCTGCTGATTGCGCTCGCCGTCTTCCCCGACGATCCGGAGCCGGATCCTCCGCGTCAGCGTGTTTGCGCCTCGCAGGAGGCGGTAGGACGGGCCCCAGCGCGACAGGATGTCGCCATTGCCGTCGGCGTTGACATCGCCGCAGGCGAGTTGATCGTTGCGCGAGACGAGGGAATCCGGGTCCGCGGTGACTCCCTCCTGAATCGCCGACCGCATCAATGTGCCAGCGACATTGACCAGAAGCTTGGGCACGCCCAGTCCGGTTGCGGTGAGATTGTTCGCGATGATCACATCCTCAAAGCCGTCGACATTGATGTCGCAGATGGTGAGCCCAAATCCGAAAGTGGCGGCGGGATCGGGATCGAGAATTTCGCCGGCGTCGAACACGCCGCCGGCATTGAGGTGCAGGCGCGTGACCGAGCCGGTGTGGTGGATGAGGTCGAGATCGCCGTCGAGGTCGACGTCGAGCAGCTTCAGCCCGTTGTCCGCAAGCACCGGAATGCCCGCCGCCGCACTGCCATCGGTGAACGTGCCGTTGCCGTTGTTGAGCATCAACCGCGAACCGAATAACAGATCGACGAAGCCGTCTTCATTGAAGTCCACGGCCTGCCCGCCGCGCGGAACGTAGAGTGCGCCGGGCGGATTGGGGTCGACGCCGGCGGCTGCGGCAATGTCGGCAAATCCGCCACTGCCGTCATTGCGGAGCAGCCAGTTGCGGGCGCCGTCGCCGCGCGTCTGGTCATTGGGCGCAAACAGGTCAACGTCGCCGTCATTGTCAAAGTCGGCGGCGAGCAGAGTCCCGCCGAATCCGCCGATCGCGAGCGCGGAAACGCCGACGGACGTCTGGTAGTTCCCGTCGCCCTTGTTGACGTGCATGAGTGCGATCGACGCAGGTGTGCCTGCCGGCGACAGCGTGTTGCTGAAGAGATCGTCGAAGCCGTCGCCGGTGAAATCTGCAAAGCGCGAATCGCCGGTCGTGCGTCCGGCCGCAAGCAGGTCAGAAAGCCCGGCATCTGGCAGCACGCGGGCGATGAAGTTGCCGGTGCAGACTTCCGTATCGATCGTCCCGTTTGCGGTTGCCGTGTCCAGGCAACCGTCGTCGTTCGGATCGCCGAACGCGGCACCGGCCAAAGGCAGGGTGTATCCGGTCAAGATGTGGGTCGGCGAAAGCGCGACCGGGCTGCCTTCTCCAATGCGGCTGTCGTTCATCGCCATCACGCGATAGAAGACCGACGCCGTAAGGGGAATCAGGGGCCGCACCAGTGGCGGACCATCCGTTTCCTCGAAGGGTGCACTCGGTCGGCGTCCGGCCAGTTGGAATTCGAATGTCGCGGAATAAACCCGATAGTGCGTGGCGTCCGGAACAGTCGGGAAATAGACGCTGTGACCCGGATCCTGGGTGGTCACCGCCGTCCATTCGACTGCGCCTGGAACGGGTCCAGGCGTCGCCGTGACCGCCAGGCTTTCGGGGCCGCGCCCGCCGCTCGTCTCCGCGACGATCTTGTAGTGATACCTTTGCAGGTTAATGAGGCCCGTGTGGACGTAGCTGGTTTCTTCTATATCCTTGATTTCATTGTCATAAGTGGCGCTTCCTGAATTGCTGTCCCAGACAATGACATAGCGGGTCGCATCCGTGACCGCGCCCCACGACAGCTCGACCTGGCCGTCCCTGCCCTCGGCGGAAGGATTGGATGGCGCGGCATGCGGCGGGCTGTCACCCAACACGCCCTCGCAGCCAGCGAGCCAGGCGAGGCTCAATAGGGTGCAAATTCCGGTCACCGCCCTGGAGGCGGTTCTAGCTGCCAATACCATTGGTTCGGGATTCCGTCTCAGTTGGTGTTCCGCGACCGATAGACGGTCGCGCTGCGCGACAGTTCCGCCGGCTCCCGGCGGATCGCAACATTATAGCCTCGGCGAACCCGTGAACCCGGGTTCAGGCGGCGACCGGGCGCAGGTCGAGTCGCTGCGACGAGGCCATGCAATAGATCTCGACTGGACGCGTCCTGCCCCGCAAGACGAGCGGCGGCAATTCGACGATGCCGCTGGGGAGCGGGTCCAGCGACTGCTTCACCGAGAGCGAAAACAGGGCCTCGCCGGCGCGCGCGCGCTGGACCAGGCGGGCAGCCACGTTGACGGTGTCGCCGATCAGCGTGTAGCTCGGCCGTTCCGGCGCACCGACGTCGCCCACGATGACGTCTCCGGCATTGATGCCGATGCCGATACCGGTTTCGATACCGAGCTTCGCTTTCCATTCAGTCGACATGCGACCAAAACCCGCGATCATCCCCCGGGCTGCCGAGATCGCGCGGCCGCTCGCATCGTCGGCAGGCAAGGGCAGGCCGAAACCGGCCATCAGGCCGTCGCCGGCCATGTGGAAAACCGTGCCGCCGTGCTCGCGGGTCACGGACGACAGCATTGAAAAATATTCGTTCAGGAGCGGGACGACGTCCGAGGGCGACAGGCGCTCGGCGACCGCCGTAAATCCGCGCATGTCGGCGAACAGGACCGTTCCGGAGACCCGCGCCTGGCCGACGCCGTCGCGGGCCCTCGCCGTGCAGCGGCAGGTCCCGAGCTGATGCAGTTCGATGAGGTTCCCGGCGGGGTCCGTCAGGAAGAGCCGGCGCGAACCGGGTCCGAGCCGGCCATGCACGACCCGGTAGGGCACGGTGAGGCGGTCAAGTTCCGCCTGCGCCTCGTCGATCGAGGTGACAGCGAGTGCCAGGTGCGGCGCCGCAAGATCGAGTTCGCCCGCGGCCAGCGTGTTCTTCGGGGCGCCTGCGATCAGGTGGATCTGGGCGAAGGCGCCGGCATTGATTCGTTGGCCCTCGCCGGGACGGTCCCAGGGTACGTGGTCGCACTCGAGTCCGAGGATCTCGCCGTAGAAACGAAGCGCCGCGCCCGCGGCATCCGGACCCGGGGCGACACGCACCGCGAGATGATGCAACTCCGCGATCTTGAGCGTCATGACCCGGCTTGGGGGTCGAAGATCTCGACCGAGAGGTCAACCCGGCGCTCTTCCCCCGGTGCCAAGCCGCCCACACCGATGACCTTGCGGGCAAGTTCGGCACCGCCCGCATCGCGGATGACGACAACGACGGAATACTCCCCCGGTCCTTGCGCCGAAGCCCGCGCGAACTGCCCGGAAATCCTGAGCGCGACCTGGCTCGCCTGCTCGGGCTGTTCGCCGCGTCTCGATTCGAAACGGAGATGATGTCGACAGGCGGGGCAAACCGCCGCGCTTTCAAGGATCGTCGCCCGGCAATGCGGACAGGAGCGCGTCTTGCCGCTCGCCGCCGCGCGCCGGTCTACCACGCGTGCCATGACTTAGGAGCGGCCACCCTTCGAACCGCCGGACTCGCTCCAGCCGAATTCCGCGCGGCCGCGCATGCGCGCGCCATCGGCCACCGTCAGCGAACCCGCGCTGACGTCGCCATTCAGTACGCCACTCTGGTGCAGCTCGACCCGCTGGGCGCCTTCGATATTGCCCTCGATTTCACCGGCGACGACCACCGAGCCCGCACGAACGGCGCCCGCGAGATGGGCGCCGGCCTCGACGGTCAGGGTGCCGTCGACCTGGACGTCGCCCTTGAAGCGGCCAGAGATCCGCACGTGGCCCGAGCCCTCGATCTTGCCCTCGAAGGTCAGCCCGGCTGCAATGATCGTCTCCTTCATGTCCTTGCGGCTTGCTGCGCCGGATAGCGTTGCAGGCGCGCTCGGCACGGCCTCCGGCCGCGGGCGATTCACGGGCGGCGCGCTACTGCCCGCGCTCGTGTCGGGCTGGGTTGAATCCTTCGAAACAATGTCCTTCCAAATGGCCATGGGGGTTCCTCCGGTGGGGGACGATTAGAGTAGCCACTTGGGCGCCCGCGGGCGAGCACGCAGTGCCAATTTGAGCCGGAAAGGCCCCTGTTGCCCTATTACGACAATCTTCCGGCAGACGGGTGGCTAGAACAGGCCGGGCAACCAGGCCTGTGCCGCGGTCGGTCGGCGCAATTGCGGCGTCCGGAAGCCCGCTCGGGCCTTTTGCAAGGGCGCATCCGCTGCGGTCATGATCTGGCCACAGGCGCCGGTTTCCAGCCAGTAGAGTGCCGCGGCGGTCGATGCCTCGGCGCTGTCCCAGGGGGCGCGCGCAAGCTCGTCGGTGGCGGCACAGGCGAAGGGGAGTGTCGTTGCGAGGCCGGCAAAGTATTCGCCCCCGTCATCCGCGTTCCGGGTCTCAAAACTGACCAGGCGCAATCGCAGATCGCAACCGCCCAGGTCGAATGCGGACTGGCCGACCGGCTTGCCAAAAGTGTCGGCGCCCACGATCGCGATCTCGATCCACGGATCCAGGGAATTGATGACGAGCTCGCTCGCGGAAGCCGTGGCCCCGGTCGTGATGAATGCAATGCGCACCGGCGCAACCGATTGCGGCCGCGGTATGAATTCGCGCACGAAATTATTCGACGACTTGCTGGCATTGAACCGGGTGCGCGAGAAGACATCGAAGGCACTCCTCGCCTGGCCGTGGAGGTCGCCGACAAGGTCGGCGATGCTGACCAGGCCGCCACCGTTGTAGCGAAAGTCGACGATGAAGTACTGGATGCCTTGCGAGCGAAATTGCGCGTACGCATCGCGAAGAGGGGATTCCGCGGTTGAAATGAAAGTACGCAGATTGATGTATCCGACAGACACCGAGGAATTCGACGGCAGCGCCAGGATTGCGGTGCCTCCCGCGGGAACCGGTGGAATCGTGACGACTACCTTCGTGAAGACCGATTCCAGCTGCCCGCCACCCGGCAGGACGAACCGAAATCCGCGTTGCACGCCTTCGGCAGCCGCGCCGAACGCTTCGTCCAGATTCGGGTCCGCGGCCAGAATGGTCGCGACGGGTACGAAACCGTTGCCGGAATCCACGTGCGTGATTTCGGCGCCCCGCGTCAGCCCGCCGAGGTCGGCCGGGCTGCCTTCGAACACGTCCGGAATGAAGAGTTGGTCGGACTCGATACGGGTCCGGAAACCAAAGCCGATGAATTCACCTTCCCCCAGGAACGAGCTGTCGGCTTGCGGCGTCGTCACGTAGCTGAAGAAGCGATCCTTGCCCTCAGCGCGAGCGCCCGAAGTCAGTTCGTCCAGCAACAACTCTGGGGTCGCAAAGTCGTCGATATCGATGCTTGCGGGCAGCAGATCCTGGAACAGGTACCACTCGCGCGCCGCCTCGAGTACGAAATTATTCTGCTTTGTGGCTGAACAGGACCCGCCGGGCGTCACCGATCCGGCACCGTCACCGCCACAGGCAGCGATCAAGCTGGCGAGGCAGGTTGCTGCGGCCGCCGCCCACTGCGATCGGAAACACATTTTCATCGG
>JANLWE010000158.1:0-20518 GCA_031364365.1 Gammaproteobacteria bacterium | reverse complement strand
TGATCGACTGGAAACTGCCGTTCGCGAGTTCCGACATCGTCGAGATCGACAGCTTGTGCCGCAGCAGGCTCTTTGGCGTCATCACGATGAGCGGCTTGCGCTGCGCCCGCAGCATCTGCCGCCGCAGCATGTGGAACATCTGGCCCGGTGTGGACGGCACACAGACCTGATGATTGTTTTCGGCGGAGAGCTGAAGGAAACGCTCCAGCCGCGCCGAGCTGTGCTCGGGTCCCTGCCCCTCGTAACCATGCGGCAGCAAGAGCGTGATGCCTGATACGCGGCCCCACTTGGCCTCGCCCGAGGTGATGAACTGGTCGACGATCACCTGCGCGCCATTCACGAAGTCGCCGAACTGCGCCTCCCAGATCACGAGCGTATCCGGATCCGTGGTCGAGAATCCGTATTCGAAGCCGAGCACCGCCTCTTCGGACAGCGTGGAATCGATCACGCGGAATCGCGACTTTTCACCTGCGATGCGAGCGAGCGGCACGTCAGTGCGCCCGGTCGCCTGGTCGTGAAGCACCGAGTGCCGGTGGAAAAAGGTGCCGCGTGCCGTGTCCTGCCCCGTCAGGCGCACGTCGTAGCCGTCTTCGAGGAGGGTCGCGTAGGCCATGGTCTCGGCCGCGCCCCAATCGAGCGGCAGCTCTCCCGCATACATCCGCGCGCGGTCATCGACGAGTCGAGCGACCCGTGGGTGCAGCGTGAATCCGCTCGGCGCCTTCGTGAGTGTTCTTGCGAGCGAGTCGAGGCGCTTGCGATCGACGCCCGTGGTGACCTTTTCCGCGGAGTCTGCATGGAGATGCCGGCTCCAGTCGACTGTGTATCGGTTGCCCGTCGTTCCGGCAAACGCGCGCGCCTGCGGGCGGTTCTGGTCGAGGCCTTGGCGGTAGTCCTCGATCATCTTCGCCGCCTGGCCTTCGGCCAGACGTCCGTCCTGTTCCAGGCGAGTGCCGTAAATCTGTCTCGCGGTCGCGTGCTTGCGGATCGCCTGGTACATCAAAGGCTGCGTGGCGGCGGGTTCATCGGCCTCGTTGTGGCCGTGACGCCGGTAACAGACCAGGTCGATGACGACGTCCTTGCGGAACTTCATGCGGTACTCGAGCGCCAGTCGCGCGACGAACACGACCGCCTCGGGATCGTCGGCATTCACATGGAGGATCGGCGCCTCGACCATCTTGGCGACGTCGCTGCAATAAAGTGTCGAGCGAGCATCATTCGGATCGGTCGTGAAACCGACCTGATTGTTGATCACGACATGCAGCGTCCCGCCAGTCGAAAAACCCTGTGCCTGCGACAGTTGCAAGGTCTCCATCACGACGCCCTGTCCCGCGAAGGCCGCATCGCCATGGATCAAGAGTGGAACGACCGTGGCGCCCACGACATCGCCGCGGCTTTCCTGACGGGCACGGACCGAACCTTCGACCACCGCGTTAACGACCTCGAGATGCGAAGGGTTGAACGCAAGCACCACATGAACATTGCCGCCTGCGGTGCGCAGATCCGCCGAAAAGCCCTTGTGATACTTGACGTCACCGGAACCCTTCAGCGATTCGGGTTCGAACTTGCCTTCGAACTCTGAGAACAGCATCGACGGTGACTTGCCCAGCACGTTGACCAGGACGTTGAGCCGGCCCCGGTGAGCCATGCCGATCACGATCTCTTCCACGCCCGAGGCACCGCAGCGCTGCACGACGTCGTCGAGCAAGGGGATCAGCGCGTCGCCGCCCTCGAGCGAGAAGCGCTTTTGGCCCACGTACTTGGTGTGCAGGTACCGCTCGAGGCCTTCGGCAGCGGAGAGCTGCCAGAGAAAATTCAGCTGCTCCTCGCCGGTGAATCGATGATTCAAGCGACCGTCCTGGAACCGGTCCTGGAGCCAGAGCCGTTCGTCGCCGGTCGAGACATGCGCAAATTCCGCCCCGATGCGCCCGGTGTAGATGTGTCGGAGTTGCTTCAGGATCTCCGACAGGCGCATCTGTTTATCGACGCCGCTGGTACGGCTGCCGGTATAGAACTCGGTGTTCAGGTCGACGTCGCTGAGCCCGACATAAGCGGGATCGAGAACCTTCGGCATCGGCCGCTGCATCAGTCCGAGCGGATCGATGTCCGCGATCAGGTGGCCGCGATTCGCATAGAACTGGATGAGGCGAGAAACGGCAGACTGCTTCTCGCCACCGTCGCCGGGCACCGCGGCTGAGGGCCCCGCAGCACCGGGTCGCGGCGCCGTCGCGGGGCGCGCTATCGGCGGTCGCGCCGCAGGACGGGCAACCGGCCCGAACTGCCCGAAGAAATCGCGCCATTCCGGCGTGAGGCCCGCCGGGTCATTCAGGAATCGTTCATACAGTTCCTCGAGGTATGGCGCCTGTGCGCTCGAAAACGGGCTCGATTCGTAGAGTTCGCGGAGTGAGCGGCTCATGGCCTGTCAAATTATACCGGACCGATCCGGTACGGTAAGGAAGACATTTCAATTGCACACGAGCGCCGGCTGCGATCAAGGCAGCAGCACAGGAGCCGAAATTGTCTGGCGCCCCGGGCCGGAGTCGAACCGACGACCTGCCGCTTAGGAGTAGGCGACAAGGGTACGCAGGGGTCAACGAGCGTGAGCGGTCGTCAGGCCGATCAACGGCTTGGGAGTAGGCTCGGTAACGCTCGGTATTGCTCGTTACGGGCCAATCATTAGATGGCCGTTAGACGGGATTCCCCTCGAGACAAGCCACGCTAGGAGCGTTGGCGCGAGGAATCAGCGGGCGGAACGACGGCCCGATTTGAGGACCAGCGCCTCGCTCAACTGCGAGTGTGAACTGGCGGCTGTCAGTGAGAAATATGGTGCTACCGTTTCACCTCGGCGGCGCCGATGGCTGAAGTCGGGCCCGGCCTAATTCGTCATCGATAAACGATGTACAGGAGTGCTTCTACGGCTGGGGCATAGAAGTGGGAATCTGGTGCGCTTAGTTCCTGAATTTTACCCCGAAGTCGCTGGCCCTCGCTCATTGCCTTGAGCTCGTCCTTGGCCTTAATGATCGCTCGCAAGTCTAGTACCGATCACCGGGGTTGGTGGCCTCAATTGCCATTTTCCGACCTACCCACTCTTCCGGCACCGCGGCCGGCACTCGGCCGGATCCCGGTCCCCCAAGCCTTGCATGACGAGCTCGGCCAAATTGCAGGTTGCGTTCCTCTTGCAGCCAGGGCACCAGCAACTGAGCTTGTGTCGATGCTCAAGGATCTGGCGGAAGGTGCGGATCTTGATGCGCTCCAGGGCAGGAGCGTGATCGCGCGGCAGGGTCAGGCGGTGAGTTCGAATATCTGGCGGATCTGGCCTGATTCCAGGAGCCGGCCCAGCGCTGCAGGTGTCAACAGGCCGCCTAGCGAGAGTTCGCGGCTCCTTCCCATCCCCGGAAGGCTTCGGCAGCATTCAGGGCTCTGCCTCGTGCTACCCGGTGCCGCAGGCCGCACACCGGCAGGGGCCGCAGCGCAAGCGAACGCGACACATTGAGAGGCTTGCCGCAATGCGGACAGGTGGCCGAGTTGGTTGAATTCTTTTCGTCAGACTGAAACATGACAAAACCCTCCCCTATGGTCCCGACACCGGGCCGAATCAGCAAGCGGCATCGTCAGAGGGTCGCTGCAACGACCTCGTGTACTTCTGCGCCATGCCTCAAAGCCCGGACCGTCCGTTCGCGAAGATTCTGGTCCGCGATTAGAAACACCGAAAACGTCTCTCCGCAGGGAGCGCCCTGCGTTTGGATCGCTATTTGGTCGCCCGCGGCAATCACATGCGTAATAAACGCCCCACGCATGTTTGGATTGCCGTGATGCTCGCCGTTCAAGTGACTTGGCCACGATTCAGGCTCGCCAAGTACATCCCGTACGTTCATCGCTAACCCCCCACTTGTCCGCCAAGTGCATGACGCTACAAGCAGGCTCACCGCCTGTCAGTACGACAGCACACATAAGCGGCAGCAAGGAGTATAATCAGGGCAGGACTGGAATCAGATCGTGATCAATCCTAGCGAGTTGCTGCAGAATCACCTGCTCGCCGCCCTGCCCGCGGCCGAACTGGCTCGTATCAGCGAAGCCATAGCGATAGCGCCGATGCCGCTCGGCCATGTGCTGTACGAGTCCGGCGACGAGATGCGGCACGTCTATTTCCCGACGACCTCGATCGTCTCCCTGCTGTACGTGATGGACCACGGCTCTTCGGCCGAGATCGCGATCGTCGGCAACGTAGGAGTTGTTGGGATTTCGCTGTTCATGGGCGGCGAGACGACCCCGAGCCGCGCCATCGTGCAGAGCGCGGGCCAAGCCTTTCGCGTGGCCAGCAAGCTTCTTAAGGACGAATTCCGACGTGCGGGGCCAGTGCAGCATGTCCTATTGCGGTATACGCAGGCGCTGATCACGCAGATGGCTCAGACGGCCGTCTGCAATCGCCACCATTCCATCGAGCAGCAACTATGCCGTTGGCTGCTGATGAGTCTCGACCGTCTCGCTTCGAACGAATTGACGATGACCCAAGAGTTGATCGCCAACATGCTGGGGGTGCGGCGCGAAGGCGTCACGGACTCGGCCGGCAAGTTGCAGAAGCTCGGCCTTATCGAGTACAGCCGTGGCCACATCAAGGTGCTCGACCGGCCCGCTCTGGAAGCGCACGCATGCGAGTGCTATCAAGTGGTCAAGACCGAATTTGAGCGGCTGCTTCCGCCGGGCATGGCGACGTAGGTAAGAAGGAAAAGGCCCGCCGAAGCGGGCCTGGAAGTCTCGATAGACTGATGGCCGTTAACTAATGTGCTTCACAATCTGGTAACACGAGCAAGCGGCCGCTTCGAGCCCCTTCGGATCCAGAATATTGATTTTGCCCCGGCTGTAGCTGATCAATTTGCGTCGCTGCAGATTTCCGGCGGCGAGCGTAACTGCGACCCGCAGCACGCCCAGAACGTTGCCTAGATGCCGCTGCGTATAAAGACAGTCATTCGTTCCTGTGCGATCGCGCGTCATCAGGAGCCAGCGGGCGAGACGGGCATCGGCTTGGTGAAAGCGGTTACATGCAGCGATTTGTGTGAGTTGAACGGTCCATTTGTGAATATACCGGTTTGACTCTCGATGCAAGGATTCAGACTTCGCATATTCGCTCCGGAACCGCGCCGATGTCATGCGAAAGGCCGATCCGCTGCATTGCACCAGCGCACGCATTGGGGAAACGTTGATCCCCAGTGCCAACGGAATACCAACCATGCCCTCATACCCAACCAAGCCAACTTCCAACTGGCGGCGCCTATCTACGGTCGTCAGCAAGGAAACGACACTGGTGATGGGGAAGTAGACATGCAGAATCGGCTTCCCCGGCTCATACAAAGTCGTGCCGAATTTCAACGTAACTGACTTCAAAAAAGTTAAAAGACGTTGATATTCCTTGGCTGGCAGGGCCGCAAGCAGCTGGTTTTTCTTCGCGCTCGGTGATGACGCTATGGCAGCCTCCCGGGTTTCGACAGGCGCGTGACCGAGAGCGGCAAGGTCACGAACGCCGATATTGGGATAGCAGTCCCAACATTGCGTTAGTCGCATTACTCGTGTCTGTGTGGTAGCGCGCTTAGTGCTTTCGCAAGGTACGGTTGGCCGAACACTGGCAGCAAGCTGTTGAAAAGAAAGGCCCGCCGGAGCGGGCCCAGAGCGTAACTGCAGGTTCGAACTAGGCCGGTTGTATATAACCGTTAATGTCGCGGCCAGTCGCGTGATAGTTACCGTTTGGGGTCATGTCGTCGCGCCGCGTATTCGGGAGATTGCTATGGCGCCATGCCTCGTCGAACTTCTCGATGAAACTCTTGGCAGTGCGCTTCCCATTGATGGATGCGCGCGAACGCCCCGAAGTACTGCAACCACAGAGTGCCGCGGCTGGAATCGATCTCACGCTGCATCGCTGCAAACAATGCACGGTCTGCTGCTTCACGCTTGCGACGCTGAGTCTGGAGAGTCGGCTTAGACATGGGACACCGCCTTCGCCCGTTTGGCAGGCGAGTCGTTCCAAGAGCACACATCGAGCTCGCTCATCAGGCACGCAATCCCGTCAGCGACGAGCTCAAGGCGCTTCAATCGAGTACTGGCGCAAGCGGTAAGCAACTCGTGTTCGGTACGCGAAGCGGCCAGCCGCTCAATAGCAGCAACACCCTCAATCGCTGGTGGTACCCGACACTTGCCCGTGCGGGCCTGCGTCGCCTAGACCACTACTCGTTGCGCCACAAGTTCGCGAGCTTGGCGCGGAATGCGGACGTCTCTGGATTCCTTGTCAGCCGAGCGATGGGTCACGCGACGAGCGGCCTTGTCGGCCAGGTTAATGCAGACGCTCTGCCCTTGGGCATGGCGCAGCTCGCCGAGCGCGTAGTAGAGCGTGCCCTCAGCACGAAGTCTGAACTCAGGTTCATTCGTGGCGGGAAACAGCGAAGCATTAGACAACCGTTAGACGATTCGCCGCCATCGGCATCTGGCGGGGGCGTAAGTAGTTGATTTACTGGCGCCCCGGGCCGGAGTCGAACCGACGACCTGCCGCTTAGGAGGCGGCCGCTCTATCCACTGAGCTACCGGGGCGAGCGCCGCGGGATGTTACCCGAGGACCGGCCCAGAAGGGACCGGTCCTCAGATTCGTGAGAAATCGCCGATTCCTGCGTCAGGCGGCCTGAGCGGGAGCGAGGGACACCGGCTTCGGTTCGACCAGCGACTTGTCGACTGCAACGGTCGCCTGTTCGACTTTTGCGGCCGCCGTGCTGACAAACTGGTTTGCAGCCTTCTCCACAGTGCGGGTTGCGGCTCGGACATTCATTGCCGTGCTGCGGATCGTCGAACGCGCCTGGCGCTTTGCGGCTCTGACCGTCTGACGTGTCGCGCGTACCGCCTTGCGGGCCGTTCTCCGCGCCTTGCCGGTCACAGTCCGCGCTTTCACGCGCGCTTTTACTCGTGCGATCTTCTTCGTGACCGCGATCTTCCTGCGAACGACCTTGATCTTTCTGCGAACCGTACGACGCTTGCTCTGCGTCGGGCGGCGTCGCGCGGACTTCTTTGCCTTCTTTCTTGCTGCCATGGGACTACTCCAGAAAATGCAGACGCCGATGGGCGTCGCGGGATGCGACGCCCGAGCTTCACGCTAGGCTCGTGCCGAAGCACTGTCAATGCACGAAATGGGAGAAATGGTGGAGCGGAAGGGGATCGAACCCTCGACCTCTGCATTGCGAACGCAGCGCTCTCCCAGCTGAGCTACCGCCCCACGAAGAGGGCCGGGATTGTAATGAGGCCCCGCCGGGGCAGCAAGCAAGCCCCGTCAAGCGGGCACGACGCGGGCCCCGGCATTCGTGTACCGTTCCGGCCCCATGAGGATCCGAGAGGCCACTGCCGGGGACCTGGAATTCATCGCCGCGGCCAATTCGGCACTCGCGACCGAGTCTGAAGGGCGGTTCCTGGATCAGGCCTTACTGGTTCCGGGGATCCAGGCAGTGCTGGACGATCCCATGCTCGGCCGGTATTACCTGGCCGAAATCGACGGCAAGGTCGTCGGCCAGCTCATGACCACCACTGAGTGGAGCGACTGGCGCAACGGCCTGTTCCTGTGGATCCAGTCCGTCTATGTGCTTGCCGGGTACCGTGGCACCGGTGTGTACCGGGCGCTGTACGCCCACTTATCGAGCCTGGCCGCATCCGACACGCGGATCTGCGGAATCCGCCTCTACGTCGATCGAAGCAATGTCCGTGCCCAGGAGGTCTATGCCCGGCTCGGCATGCACCGGACGAACTACGGAGTCATGCAGACCGTGTACCGCGGAGCGGATTCACACGAGGAGCCGGACCCATGCTGAAGAAAGGCGAACTCGCCCCCGATATTGAGTTGCCCGATCACGAGGGCGTTAAACGTCGACTCTCGGATCTGGTCGACGGCAAGCCGCTGATACTCTATTTCTACCCCGCGGATTTCACGCCGGGCTGCACCAAAGAAGCCTGCGATCTCCGCGACCTGCATACGCGGATCCTTGCCTCGGGCCTGCGGGTCGTCGGCGTCAGCCCGCAGTCGCCGGAGAGTCACCGGCGCTTCCGCGAACAACATGCCCTGCCCTTCACATTGCTCTCCGACGAAGACAAAGTCGCGATCAAGGCTTTCGAAGTGGATGGTCCACTCGGTATCGGCGTACGGCGGGCCACTTTTCTAATCGACGGAAAACGACGCATTGTCGACGCCGTGCTTGCCGACCTGCGCATCGGCAGGCACCAGGAATTCGTAGAGCGCACGCTTGCGGCTAGGGAAGGTCGAAGCGCGTGACCGAGGCGTGGCTGAAGCGCGGGACCGCGACGACATAAACGATTCCGTACTCGGTGTCGCTCATTTCCCCGACATCCTCGCCGCTCAGTTCCTTCACGATGTCCGGGACAGTATCCGAGTGGGCGACGATCAGGACGCGTCCGCCGCGATTCTCGGCGAGCGCGCGCTTGGCGGCCACAGCCGGTTCCTTGGCGGGCACGACGATCACCGGGATCCCGAGGCGGTTCGCGAGCGGCTGGACCGTTTCCTGCGTGCGCCGGAGTTCGGTCACGAAGATGGCATCGAGTCCCTGTCCTTTCGGGGCGCGGCCGAAATGCTGGGCGAGCTCGAGGGCACGCGCTTCGCCGGCCTGGGAAAGTGGCGGATCGGGATCTTCAGGCTGGGTCGTCACCTTTTCTGCATGACGCATGACAAGCACGGTCGTCGTCGATGCAGCGCTCAGTACCCAGAATGCGAGCGCTATGACGAGAATGCCGGCCAACGCGGCGATCCAGACCGGCGCCAGCAAAGGTCGACGTCGCAGATCCGCGTAGGCCTTGCGCATGCGCCTGATGATACCCCGTTCAGGCGCTAGCGAGGCGGCGGCCGTACTCCGCGATCCGCTCGATCGTCGTGCGCACGTCTTCCCAGGTGGTCTGGTGCGACATGATGCACAGGCGCAGCGAATAGGTTCCGCGAAGGCGCGTCGAAGAAATCATCGCGATCCCCGATTCAATCACCTGCGCTTGCAGTGACTTGTTCAGTGCCTCCACGCGCTCGGAATTCCATTCGCTTCCGCCCGGTCGATAGTGGAAGCAAAGGACACCCAGAGACGGCGCGCTCAGCAGTTCGAGCCCCTCCGTGGCCTGAACCTCGCGTCCGGCCTGTTCGGCCAGTTCGATGCCTCGCGCGATGGCCTCCCGGAAGCGCCTGAGACCGAACGTCTGGATCGACATCCACACTTTCAGGGCGCGGAATGAGCGGGTGAGCTGGTAGCCGCGATCCGCGAAGTTGACCTGCTCGAGACCGAGCTTCGTGTCCTGCAAGTATTCCGCATCCACGTTGAAGGCCCTGACCAGCGTCCGGGTGTCCTTGACGAGCAGGCAGCCGGCCTCAAAAGGCTGGAACAGCCACTTGTGCGCATCGAGGCTGATCGAATCGGCGAGCGCCATGCCTTCCAGCAATTGACGGCCCCGATCGCAGAGCACGGCGAAACCGCCGTAGGCCGCATCGACATGCAGCCACAAGTTCCGGCCAGCACAGAACGCTGCGATCTCAGGCAGCGGATCGATCGCTCCCGTGTTCGTCGTGCCTGCATTCGCGCACACCGCGACCGGCGTGAGGCCAACCGCTCGCGCGTGATCCGCAGCCTGCGCAAGCCCCGCCATCGGCATTCGAAATTCCGCGTCGGCGGGCACACGGAGGATGCCGTCGGGACGCACGCCGACGATCCGCGCCGCGCGCTCGACCGCCGAATGCGTCTGGTCGCTCAAAATGATCGCAGGACGCTGCGGTGCGCCCGCCTGTTCCCGCGCGGCGACGAGAGCATCGAGAATCGCGGCCGAGCCACCGGAGGTGAAAAGGCCGCCCGCCGTTTCCGGATAGCCGACCCATTGCCTGAACCAGTCGATCACGACGAGTTCGAGCTGACTCGGGCCGCCCGATCCGAGCCAGGTACCCTGGAAGATGTTGTATCCCGCCGCGAGGTAGTCGGCGATCACGCCCGGCCAGGTTGGTGCCGACGGCACGAATGCGAAGAAGCGCGGATGATCGACCCGTGCGGCAATCGGAAGGACGTCTCTCGTTGCGCGCTCGACCACGGCGAGGGCGTCGCGGCCCTCCTCCGGCGGCGGCTCACGCAGGAGCGGTTCGAGCTCCGCGCGCGTGGCACCCCGCCAGGGCAACTCTTCGCGAAGGCCCTCGAGTCGCGCGATCAGGCGCTCAGTCGCCGCCGCCGCGAGCTGGCGCATCTCATCCGCGGACAGGCAAAGACCCGACTGGCTGTCGCGTGTGTTGTCATTCATCGGCAATCGGGACTCCGCAGGATCTGGCGGAGAGGGTGAGATTCGAACTCACGAGCCCCGTGAAGGGCTGCCGGTTTTCAAGACCGGTGCATTCAACCGCTCTGCCACCTCTCCGATGGATTGAAATCGGCCGCCGGGCGGATTCTATCAGGCGCCGCTCAGGCGCCCTTCCACAGTGCCCTCCGTCCGCGAAGGGCGCTCATTTCCGCTATAATCAGGCGAATATCAGGACGCTCCTTCGGAGGCTCTCGCCATGGAACGCAATCCCACTCTTCCCACGCAACATACCGCGGTCCGCGAATCGGCACTTGCGACCAACAAGGTGCTTCGTAACACCTACCTCCTGCTGTCCGCGACGCTCGCGTTCAGCGCGGTCATGGCGGGTATTGCTCTGGCCTTGAACCTGCCGCACCCGGGCCTGCTCATTACGCTTGTGGGCTATTTCGGCCTGCTGTTCGCCGTGCACAAGACTGCCAACAGCGCCTGGGGAATCCTGTTCGTATTCGCGCTGACCGGCTTCCTGGGTTACACCCTTGGGCCGATCATCGGCTACTACCTGAAAGCTATCCCCAACGGGCATTCAGTCGTCATGAATGCGTTCGCCATCACCGCCGTCGCGTTTATCGGCCTCTCGGCCTACGCGATCAAGAGCGGTCGCCGCTTCTCGTTCATGGGGGGCTTTCTGTTCGTCGGGATCCTGACCGCATTCCTGCTCGGGCTCGCGGCGATTTTCTTCTCGATGCCAATGTTGTCGCTCGCGGTCTCGGGAATGTTCGTGCTGCTGATGTCCGGACTGATCCTGTATCAGACGGCGGAGATCATTCACGGCGGCGAGACCAACTACATCCTCGCGACGCTCACGCTCTACGTCAGCATCTTCAACCTGTTCACGAGCCTGCTGCACCTGCTGGGATTCGCTTCCGACGACTGATCAGGCCGGCTTCAGGCGCTCCAGACCGCCGAGATAGGAGCGCAGCACGGCAGGCACGGTGACGCTCCCGTCCGCCTGCTGATAGTTCTCGAGCACGCTGACGAGCGCCCGGCCGACGGCAACGCCCGATCCGTTGAGTGTGTGGACGGGTTCCGGCTTTCCGGTTTCCGGATTCCGCCAGCGCGCTTGCATGCGTCGTGCCTGGAAGGCCTCGCAATTGCTGCAGGACGAGATCTCCCGATACGCGCCCTGCCCCGGGAGCCAGACCTCCAGGTCGTAGGTCTTGGAACTTGCGAAGCCGACGTCGCCCGCACAGAGCGTGATCACGCGATACGGCAGTTCCAGCAGTTCGAGCACCTTCGCCGCGTGCCCGGTCAGCTCTTCGAGTGCCGCGTAGGATTGCTCCGGGCGCACGATCTGCACGAGTTCCACCTTGTCGAACTGGTGCTGCCGGATCAGCCCGCGCGTGTCCTTGCCGTAGGAACCGGCTTCCGACCGGAAGCATGGCGTGTGAGCGACGAATTTCTGCGGCAGTTCGCCGGCCTCGAAGATCCGGTCGCCCGCGAGGTTCGTGAGCGGGACCTCCGCGGTCGGAATCAGGAAAAGTTCGCTTTCTGACGGCTCGCGCGCGAGCTTGAAAAGATCCTGCTCGAACTTCGGCAGCTGGCCCGTACCGGTCAGCGATTTGCGCGTCACGAGATACGGAACCCAGGCTTCGCGATAGCCGTGTTCGCGCTGGTGCAGGTCGATCATGAACTGCGCGAGCGCCCGGTGCAGCGCGGCCACCGGGCCGGTCAGCACCGCGAAGCGTGCGCCCGCCAAGCGGCTCGCGGCGACCGGGTCGATGCCGCCCAGTCCCTCGCCGATCGCGACGTGATCGGCTGCCTCGAACGCGAACCGCGGCGGCTCGCCGTGCCGCCGGATTTCGACATTGGCGGTCGCATCGCGGCCGGCGGGCACGCTGTCGTGCAGCAGGTTCGGCAGGTCGAGCAGCAACCGGTCGAGATCGCCCTGCAGGGCCGCCAGTTCTTGTTCGCCCTTCGTCAGTCGCTCGCCGAGCGTCTCCACTTCCGCCAACAGTGGCGCCACGTCCTGGCCCTGGGCCTTGGCATGGCCGATCGCTTTCGAGCGTGTATTGCGTTCGTTTCGCAGTGCATCGACCGCGATCTGGGCTTCCTTGCGGCGCGACTCGAGCACGGTGAAGCGCGCGAGATCGAGTTCAAACCCGCGGCGCGCAAGGTTTGCGGAAACGCCCTGCGGATCACTCCGCAATTGCCGGATATCAAGCATTGCCTTCGTCTTGCTCCGTCGTCTGGCGGTGTCGGACCACGGCGCCCTGCCGGATTCGTTCGAGTGTTTCCCTGAGCTTCAATTCGAGTCCGCGCGGCACCGGTTCATAGTAGCTGCGCGGTTCCATCGAATCCGGGAAATGAGTTTGCCCCGGCGCAAGCGCATCCGGTTCGTCGTGGGCGTAGCGGTAGCCTTTGCCGTAGCCGATGTCCTTCATCAGGCCCGTCGGGGCGTTTCGCAGATGCAGCGGAACATCGAGCGTGCCCTGCGACTTCGCGTCCTCCATTGCGGCGCCGAACGCCGCGTACACGGCATTACTCTTGGGCGCAAGCGCGAGGAACACACAGGCCTGCGCGAGTGCGAGTTCGCCTTCGGGGCTGCCGAGGCGATCGTAGCTGTCCCAGGCCGCGAGCGTCAGCGTGAGCGCGCGCGGATCCGCATTGCCGATGTCCTCGCTCGCCATCCGCAACAGCCTGCGCACGATGAAGCCGGGATCAGCGCCACCGTCCAACATCCGGCACAGCCAGTAAAGCGAGGCATCCGGGTCGCTGTCGCGAACGGACTTGTGGAGCGCCGAGATCTGGTCGTAGAAGAGCTCGCCGCGCTTGTCGAAGCGGCGATGACCGCCTGCCGAAGCCTGGCGCACGATCTCGATCGTCAAGGCGCGCACATCACCCGCGTCGACCGCGAGGTCTGCGGCGACCTCGAGCAGATTGAGCGCCCGGCGAGCGTCGCCGTCCGCGGCGTCGGCCAGCAGTTCGACCGCCTCGGGCGTCGCCCGCAACGAGCTGCCACCGAGACCGCGGTCCGGATCGGCGATCGCCCGCTCGATGAGAGTGGCGAGCTCGGCAGTCGAGTGCGGTTTCATCAGGTAGACACGCGCGCGGGACAGGAGCGCCGAGTTCAGCTCGAACGACGGATTTTCGGTGGTCGCGCCGATGAAGACGAGCGTCCCGTCCTCCACGAAAGGCAGGAATGTGTCCTGCTGCGCCTTGTTGAAGCGATGCACCTCGTCGAGAAAGAGAACAGTTGGCGGCCCGCCCGCCCGACGCGACGCACGTGCCTCGTCAACTGCTTCGCGAATGTCCTTGACGCCTGCGACGACGGCAGAGAGCCCGAGGAACCGCGCCTTGCAGGACTGGGCCGCAAGCCGCGCAAGCGTGGTCTTGCCGATTCCCGGCGGTCCCCAGAGCACCATTGAATGTGCAACGCCGTCCGTCAGCAGCCGATGGAGCGGGCACCCGGCAGCGAGCAAATGCTGCTGGCCGGAGAATTCGGCCAGCGATCGCGGCCGCATGCGATCCGCGAGCGGACGATAACCGCCTGGCGTCGGATCGATCGGCAGTTCGGATTGTGTGCGCACGATGCCCGGATTCTAGCCGCTCGCGACCTCATTCATGGTTCGCGGCCGCGAATGAACCGGTCGGCAAAGCGAAACCCCCACCCGGCCCGGCCGCTGCCGGCGATCAGCCACGCGGTCAGGATGCCGGCGGCATTGGCGAGCAGATCGCCCCATCCGGCCAGCCGATTGTCGGTCAACAGCGCCTGTGCCGCCTCGAGACCGAGGCCGAGCAGGAAGCACCGAAGCATCACTCGCCACAATCGCGCGGGCGCGACGATGCCGGAAGCAAGAAGTGCCAGTACCAAGTAGGCGGCGTAATGGCCGAGCTTGTCTGAAAAGGCATGGTTCGGCAGCAGCGGCGATGGCGACAGGCTTCCGGCAACGATGACCACGACCACGACGACGATCGCCGCGATCCAGAGCTGCCGCAAGCCGGATTCGGTCAAGGCGTCCCCGCCGGCGAGCGACCGACGACGTCGACACCCGGCGGCGGAGTGAAGCTGAAGGTGGACTTCCCGAAGCGCGGATTGCGCTCGATCCGGTCGAATTCCAGTCGTGTGACCTGCCCGAGTCGGTCGAACAGCGTCATGCGTCGCAACTCGCTCGCGACGATTCCGACCCGCAGCTCGCGAAAGTCTCCGTCTTCGCTCCTGGGCGTCAGGCGGCTCCAGGCGAGCCCCTCGTCAGTTCCGCCATCGCTGATCTCGAATGCAGCCTGTAAGTCGCCCTCGCCCGACAGCAGCATCGCCGGCGTCCCTGCGAGCGTGTCGGCCGCGGCGCGGATTGTGACCTGTTCGAGCCCGACGTCGTGGAACCAGACCGTGACGCCGTCCGAGACGATGAGTTGCTCCGGCACGCGGTAGTCCCAGCGGAAACGGCCGGGGCGCGCCAGCGAGACGGTTCCCTCCGCGCTCTCGATCAGTTGTCCGCGCGCATCCGTCACCGTTTGGCGGAATTCCGCCCTGAAGCCCGCGAGGCCGCCGAGCGCGAATTCGAGCCGCTGCGCGGCCTGGTCGGTGGCCGCACCCGTTGCGAAGGGCAGCACGGCGACCAGCGACACGATCCAGCCGCGCATCAGGATTCAGGCGGCGGCGGAGCCAGGACCTCGCGGCTGCCGTTTGATTGCAGTTGCCCGACGAGACCCGCCGCTTCCATGGATTCGACCAGGCGCGCGGCGCGGTTATAGCCGATCTTGAGTCGCCGCTGCACACCCGACACGGAGGCGCGGCGCGATTCGGTCACGATACGCACGGCCTCGTCGTAAAGCGGATCCTGCTCGCCGTTGGCCTCGGCATCGGCGCCTGCGCCTTCCGCCGGTTCTTCGCCTGGCAAGCCGCCCTGCGGGCCTGTCAGCACCTCGTCCACATAGGCCGGGGCCGTTCCGCCTTTCAGGGATTCGACCACCGCATGCACCTCGCGGTCCGACACGAACGCGCCGTGGACGCGATCAGGAGTCGAAGTACCGAGCGGCAGGTAGAGCATGTCGCCGTGACTCAGGAGCGATTCCGCGCCGTTCTGGTCGAGAATCGTGCGCGAATCCACCTTGGCCGAAACCTGGAACGCGATTCGCGTGGGGATGTTCGCCTTGATGAGACCCGTGATCACGTCGACCGAGGGGCGCTGCGTCGCGAGCACGAGATGTATGCCCGAAGCGCGTGCCTTCTGCGCCAGGCGTGCGACCAGTTCCTCGACCTTCTTTCCGACGATCAGCATGAGATCGGCGAGCTCGTCGATCACGACGACGATATACGGCACCGGCTGCAGCGCTGGCACCGGGCCCTCGTACTTTCCGGCGGCCAGCAACCGCGCGACCAGCGGATCGGGAATCGGTGTGCCGGCCGCCTGCGCGTCAAGTACTTTGCGATTGAGGCCCGCGAGGTTGCGGACACCGAGCGCTTTCATGAGGTGATAACGCCGATCCATTTCCGCCACGCACCAGCGGAGTGCATTGGCCGCGTGCTTCATGTCGGTCACGACCGGCGCCAGCAGGTGCGGAATCCCCTCGTACACGGAGAGTTCGAGCATCTTCGGGTCAATCAGGATGAGCCGCACGTGCTCGGCCGAGCTCTTGTACAGGAGCGACAGCACCATGGCGTTGATCGCGACCGATTTGCCCGAGCCGGTCGTGCCCGCGATGAGCAGGTGCGGCATTTTCGCAAGGTCGGCGACAACCGGCGCGCCGCCGATGTCCTTGCCGAGAGCAAGCGCAAGCGGAGAGGCAAGCTCGTCGTAGGCGCGCGAACGGAGAATCTCTCCGAGCGTCACGAGCTCGCGCGATTCGTTCGGAATCTCGAGTCCGATGACCGACTTGCCCGGAATGACTTCGACCACGCGCACGCTGATGGCCGAAAGCGCGCGGGCGAGGTCCTTCGCGAGCGCGCTGATCTGGCTCACCTTGACGCCCGGCGCCGGTTTCAGCTCGAAGCGGGTGATGACCGGGCCCGGTTGCACCGCGACGACCTCGACGTCGACCCCGAAATCCTTCAGCTTGATCTCGACCAGTCGCGAGATCGCATCGAGAGCCTCCGGTGAGTACGATTTCTCGCGCGCCGGCGGATCGTCGAGCAGGCTGAGCTCGGGCAGATCGCGCGACGTCGGCTTCGCAAATAGCTGGACCTGCTTTTCCTTTTCGACGCGCTGGCTGGGCTCCGGTGTCCGCGGCGCCGGGGGCTCGATCCGTGGCGGCGTGCGGGTCGCAGCCTTCTTCTGCACTTCGCGCACGGCGGTTTCGCGCGCCTCGCGCGATTCGCGGCCTACGGCATGGTCCCTCGACGTCGCCATGCGTGCGCGAACCCAGGATGCGCCTTCGAGCAGCCAGTGACCGAGGAAATCCATGACGCGCAGCCACGAGACGCCGGTGTAAAGCTGCACGCTCGCAAACCAGAGTGCGAGCAGGACGAGGGTCGCGCCGAGCAGCGACGCAGCCGTCGCGAGGCCGTCCCCGACCAGGCTACCGAGCACGCCGCCGCCGCCCGCATGCAGGCTGCCGGCCGAAAAATGCAATGCCGCCAGACCGCAGCTGGTCGCGAGCGCGGCGGTGATACCGATCACGCGCAGTGCGATCGTCGATCGCCCCTGCCCCGGATCGTCAGGCGTGCGCTTGAGTCCGAACCACGCGCTGAAAGAGATTGCAATTGGAAAAAGAAATGCCGGCCAGCCGAAGAGCGTGAACAGGACGTCGGCGACCCACGCGCCGAGCGGCCCGATCAGGTTTCCGACCTGCCCGGGCTCTCCCGTATAGCTGAAACTGCGGTCGGAGGCGTCGTAGCTCGAAAGCGCGATCAGGAGCACCAGCGCGAACGCCGCAAGCAGCCAGAACGCCGCCTCACGCAAGGCGCGCGCAAAGACCGGATCGAGTTTCGCGCCCGATCCCATCGCGTCGGATGCAGTCCTGGCCACGGGTCAGAATCCTGATAAGGAAAGATTCATAAGCGGTTGATTATAAGAGCGTTGCAATTCGTCCAGCAAGCACCCATGCTCGGTGTGCCTGCGAGCGCGAGGCGCGCCGCGGAGCGGAGAACACTATACATGACGACCCCTCGCCACTCGCGGCTGATCATCCTCGGCTCCGGGCCCGCGGGCTATGCGGCCGCCGTTTACGCCGCGCGTGCCAATCGCAAACCGCTGTTGCTCACCGGACTGCAGCCGGGCGGCCAACTCACGACGACAACCGAGGTCGACAACTGGCCCGGGGACGTCGAGGGTCTGCTGGGCCCTGACCTCATGGATCGCATGCGCCGTCACGCCGAGCGCTTTGGCGTCGAGATCGTGTCGGACCAGATCACGCGTGTGGATCTCGGCAAGCGGCCTTTTCATCTCGTCGGCGAGGACGCGGAATATCGCTGCGATGCGCTCATCATCGCGACCGGCGCGTCGGCGCGCTATCTCGGTCTCGAATCGGAGACGCGATTTCGCGGGCGTGGCGTCTCGGCCTGCGCCACCTGCGACGGTTTCTTCTATCGCGACCAGAGAGTGGCGGTCGTCGGCGGCGGCAACACGGCAGTCGAGGAAGCAATCTATCTCACCAAGATCGCTTCGCACGTCACACTTGTTCACCGTCGTGACCGGCTCCGCGCCGAGGCCATCCTGCAGGACCGGCTCCGCGCGCTCGAGCAGCAAGGCAAAGTCTCGTTGCTCTGGGACCACCAGGTCGCGGAAGTGCTCGGGACGGATCAGGGCGTGACCGGTGTGCGGCTTCTTTCCACCCAGGGAATGGGCAGCCGCGATCTCGCAGTGACCGGTCTCTTTGTCGCGATCGGCCATACGCCGAATACCGAGCTCTTCGCCGGCCAATTGGAGATGAAGGAAGGCTATATCGTGGTCAAAGCCGGCCTCGCCGGCGATGCAACGGCAACGACTGTGCCCGGCGTGTTTGCGGCAGGCGACGTCGCGGACCATGTCTATCGCCAGGCGGTGACGTCCGCCGGCACCGGCTGCATGGCGGCTCTCGACGCCGATCGCTATCTCGAGCAGCCCGCCGCGCGCTGAAGGCGTCATGGCGACGCACATCGCTCGGTCGCTCACCGGCGTGGATGCGTCGGCGTGGAACGCCATCCCAGGGGCTGAAGCACCGTTCCTGCGCCACGAGTTCCTGCTTGCGCTCGAGCAATCGGGCTGCGCAACGCCAGCGACCGGATGGGAAGCGAATCACGTCCTGCTGCACGGGCCGGATGGACGGCTCGCCGGCGCCCTGCCGCTTTTTCTGAAGCCACACTCCTGGGGCGAGTTTGTGTTCGACTTTGCATGGGCAGATGCCTATCACCGCGCTGGCCTCCACTACTATCCGCGCCTTGTCAGTGCCGTGCCGTTCACGCCCGCGACCGGACCCCGCCTCCTCGCGGCCGACGACGCCTTGCGCAGTCAACTGCTCGCCGCCGCCCGCGATCGGATGCGCGAGCTCGGCGCTTCGTCCCTGCATTTCCTTTTTCCACAGGGTCGGGATCGCGAATTCCTCGCAGCCGCCGGCTTGATGCCGCGACTCGACCTCCAGTTTCACTGGCGTAACGAGGACTATGCCTCTTTTGATGAATTTCTCGCCGGCTTCACCGCGGAAAAGCGCAAGAAGCTCAAACGTGAGCGGCGTCGCGTCGCCGAGGCTGGAATTGAATGCCGCACGCTGCACGGCGGAGAACTCGACGAGACGATGATTGACACCGTCTACCGACTGCATGCGATCACCTTCGAACGCTACGGCCACGCGCCCTACCTGAATCGCGATTTCTTCTCGCGTCTCGCCCGCACGCTGCCGGATGCGCTCGTGATCGAACTCGCGATACATCGCGGGGAACCAGTCGCCTGTGCGGTTTCGCTGCGGGGGCGGGACGCGCTCTATGGACGCTACTGGGGCGCCAACGGCGAATATCACAGCCTGCATTTCGAACTCTGCTACTACCGCGGCATCGAGTACTGCATCCGCGAGCGCCTCAGCCAGTTCGAACCCGGCACTCAGGGCGAACACAAGCTGCTGCGCGGTTTTGTCCCGACACCCGTCTGGTCGATGCACGAAATCGCCGACGCGCGTTTCAGCGCGGCGATCGGCGATTGGCTCCGGCGGGAACGCAAGGCACGGCGCGAATGGCTGCGCGAAGCCGTGGGACACCTGCCCTTTCGGCGCGATGACATCCCGGCTAGGCTCGGTCCCGATGTCCGGGATTGCCTGGCTGCCGAAGACTGATCCGCCGACGGCCCTGCCGCCGACTTCGCGTGCGCTCGCGGAGCCGAACGGCCTGCTCGCGGTCGGCGGCGCACTGACGCCGGAATGGCTGATCCATGCCTATCGCCAAGGCGTGTTCCCCTGGTACTCCGCCGAGCAGCCGATACTCTGGTGGGCGCCGGATCCGCGCGCGGTCCTGTTCCCGTCCGAGTTCCGGATCTCTCGCAGCCTCAGCCGGTCGATCGCAAAGCGCGGCTACGAAACCCGCATCAACACGGCCTTTGCCGAGGTCATCGAGGCCTGCGCCGGACCGCGGCGCGGGACACCGGGGACCTGGATCACGCCCGAGATGCACGAAGCCTATGTCCTGTTGCATCGTCGCGGGGTGGCACATTCCTTCGAAACCTGGCACGCGGACCGCCTCGTCGGCGGGCTCTACGGCGTGGCGCTCGGCCGCATATTCTTCGGCGAATCCATGTTCACGCGCGCGACCGATGCCTCGAAAGTCGCCTTGGCGCGCCTGGTCGCGGAATGTACGGCCCGCAACGTGCCGCTCATCGACTGCCAGATGCCGAGTCCCCACCTGGCGAGCCTCGGCAGCCGCAATCTGCCGCGAATAGAGTTCGAATCGCGCCTCCTGGAACTCGTCAATTCGCGCGTGCCACTGTGGCGTGAATGAAACACGCAATTGCGAATGGGGAGCCCGTGCGGCACAATCCGCGCGGTTTCTGCTACAGGTCCGGGGCGCGATGGCGAAAGAAGAGGCAATCCAGATGGAAGGCGAGGTCGTCGAGACCCTGCCGAACACGACCTTTCGCGTCCGCCTCAAGAACGATCACGTCGTGACCGCCCATATCTCCGGCAAGATGCGGAAGCACTACATCAGGATCCTGACGGGCGATGCGGTCACCGTGGAATTGACGCCCTACGACCTCTCGAAGGGCCGCATCATCTACCGGGCGCGCTGAAATGAACGGGACGTTCACCTTTGCCGCAATGCGGTAAAGGT
>JANLWE010000143.1:0-12934 GCA_031364365.1 Gammaproteobacteria bacterium | reverse complement strand
GGTGCCGAGATGTCGAGCGCGTAGTACCGACTACCACCGCGACCGAGACCGAACAGCAGCCACAGGTGCTCGCCAGCACTCGCATCGATGCGCCCATTGCCGTCGGGATCGTGCCGATGCAGCACGAGCGGGCCGTCGATCCCATGACCGCGGACGGTTGTCGCCTCATCGCGCATCAACGCCGGCAGTCGGGGCAGCAGGTTTTTTGGCAACCAGGCCCAGAGCTCAGCGCCGCTCTCGGCATCGAAGGCGTGAAGCAGGCCGTCATGGGTCGCTGCGAACACAAGTTGAAGGCCCGCGGCCGGATAGTCGACGACGAGCGGCGCATGCGAGCCGGGATCCCCGAGCATTCGCTGTGCGGCGGGCCAATCGACCACGTCCGTCAGCGATTCGGGATCGGTCGCGGCGAGCCCGAGCATCGCGCGATCGAAGCGCGAGTTCCCTGGAACCAGGTGATTTGCCGGATCGAGGATCCGCAGACTCGCAACATCCGAGTAAATGCGCCGTGAATCGGCCGTCGGTAACCGGCCCGCGGCGCCGCCCGCGAGCAGACTTGCATCCGGCGAATCGCTCCAGAGACTCCGCGAGCCTGGCTTTGGCAGTCCAGTCGCCGGGTCAATCGCAGTCTCACCGTCGGCATCCACGATCGAAGGCGGTGCCAGCGGCGAGTCGGGAGCGCGCAGCGCATAGCGAAACAGATTTCCGGGCCAGCGTGCGTGGGCAAGTGCCGCGGTCAGGCCCAGCACGATTCCGGGTTCGTCCGAATCACCGCTGAAGGGCGTCAGGCCGGCAGCCGAGAGCTGAGGATCCGCAGGTATTGCGGCGTCGCGCTGAAAGCTCCGGGCGACCAGGTTGATGTAAGCCAGCGGATCGGCAATCGACCCATTTGGGCCGGCAAGTCCGTTTGATGCGGCGTTGGGAGTGATCCAGGCCATCGTCGCGTGTTGTCCGCCGGCGAGTGCGTCGCTCAGGTCCGCAGTCACAATCCAACTTTGTAGCGCCGCGAGACAATCCGTACCGCATCCGCCAGTCAGCTCGTCGAATCGCGGCAGCTCGTTGGCGGCGGATGCGGCCAGACCGTCGTCGGACGCCAATGCGGCCGTGAGAAAGGCGAGCGAGACGGGCCGGCAGGCGTGGCTGAACGGGGAAAGATAGCGGCCCGGCGCCATCGGATCGAACGTTGCCGGATCGCGTCGCGCATCGTCTCCAAACCGGATGGTTCGGCCGCTCAGCCAGTTTGCGGCTTCCGCAAGAGTCTCGGCCAATGGCGCGCTGCCTAAGGGCGGCTCGCCGGCGATGGCCAGCAGTTGCGCCGCCGCGAGTGCGTTCGCGACCGGCGCGCGTGCGACATAGCCGCCTTCCGGTCCGTCGGGGTCGACGCGTATCAGCGCGACTTCGAGTTCCGCGGTCGCCGTGAGTGCGGCCGACAACAGCCGAAGGGCCACCTCCGCGATCGGCTGCTCCACCGTGACGGGCGAGGAACGCAGGTAGTTGAGATAGTTGCCGGTATAGAAAATGGTCGGGTCCGCGAATGGGGCCCGGTCCCACCCGATTTCCCGGGCGACGTCGCCTTGCCACGGTCCGCCAGCGCCATCGCTTGCATACCAGCGGCCCGCAGTCGCGCCATGCTGTCCGCGATCGAAGCGGCATTCCACGGCTTCCTGACTGTCGGGACTCGGAGCCGACCAGTAGTCGCGGTCCGCATGCCATTGCGCGGCGCGTGACGCGACGAAAAATCCATACAGGCCGAGCGTGGCGCGCGCGGCATCGCATTGCAGGCCGTTCATCGGCCGCGACGGTATGAACTCGAGTCCCGCTTGAGCCAGGCAATCGGGCGCAGGTCCCGCAGCTCGGCGCCAGTACACGCGGGGCGCATTGCAGCGGATTGCGGCTGGCAGCGACACGCCATAGTCGCGCTCGGCATCATAGGGTTCGGCGACGGCGATGGTCCCCGCTGTAGCAGCAGAGGTGTCGACGATCACGGCAAGAAGAGGCTGGACTCCCTCCGGCAGCGTGGCGCGCAGGAGCCAGGCCTCATCCGCGTCCGCGTGGCAGTTCAGCGTCACCATCGCGACGATCAGCGCCGCGGACGCCTGCTTCAGCATACAAATCGGCACCATTCTCATGTCGTCGGCACCACGATGTAGAACCCCTGTTCGAGCCGTGCCCGCGTGCCGCGACCGGATTGGGCGTCGGCCGTGATAAAGAAGCTGCGGGCCATGAAGGTGCCTGCGTTCTCGCCCACGCTGAAACCGGTCGGCAGAGCGCCGGGTCCCTCGGCTTCGCGGGTTTCCGTCTGGAAGCCCGCGGCAGCGGTCGCATCGTCCGGACGAATGGCCCCGGTATTCGTGCCCGCGCCGCGCACGGCGGCTGCCTGCGTCAATGCGTGGACAATTCCGGTCTCCGCGGCTTCGAAGGCGTTCTGCGACATCTGCTGGTGGCCGGCGAGCGCAAGTGCCGTCATCGCGGCTGCGGCCGCGGCGAGCGCGAGTGCGCCGAGCCCGGAGAGCAGCACCAGCGTGATGATGAGGGCGGATCCGCGAACGCGTGCTTTCATGGCCGCGCACCCTGATTGCGAAGTTCGATCACGCGCGCAACCCGCTTCCGCCGGTACATCCCGGGTTGCGCGGGATCCGGAACGTCACTCTGGGCTTCGAGCTCGAGTCGCAGGGCGCGGATCGAGTTCTCGAGTCGAGGTTCGCCGGGGCGCAGCCAGCGATCGACGGCCGTATCGGCGTCGGCGGGATCGTCCACGCCGACCTCGATCTGCATGTCGGTGATGCCGCTGACGAGTTCTTCGTCCTGAAATGCGGGGCGCGTGCCGCCGACGAGGCGCTTGCGTCGAAGCGAAGGCCAGCCGCTGCGGCCGGTCGAGTCCGCGCTGATGTAGTAGACACCGACTTCGAGATCGTGCCAGCGCGAATCGGCTCCCAGATTGCGGATGCCGCCGGCCGAGAACATTGCCGTCCGCAAATTCGTCTCAAGCTGCAGCCGGCCTGCTTGCGGACGCGCGGGCACCGCCGAGGCGTGGCGGACTACGAGGGAGTCGGATTGCGGCATGCGTCGCCCGGCGGGTGACGGCCGGCAACGGATGGGCACACCGGGCGCCGCTTCGTAGGCAGCATTCGCGATGACGAGCGCGAACTGAAGATCGTGTGCCAGCGAATTACCACAGGAACCGGCAACGGCGAGATCCGCCCGTTCGGCCGCTCCGATCGCCGTCGCACCCACCACCGGGCTCGCGGGCGGCGCCAGGCCGAGATAGCCCGCGAGCCGAATCTCGTCGACCAGCAGTGCGAACCCGGCGTCGAGCGACTCCTCGAGCTGGGCCAGCGATTCGCTGGTCCGGTGCGCGGCTCGTCCGCGCGCCACGAAAGCGATCGATCCCGCGATCACGACCAAAGTGATGAGCATCGCGATCATGACCTCGACCAAGGTCAGGCCAGAGTCGCGATTCATGTCGTGACCGGAAGCACGAGTCGTTGGACGCCGACGCCTGCGACGGGCCACTCGATCGAGATGAGGTAGTTCACGGGAATCGATTCGTCGGCTTCGACGCGCGCAATGCTGCCGGCCGGCAGCACGGCGGCGACTGTCGCCGCCCACGCGAGTATCGCGGGCGCATCGGCCGCGAGCGCGGTGCCGTCACCTCGATTGAGCGCGCGCAGCTCTTCGGCGAGCGATCCGGCAAAGCGAATTGCCGCCCGGCGATGGGACGACTCGCGCTCATACTGCACGCTTTGCAGCAGCACGATGCCAGCCCCGGCGAGTCCGGCCAGCATGAGCATGAGTGCGACCAGTACCTCGATCAGCACGAATCCGCCGCTGTATCTGTCTTTCAGCATGCGAGCGGCCGATCCGATGCGTCGCGCTCGCTGACCCGCGGCCTTCCGCTGCGGCTGATGATGACGGCGCGGGCCGCAGAGGCTCCGCGCCGGTCGCAGACGGTGAGGGTCGCAGGGCTCGCGAATCCAGAGTCGCCCTCAAAATTCACGATGGCGCGATTCGAGCGGATGCTTGGCGCGCCGTTTCCACCCGAAAGCGGCAGGCTCCTCCGAAAGAGTTCGCCGTTATCGGCGAGCAGCAGACCGCTCGACCAGTCCGATCGCCCGGTGCAGGCCTGCTCGTCGTCGCTGCCGCAAAGCCGGATCGCTTCGCTGCGGGTCGCGGAAAATTGGCGCGCGAGATTCGCGGCATGCATCGCGGTTGTGACCGCCGCGTTCATCCGGCTGTCGAGCAGCAGCTTGGAAAACGTCGGCGCGGCGGCGCCGGCGATGACGGCGACGATCCCGAACATCACCAGCAGTTCCGTCAGCGTGTGTCCGCGGCTTCGCGTGATTCTGTCAAGCATGGGGCGAGGCTAGCCGCGTATCGAAGTGCCGCCGCGTCGCAAATTCGCCGTGTTTGAGCGGATTTCCGCCGAAGCGTATATTCCCGGCCCATGGACCCCCGCAACGACCGCAAGCGCATCCAGTCCCGGCTGACTGAGCACGGCATACAGGCCACGACGCAGCGCCTGCAAATTGCGGAGTTGCTGTTCGCGCGTGACCAGCACCTCACGGCGGAACAGATTATCCAGGGGCTGGCCGACAGCGGGACGCAAGTCTCCAAGGCGACCGTCTACAACACGCTCAAACTGTTCGCCGAGAAGGGACTGCTCAAGCCCATGCAGGTGGATCCGGAACGCGGCTTGTTCGACTCGAACATGGCCCCACACCACCACTTCCACGTGGAGGACACCGGCGAACTGATCGACGTGCCTCCCGGCAGCGTGGAATTCTCGCGACTGCCGGCCTTACCGCCCGGCACCGAATCGGTGGCCGTGGAAGTCGTCATCCGGGTGCGCCGGCAGAGTTGAGGTCCGCATTGCCCGCTGCCCGGGCCTTGCCTATACTTCGCGCCCCCGCTGCCGGTGTAGCTCAGTTGGTAGAGCAGTCGCTTCGTAAGCGAGAGGTCGGGGGTTCAAGTCCCTCCACCGGCACCATTCCCCACTGATCGTACTGCCTTCCACTGCCGCAGGAATTTCAATGAAAAGATTGATCTCCGCCCTTGCCGCAACTCTGTTGACGGCCAACGCATTCGCGGCTGATCCGCTGCCCTCCTGGAACGACACGGGGTCCAAACAGGCGATCATCAAGTTCGTCGAGAGCGTGACGAAGAAGGGTTCACCGGATTTCGTCCCCAGAGAGCAACGGATCGCTACGTTCGACAACGACGGCACGCTCTGGGCCGAGCAGCCGATGTATTTCCAGCTCTTCTTCGTCGCGGATCGCGTCAAGGCGCTCGCGCCGCAACATCCTGAATGGAAGACCAAAGAGCCTTTCGCTTCATTGCTCAATGGCGACATGAAAGGCGCGCTGGCCGGCGGCGAACATGGCCTATTGGAGATGGTCATGGCGACCCACGCGGGTCTGACGACCGGGGAATTCGAGCAGGCGGTCAGCGACTGGATCGCGACGGCCAAGCATCCCAAGACCGGCAAGCCATTCACGGCGATGGTCTATCAGCCGATGCTCGAACTGCTCACGTACCTGCGCGCGCATGGATTCAAGACCTACATCGTTTCCGGCGGCGGCATCGAGTTCATGCGCCCGTGGACGGAAAAGGTCTATGGCATTCCGCCCGAACAGGTCATCGGATCGAGCGGCGGACTGAAATACGAACTTCGCGACGGCAAACCGGTCATCGTCAAGACGCCCGAGCTTTTCTTCATGGACGACAAGGAAGGCAAGCCGGTCGCCATCCAGCGGCACATCGGCCGCCGACCAATTGCCGCCTTCGGCAATTCCGACGGCGACCTGCAGATGCTGCAGTGGACCTGCGGCGGCAGTGGTCAGCGATTCTGCCTCTACGTGCGCCACAGCGATGCCGAACGCGAATGGGCTTACGACCGCGACTCGCACATCGGCAAGCTCGACAAGGGCCTCGATGAGGCAAAAGCAAAGGGCTGGACAGTCGTCGACATGAAGAACGACTGGAAACGAATTTATCCGTAAACGGGTAGCAACGATCGAGCGAACCGGAGCCCGCTTGTCATGAAGCAGCCGCTCGTGTCGTTGAGTCTCGGGGCCAAGCTCGCGCTCGCGTTTGTCTCCGCGTCGTCGTATGGCGTGCTGACTTTCCTGTCGGAGCGGAGCGAAGCGCTGGACGCAATTCTTTCGGGGGGCAATTCGGGCCTGCACCTGATCGCACTCGTGTTCGGCCTGCTGGTGATGGTGCCGTATGTCGTTCCGACGGGCCGCTGGGCCCTGCGTGCCGCGGCGATGTGCGTCGCGAGCGCGGCGATCTATTACGCCGCCGTGCGCTTCGTTGCGGACAGTTGGCTTGGACTCGACACGGCCACGTCATTCGTGCTGAGTGGCAGCACTGCCGCGCTTCTCGCAGGCCTTGCGGTCGTCGTGCTCGGACCGCGGCAATTCACGGCGAAACTGATTCCGTTGATGCTTGTTGCAGGCGCCGCCGGTGGCGTTGTGTTCGAACACAAATTCTCGATCGACGAGACGATGCTCCTTGGTCACCTCGCGTGGCAGTCACTCGTCTGCCTCGCGCTGCACTTCAGTTTCCGCGCGGCCCCGGCATGACCTGGCGGGCCACGATTTTCGAGAATGTCGGCCGGGACATCGCGATCGGCTATGGCGTGTTTTTCATCGTCGCAATGTTCGTGGGCCTGATCTCGACGGGTGAATTCGTCGACATCAGGATCACACTCGCGGATCTCCTGAGCAGCGATTTGGCGCGTGCGGCGCACCCCGGTTTGAGCGGCAAGGGGACGTTCCTGGTCCTGCTGGCGACGGCGACAATTGCCGTTCCGTACTTCTGGAAGCACAAATTCGCGCCATTGGCATTTGCGGTTCCGTTGCTGTTCACGGTCATGGGGTTCTGGCCCATTTACAAACAGCACCAGGCGCAACAGGAAGCGATGGAAGCGATGGGCGAGTTTGGCCAGCAGATGAGTCAGATGGCCCAGCAGATGGGAGGCAGCGCGGCCGGCCCATTCGACAGCCTCGGCATCGGTGCCTGGCTTCTCCTGGCGACGGTGATCTTCCTCGCGTTCCGGGGCGTGATGCGCTTCCTGGCCCGCGCCTGACCGCGCGGATTATTTCATCGTCGGCATCGAGAATTCCGCGCCTTTCGAGCCTTCGGGCCAGCGCGCGGTCACGGTCTTGAGTCGCGTATAGAACCGTACGCCGTCGGGTCCGTGCATGTGCAGCGGGCCAAACAGCGAGCGCTTCCAGCCGCCGAAACTGTGGAAGGCCATCGGCACCGGGATCGGCACGTTGATCCCGACCATGCCCGCGGAGACGCGCCGGCTGAATTCGCGCGCGGCGCCGCCGTCGCGCGTGAAAATCGCGGTGCCGTTGCCGTACTCGTGACGGTCGATCAGGGCGAGCGCCGCATTGAGATCCGGCACGCGGAGAACGACCAATACCGGGCCGAAGATCTCCTCGCGATAGACCCGCATCGTTTCGCTCACGCCGTCGAACAGCACCGGGCCCATAAAGAATCCGCGCTCGTGGCCCGCGACTGTAAGTTTGCGCCCATCCACGACGAGCCTGGCGCCTTCCTTGATACCAGTCTCAACATAGCCCAGTACGCGATCGAGGTGCTCGCGCGTCACGAGCGGACCCATGTCCGCCCCTTCGGCCGTGCCCGGCAGCACGCGGATTCCGGCGAGCTCGGCCTTCAAAGCTTCGATCAGCCGGTCGCCTGCGCCGCCGACGGCGACGGCGACCGAGATTGCCATGCAGCGCTCACCGGCCGAGCCGTAAGCGGCGCCCGCGAGCGCATGCGCAACGCCGGCGGGATCCGCGTCCGGCATCACGACCATGTGGTTCTTGGCGCCGCCGAGCGCCTGCACGCGCTTGCCGTGCTCGGAACCGGTGCGGTAGACGTGCTCGGCGATCGGAGTCGAGCCGACGAAACTCACCGCATCGACACCTGGATCCGTGAGCAAGGTATCCACCGATTCGCGGTCGCCGTTGACGACATTCAGGACGCCCGCCGGTGCGCCGGCTTCCGTCAGGAGTTCCGCAAGCCGCATCGGGCAGCCCGGATCCTTTTCCGAAGGTTTGAGCACGAAGGTATTGCCGCAGGCGATGGCGATCGGGAACATCCACATCGGCACCATCGCCGGAAAATTGAACGGCGTGATTCCCGCACAAACGCCGACCGGCAGTCGCAGCGACCAGCTGTCGATGCCACGGCCGACGGAGTCGCTGAATTCGCCCTTCAGGAGCTGCGGAATGCCGCAGGCGAATTCGACGATTTCGAGGCCGCGCGTGACTTCGCCGCGCGCATCGGCGAGAACCTTGCCGTGCTCGCGCGTCAGGATCGCCGCGAGTTCGTCCGTATGCCGCTCAACAAGCTCCCGGAAGCGAAACATGACTCGCGCGCGGCGCAGCGCCGGCGTTTCGGACCATTCGGGAAACGCGGCCCGTGCCGCGGCGATTGCCGCGCGAGATTCGTCTGCGGATGCGAGCGCGATTTCGTTCGTCGCGACGCCAAGCGCGGGGTTATAGACGGGTGCGGAACGACCGGAGCGTCCCGCGACGCGCCGCCCGCCGATGTAATGTCCCAACTGCTCGAGTTTGGCGGTCATGCTGTCGTTCACTGCCGGTAACGGGTGTCGATACCATGCGGATTGTGGCCTCATCGCAAGCCAGTGTCACATGGGCGAACCCGGCGGCTGCGGTGCCGCTGGCGGTACGGTTCCGGTAAGCTGCCCCGCGGAATGCGCCTACCAGCCCAAATGCACAAGGCCCGCAATCAGCGGGTCAAGCGCCGCGATGCCGACTTTGAGGATCGCCAGCCGTTCGAGCGGATACCCCTGTGGTTGCGCCTGCTGTCGTCGCTGCCGCTGCCGCTGTGGTACGGATTCGCCCGATTCGTCGCCTGGCTGCTCGAACACGTATTCCGGAGTCGTCACAGGCTCGTCGACATGCAGCTCGCGGCCTGTTTTCCGGACCGCGATGCCGCGTGGATCAATGCCACGCGGTGCGCGTTCTTCCAAAATTTTTGCGACGTTTCGGTCGAGATCATCAAGGCGGCGACGATGCAACCCGGCGAGATCGACCGCCGGGTCACTTTCGAGGGCGCGGAAGCCGCGCGCGCGGCCCTCGACTCGGGGCAATCGATCATTGTTGTGTCCTCGCATAACTGCAATTGGGAGTGGACCCTGCTGAAGCTGAGCATGGCCATGGGTCACCCCCTGCACGCGACCTACAAGCCGTTCAAGGGGCGTTACGGCGACCGCCTGATGCTCACCATCCGCTCGCGCTTCGGGGCCGAGATGATCGTGGCCCGGCGGCTCCTGATGCGTGTACTGCGTTACCGGGGCCCGGCGCGCATCGTCGGGATCGTCGCCGATCAGACACCGACCTCATCGGCGGTGCGTTACTTCACGCAGTTCATGGGCCTGGATACCGCATTCTTCATAGGCCCGGAGGCGATTGCGCGCGCTGCACGACTGCCGGTCTGGTATCTGGCGATGCGGCGTGAGGCCCGCGGCTTTTATCGGATCAATTTCGTGCCGCTTTGCGAGGCCGGCGAGGAGCTTGCGCCAGGCGCGCTGATCGAACGGTACGCGGCGGCGGTCGAGTCGCTCACCCGCGAGTGTCCGCCCGACTGGCTATGGAATTACCGGCGCTGGAAGGTTCAACGCGACGCGGAGGGCAACCCCAAAATCGTGAAGTCGGGAGAGATTGCGCGATCAAGCTAGGCTCAGGATTATAGCAAATACATACGCTTAGCTTGCATTCCTAAACGGTTCTGACAAAATGCGGCGCAACTAATGATTCGGCCGGAAGGCCGGTTTCGTTAACTGGTTCCTACGGCGGGCGGAGCCACCGCTGACAGACTGCCTTGAAAACGAGGGGGGAGCCCAATCGGGGTGCCGACGGTGCAAGGCGAATCGCTTCCTGAGTTCACGGCTTCAGACGTCCTGTCGACGAAGTTGTGGCTGCCGCGACCCGACCGGCCGCCGCTCGGCATCGACCTTGCCTGCACCAAAATCGCGGTCGATTTCCAGAACATCACCGCCGGCAATGCCGACTCGGTGATCCGCCAGAGCCTCGACATCCTGCGCGAGGCGACCAGCACCGACGCTGTATTCCTCACGCTGCTCGACGGTCACGGCGAGCGCATCGACTCAATCGCGACGGCCAAAGGTCCGTTCGCGCAGTGCCGGCCCGAGGTCCTGAAAGGCGAGGCGCTCGAGGCGCTGCCCTGGATCCGCTCGCGGCTTGAGCATGTGCGAATCCTCGAGATCCGGGACACCGTCAACAATGTGCGCGCCGAGCAGGCGGGCGACGCCGAACGCCTTGCCGGTCTCGACATCCGTTCCTTGCTCCTGATCGGGTTCGCGGTGCAAGGGACGGTCCGCGGTTTCCTCGCCTTCGCCTCGTCCACGCCGCGCGACGGCTGGGACGTCAACCTGCATCTCCTGCTCAAGCTCGTCGGCACGAGTCTCGCCTGCGGTCTCGAGAAGGTCTCGCTGGCGGACCGGCTCGCCGACATGCAGGAGCGGCAGGAGATGGCGCTGCCCTGCGCCAACGACGGCCTCTGGGATTACGACGCGCAGTCTAACCAGACCTGGTTCTCGCCACGCTGGAAAGGCATGCTCGGCTTCGCCGAGAACGACGTCATCACCTCGCCGGACTGGCAACGAATGGTGCATCCCGAAGACCTCGCTCGCGTTTCCGCGGCGATGCGCGACCACATCGCCGGCAAGACGCCGATGTTCGAGAGCGTCCATCGCCTGAAGCACACGGACGGCGAATGGCGCTGGGTCATCGGCCGCGCTTGCGCCCGCGTCGACGACCAGGGGCGGCTGCGCCGCCTGATCGGCGTCGAGCTCGATATCACGGAACGCAAGCTCTACGAGGAGGCGCTGTTCCGCGAGAAAGAGAGCGCCCAGATCACGCTGCAGTCGATCGGCGACGGCGTGATCACCTGCGACGCGCACGGGCGGGTCGAGTACCTGAACCCGGTGGCGGAAGAGCTCACGGGCTGGCGGCTCGAGGACAGCCTCGGGCGCACGATTGACGAGATCTTCCGTGCGTTCCACGAGGAGACCTGCGAACCGCTCGAGAATCCGCTCGCGGTCGCAGTGCGCCGGATTCGCTCGATCAAATCAGTGCGGCCGATGCTCCTGATCCGCAAGGACGGCAACGAACTCTACATCGAGAGCACGGCCTCGCCAATCCGGGACGGCAGCGGCACGGTGACGGGTGGCGTGCTGGTGTTCCACGACGTTTCCGAGTCGCGCGAACTGAACCGCCGGCTCTCGTATCACGCGAGCCATGACGTGCTGACCGGGCTCGTCAACCGACGCGAGTTCGAAACCCGGCTCGAACGTGCGCTCAAGAGCGCCAAGGCGCGTGAGACCTCCTACGCGCTCTGCTATATCGACCTCGACCAGTTCAAGATCGTCAACGACACCTGCGGCCATTCGGCGGGTGACGCCCTGCTTGGGCAGGTCGGCGCGCTGCTGAAATCCAAGGTGCGCTGGCGCGATACGCTCGCCCGGCTCGGCGGGGACGAGTTCGGCGTGCTGCTCGAGAGCTGCTCGCTGGAGGAAGCGCTCCGCACGGCCGAATCGCTGCGCGAGGCAATCCGAAATTTCCGCTACACCTGGGAAGACCGCAGCTTCCGGCTTGGTGCGTCGATCGGCGTCGTGCCGATTACGGCCGAAAACGAAGACGTCGCCTCCGTACTGTCCGCGGCGGACTCCGCCTGCGGCGCGGCCAAGGAATCGGGCCGCAACCGCGTGCACTGCTTCGAGGAAAACGACATCGACCTGATGCGGCGTCGTCGCGAGATGCAGTGGGCGGCCCGCATCAACAACGCGCTCGAGGAATCCCGTTTCGAGCTGTTCCGCATGACGATCCTGCCGCTGCAGGTCGAGGACGCGGGCGAGCATTTCGAGCTCCTGCTCCGGATGCGCGACGAGAGCGGCAAGATCGTGGCACCCGACCAATTCATCGCGGCCGCGGAGCGCTACGGCATCACGCCCTCGATCGACCGCTGGGTCATCGACAGCGCGTTCCGCTGGCTGGTCTCCGAGGCGGACGAACGCCGCCGACTGACGATGTGTTCGATCAACCTTTCAGGCCAGAGCCTCGGCGACGACAAGTTCCTGCCCTACGTGATCGAGCAGTTTCACCGCAGCGGCATCGACGGCAGCAAAATCTGCTTCGAGATTACGGAGACCGCGGCGATCGCGAACTTCTCGCAGGCGAGCCGCTTCATTCAGGCGCTCAAGGAGCTCGGTTGCAAATTCGCGCTCGATGACTTCGGCACGGGCCTGTCGTCATTCGGCTACCTGAAGCACTTCCCGGTGGATTTCCTGAAGATCGACGGCAGCTTCGTGAAGGGCGTGCTGCACGACCCGATCGACCGCGAGATGGTGCGCTCGATCAACGAGATCGGTCACCTGACCGGCAAGAAGACGATCGCCGAGTGGGCGGAGAACGCCGAGATCATCGAAGTGTTGCGCGGACTCGGCGTCGACTATGCGCAGGGTTACGGTGTGTCGCAGCCGCAGCGGGTGCAGAGAGCGGCGATCGCCTAGGGGCTGTCCCTTTTCTACGGGGCAATTCCAATTACGGGCTAGGCGGCGTCTCTCGCCTTGATCGCCTTGTCGAGATCGTAAGTAGCCTGAAAGTTCATCCAGAGCTTCGGCGAGTTTCCCAGGACCTCGGCAAGATCGAGCGCCGCCTCAGCCGTGACGCCACGCTTGCCGCGAATCAGCTCGTTGAGGCGCGCCTTCGTCCAGCCAATCTTTTCCGCAAACGCGGCCTGGCTAATGCCCAACGGCTCGAGAAACTCCTCGAGCAGGATTTCACCAGGGTGAAACGGGTTCTTCGGTTGCTTTGCCATGATTCGTTGCTCCGTCAGTGGTAGTCGACGATCTGCACGTCGAACGCGTTGCCAC
>JANLWE010000141.1:0-3907 GCA_031364365.1 Gammaproteobacteria bacterium | reverse complement strand
CGTCGGCACAAGCGTGACGCCGGGCCATATCTTCTCGGCAACTTCGCGCGCCGGCCCCAGAATGGCCTCCGTCAGCGGCGGAATTGGCGACTGCACGCCGCCCTCGCCTTTCGTCGAGATCGTGATCGCGTCGTCGGCGATGACTTTCGCGATCTCGGCCCGCACGTCGGTGACCGGCGTGCCCGGCAGGATTCGACAATTGACGGTCGCCTTCACGTGTTGCGGGATCGCGTTCGGCGCATGGCCGCCTGCGATCTCACTGACGATGCAGGTCGTGCGCAGCATTGCATTCCACTGTGGATCGATCGCCCACAGGCGGGTCGCCGCCGCGGCATCGGGCGGCGACTGCAGTACCGCACGCATATCCGCCCCGACATCCGGGTCCATGAGCTTCGCCATGGTCTCGAAATAAGCGCGCGTCACCGGGTTGAGCCCGATCGGAAACTGGTGGGCGCCGAGCCTCGCGAGCCCGGCGCTCAGGCGCACGATCGCGTTGCTCGCCTTGGGCAGCGAGCTGTGGCCGCCGGGATCGCTCACCTCGAGCGTGAAGTCCTGGTACACCTTCTCGCCCGCCTGGACCTGCAGCACGATTGGCTTGCCATGCTTGTCGTATTCACCGCCCGCACCCTCGTTGATCGCGAACTCTGCAGCGAGCACCTCGGGTTGCGTCTGCACCAGCCAGCGCACGCTGTCGAACAGGCCGGCTCCCGCCGTCTCCTCGCCGCAGGTTAGCGCCAGCTTGATGTCACGACGCGGCGTGTAGCCTTCCTGCCGGTATCGGATCAGGCTGTCCGTGAAAATCGCAGCCATTGACTTGTCGTCGGTCGCGCCGCGCGCATAGAACCAGCCGTCCTCTTCCACGAGCTTGAACGGATCGCGCACCCAGTCCTCGCGCTTCGCCTCGACCACGTCGATGTGCGCAAGCAAAAGGATCGGTTTGGCCGACTTGTCCGTGCCGCGTAGCACCGCGATCAAGGCGCCATCGTTAAGCGCCTCAGGCGGAGCCAGGATCTGCATGTCCACAGCCGGAATTCCCGCTGCGAGCAGGTGCTTTCGCATGGCCTCGGCCGCCTGCGTGCAATTGCCGACCGAGCGGGTCGTGTTGATTTCGATCAGTTCCTTGTACAGCGCGCGAAACGCGACTTCGTCGGCGCTCGGGCTGGTCGTCTGTGCGCTGGTGGCGCAGGCGACCGTGCACATCGTCGCGAATGTCGCGACAACGAACTTCCGCCGCACGGATGTGCTCATTTGATTCCCCCGATTTAAGACACGGGAGTTTGCCGGAATGGCGCGGGAAAGTGTTGTCCAGTAGCGAAATCGAACCACCGACACGCGGAGTTTCAGGCGGCAACGGTTCACCTGGTGGTTGCGCAGCGTACGTGCGGATGCTGTACTCGAGGCGCTCGAGGGGCAAGCTGCAGGGGGAGATCGCAGAGATGCAACAACGAGTCATCTTCTGGACACTGATGTTGTTCGGATCATCGGCCGCCGCGTACGGACAGACCGCCGGGAATATCTATCAGGCGACGCTGGGCGAATCCGCGCAACGAACCGTCGAGGTCTCGACCGAGCAGCTCAGGGGCATTCTCGCTGACAACAGCGCCGTAGTTCTCGACGCGCGCCCCTTCTCGGAATACGCGATCAGCCATATACCGGGTGCCATGAATGTCGCCGCCAAGCCTGGCGTTCCCATGTCGGCCTACGTCTCCGATGTCGCGGAGGTCGGTCGATTGCTTGAGGGAAAGAAACAGACTCCGCTCGTTGTTTACTGCAACGGTCTCCATTGCGGCAAGGCCAAGCGACTCGCCGAGGAACTCCTCGCGGCGGGCTACACGAACGTTCGTCGCTATCAGCTCGGCATTCCAGTCTGGCGCGCTCTCGGCGGAGTGACGGAGATAGAGCCGGATGGGCTGAGGTACGTCGTCGCCAATGATCAGACTGCAGTTCTCGTCGACGTCCGCGAAGCCGAAGACTTCCGCAGTGGATCTCTTCCGAACGCCCGAAACATCCCGCGAAGCGGCGTGTTGGAGGGTAAGGACGCAGGGGACCTAAAACGGGCGAAGGACGATGGCAGACTTCCAATGCAGGACCACAATACCCGGCTGATCGTCATCGGGCGAGATGTCGCCGAAGCCAAGCATGTAGCCGAGGCGCTCATACGCGAGGCGTTCCAGAACGTGGCCTATTTCCCCGGAAGTTTTCAGGACGCGCAGACTGCGCTGAAACCATGAGCGAATTGGTTTCGAAACTGCCGTGATCCCCGCAAGCCTCCGACAGCTGCATAGTGCACCCGGACTCAAGCCGCCAGGGTATTTTGCGCGCCTTGCTCGCGTTTTTCAGAATGTCAGGAATCCGCCCATGACACGAATCCTTGCCACGGCCTTGCTGTCATTCTGCAGTGTCGCTTGCGCCGGCGAAGCCGTGCAGCTCAGGATCCTGAGCTTCAATATCTGGTACGGCGGCGAACAGGCAAGCCTCGGCCAGGTGATCAAAGTCATTCGTACTGTCGACGCCGACCTGGTCGCCTTGCAGGAGCCGGACGGAAACACGCGACTGATCGCGAACGCGGCCGGCTATCCCTATGTCGACGTGCGCCGGCACCTGATCTCACGCTTTCCGCTGTTCGACTCTGGCAGCGGCGAGCTCACGGAAGACGGCTTCCAGCCCTATTCAGTCACAGGTCTTGACGCTGACGCCCTGCATGCCTGGGCGATGGTTGCGCCGGGCCGCGTGATCGCGATGGGTAACACGCACCTCTCCAGCGAGCGGTACGGACCCGACCTGCTGCGCGAAGGACGTTCCATTGCGGAAGTCACCGAAAGCGAAAACGAGAAACGCGTTCCCGAGGTGCTCCCGCTCGCCCGGGGCTTTGGCCTTCTTGCCAAGGAAGGCGTGCCGCTCGTGCTGGCCGGCGATTTCAATTCGGCCTCGCACCAGGATGGGACCGGCTTCGAATGGCCCGTGACGAAACGGCTCGCCGACGCGGGCCTGACGGATACTTATCGACTACTGCACCCTGACCCCGTCGCGAAACCCGGGCACACGTACACACCCGGCTATCCGCACCCGATGATCCGCGATGGCGAAATTCATGGCCGCATCGACTACATTTGGACCGCGCATGCGACGGTGCTGAAGAGTGAGATCGTCGGCGAAGCCGGCAACCCCGATGTCGACATTCCTGTCATGCCCTGGCCTTCGGACCATCGCGCCGTGCTGGCAACAATCAGCGTGGTTCCGATGAAAGCACCGGCGTTGATCGCAGTCGAACCGCGGCCGGTGGTCCAGGGCCAGTCGTTCCTGATCCGCGTCAACATGCCGGACCGGGCCGACTGGAAGGGTGTCGTAACGCCGCGCGGCGGCGATCCGGTGCGAGATCGACTGACGGGCGTCGAGGCCGTCGGCTTCTGGGAGCGTCCGTCGATCAAGCTCTCCACGCTGGGTCTCAACCCCGGCCGCTATGACGCCGTGCTGCTCGACACGCAGAACGAGGAACTCGCGCGCACGCGATTCTCGGTTATGGCCCGCGATGCGCAGCCGTCGATCTCCGTTGCGAACGCCGTTTACCGGCCTGGCGAGCCGATCGGGGTGGCCTGGACGAATGCGCCGGGATTTCGCTTCGACTGGATCGGCATCTATCGCCGCAAAGAATCAAACGTGTACAGCTACCTCGGTTTCGTCACGACGGGCGCCCTGCATGAAGGGAATCTGCGGATCGAAGGGCAGTCATTGCCCGAGCCGCTGGCCCCCGGCGATTACGAACTGCGATTGATGCACGATGACTCCTACGTGACGCTGGCGGTCACGCCATTCGCAGTTGAGCCTCCATTGAATCGATGAGCTGTCACCCATGTCTCCGCCCCCCGGTGCCACGGCAGTGAGTGCTGGGTCGGAAACAACCTGGAAG
>JANLWE010000130.1:0-2598 GCA_031364365.1 Gammaproteobacteria bacterium | reverse complement strand
CGTTCTTCAGGGTGCGGATCACGGCTGGGGTGCTGCTTCGTGAATCCCGCAACTGCATACCGCGACACTAAAAAAATGGGGCCCGGCGCCGAAGCGCCGGACCCCGCTGCGAGTCTGCGAAAGTCGATTACTTCGCGGGCGGCAGAACGGCCCAGGACTCTTCGGTCGAACCCGGCAGTTCAGAAGCCGTCATACGGTCTTCGGAGACCCAAAAAGTGATATTCTCACCGGTCTTGAGGTCGGTGAACTTGGTCTTCTTGCCGTCGACACTGATCCCCGCATCCGGACCTGGCTTGAAGCTGAAGGTCGTGAGCGGATCACCCTTGACGTTCAGCAACTGAACCGTCGTGACCTCGGCACTGTTCAGATACACCTTGGCGGTGAACTTTCCGTACTTCTTGCCCTCGGCAATACGCCCCTCGAGGCAAGCGGCAGGTGCTGTCGGATACTTGTCGAGAAATTCCGCGCTGTACTTGAGGTCCGTGCAGGCGACCTTCTCAAGCTTGTCGAAATCTTCGGAACCCGCAGCGATACCGATCGACAGCGGCAGGGCGAGCGCGGCGACCAGCAGCGCACACTTCTTACTATTCAATGTGAATCCTCCTCGTTGTTGGAATACGCCCGCCCCAAGCAATGCGAGTACCTTCCCAGAACTTTAAAAAAAGAAAGCCCGTTGAGCAGCGTAATTTATCACTACTTTCAGGGCATTGCGTACATTCCACCTGCGGCCTGCGGGCGCCCCGGAGAGATCAAACCGGACCCAGTCTCGACACAGCATTAAGTGTTTATGCCAAGCGACTAAAAATAATCGGTATCGGCGATCCCGCGCGTTATTTCGCGGCGGCGACCTTGCACTTGCCGAAGACGACATACGACAGGGCCAGGACGATTGAATCGGGTTGAAGCGCGCGCATGGACATTCTCCGATTTCCTGATTTTGGGATTATCGCGGCTGTCCCGACCGACATTGAAAGCTTCGGTTCGAGCCGGTACCGTCGCGCTTCCCTGATACCTGAGTCCCTAACGTTTGAAGCCCAGAAGCAAAACACCGCCGCCGGCGGCACCGGACCTGACGCGCGGATTTGTCGGCGTCTTCGGCTATAGCCGGCGCGCACTGGAACTCGTCTGGACGACGAGCCGCGGGCTCGCCCTCGCGCTCGGCGCGCTCACGCTCGCCGCAGGCGCCTTGCCGGCCGCCGTCGCCTTCGTCGGTGCGCACATTATCGATTCGGTCGTCGCGGCGATCCAGGCCGCAGGCGACGAGCGCTCGTCTCTGACGACGCAGGCCCTGCTGCTGGTTGGCGTCGAGGGCCTGCTCGTCGCCGCGCTCGCGGGCGTGCAGCGCGGTATTTCGCTCTGCCAGTCCCTGCTCCGCGCCCAGCTCGGCCAGCGCGTGAATGTCATGATCCTCGAGAAAGCGTTGACGCTTGAACTCGCACATTTCGAGGATTCCGAGTTCTACGACAAGCTCACACGCGCGCGCCGCGAGGCTTCGAGCCGCCCGCTGTCGCTGATCATGCGGACCTTTGGGCTCGCGCAGAACGGCGTGTCGCTCATCAGCTACGGTACGCTGCTCGCACACTTCTCGCCCTGGGCGGTCGTCATCCTGGTGGTCGCGGGCCTGCCGGCCTTCATGGCCGAGACGCGATTTTCCAGCGCGGCATTCCGTCTGTTTCTCTGGCGCTCGCCCGAAACGCGCATGCAGCTCTACCTCGAGACCGTGCTCGCGCGTGAGGACCATGCCAAGGAGGTCAAGCTCTTCGGCCTCGGGCCGCTCTTCCTAGAGCGCTATCGCGCGATCTTCCGCAAGATCTATCGGGAGGACCGCGATCTCGCGATCCACCGCGACAGCTGGGGTTTCCTGCTCGGCCTGATCGCGACGGCGACACTCTATGGGGCCTATGTCTGGGTCGCGCTCGCGACCATCGCCGCACGCATCACGCTTGGGCAGATGACGATGTACGTCATGCTGTTCCGCCAGGGACAGGCGGCTGTATCGGCGAGCCTCTCCGCGATCGGCGGCATGTATGAGGACAATCTCTACCTCGCGACGCTCTACGAGTACCTGGAAACGCCGGTCGAGGGCCTGAAGGGAGCGGTTGTCGGCGGACCGCGGCCGCAGGACGGGATTCGCTTCATCAACGTGGGCTTCGCGTATCCCGGTTCCGATACGCCTGTGCTCGTCGACGTGAACATGCACATCCGGCCCGGCGAGTCCCTCGCCCTCGTCGGTTCGAACGGCTCGGGCAAGACGACGCTGATCAAGCTCCTCACGCGGCTCTATCACCCGACGACGGGATCGATCACGCTCGACGGACAGGATCTGCGGGAGTGGGATGAAGCGACGCTCCGGCAGCGGATCGGCGTCATCTTCCAGGACTTCGCCCGCTATCAGTTGATGGTCGGAGAGAATATCGGCGCCGGCGATGTGCGTCAGTTCGAGGACGAGGCGCGCTGGCGCGAAGCGGCCGAGAAGGGCCTGGCGGCACCGATGATCGAAAGCCTGCCGCAGGGCTATAAGACGCCACTCGGCAAGTGGTTCAACCAAGGGCGAGAATTGTCCGGCGGCGAATGGCAGAAAGTCGCGCTGTCGCGCGC
>JANLWE010000119.1:0-5363 GCA_031364365.1 Gammaproteobacteria bacterium | reverse complement strand
CGTCACGTCCGGCACGCCCATGTGCCAGCGCACGTAAAACGCATCGTTCGGTGTGAATTGATCGCGGAACAGGGGAACAGGCGTTTCGTAGTTCGGCGGCCGAAAGGTCCGCTTGATGAGCGGACGCTTGCCGGGCAGCGCATCCATGACGGAGGAAGCAAGCGTCCCGGCGGGCAGTTCAGATTGCGCCGCCAGCAGCCGGTTCGGAATCAGCAGGCCCGCTGCAAGGGCGGACGAAGAGTCGAGTACGAAACGGCGCCTGTCCATGGACCTCCATGCCTGGCCGATATCCAGGTCATTCGAATTATGCAGTCGACTACTTTGCCCTGAGCCGATCCAGGTACCGGTCCCGCAACTCGGTCTGGCGCGAACGCATTTCGACCGGGTTTCCGGCGATCCAGACTAGATCGGCGAGGGTTGTGACCTCGAGCGGATCACCGCTCCAGAGCACGAGATCCGCGACCTTTCCTTTCTCGATGCGCCCGCGCTCTGCGCCGAGGCCGAAAATCTCGGCCGGAACCGCAGTGATCGCGGCGAGCGCGGCTTCGCGCGGCAAGCCGTGTGCCGCGGCATTGCCGGCGAGCTGGCGGTTCTTGCCCGCCTGATGGCTTGTTTCGTAATCGAATGCGATGCGCACGCCGGCATCGTTCAGGAGCTTCGCGTTGTCGAGGCGGGCCCCGAGGCGGTCGAAATCGTTCGGCAGATTGTTGAGCGGGTTCAGGATGACCGGCACGTCGGCGGCGGCGAGTTCCTGCGCGACGATCCAGGCTTCATCGCCACCCGAGATCACAGGCTTCATTCCGTTAAGCTTCGCGTAACGGATGACCTGGCGGATATCCGCGGCGCGCTCGACCTCGAAGACCACGCGGCCGCCTGCGAGATAACCCTTCAACGCGGCGCGACCTTCAGGCAGGAGCAGGGCGCCCTCGCCCGCGGTGTTCGGTTCACGCACTTCGCGAATGGCCTGATCGAACAGCATGTACTGCGCGGCGCGGCTGCCTCCGGAGCCCTCGATCGCGTCGCTGCCCCAGTTGACGAACAGCGTCTTACTACCTTCGAGCGCAGCGTCGAATCGCCCGTCGAGCGTGAATGCCGCGCCCTGGCCCGCGATCAGGCTGTGATTGCGGGACGGGGTCGACATCGCCCAGGTGACGCCTTCGACGCGCGCGACGGGGATGAGCGACGAGCGTGGATTGAATGCCGGCGTGATGTCGAATTCAGGCCGCCAGTTGTGCTGCCAGGCGGGCGCCGTCAGTTCGAGTTCCGAATCGACGGTTGAAGGCTCGAGCGAGAGTTCTTCGAGGCCGAGTTGCGTGAGCCCACCAAAGATTCCCGGCGTCAGTTCACGTCCTTTCGCTTCGATTACCGTTGCGCCCGCGGGCGCCGCGAGCACTGTTCCAATGTCGGCGATACGGCCACCCTGCACGAGCACATCCGCATTCTCGAGCGTACCGGCGGCGCCGACTGTGTGTACGCGCGCACCCTTGATCAGCACATCCTGGGCACTCGCCGTGCTGAAAGCGAGGCAGGCAGCGGCAGCGGAGGCGGCGATACTGAAATACTTCACAGCGAGAAATCCGATCGGGGTGTCGTCGCGGGCTTCGAACGATCGAAACGCAGCACGCCGTCAATGAACACCTGATCGGCGAGTGCATACACGCTGAACGGCGTGCCGTTCCAGATCACGACGTCTGCCATCTTGCCGGCCTCGAGCGACCCCGTTTGTGCGTCGATGCCGAGTGCGTGCGCGGGATTGGACGTGACCCAGCGAATCGCGCGCTCGGGTGAAATGTCGAGTCCCACGCGAACGCCGCGCGCCATGGCCTTGGCTGCTTCCTGATTCAAGCGCTGGATGCCTTCTTCAGAATCGGAATGCACGATCGCGCAGCCGCCTTTCGGGTAGTCGACGAGGGCGATGTTTTCCTGGATGCCATCGTAGGCTTCCATCTTGAAGCCCCACCAGTCCGTCCACAGCGCGCCGCACACACCTTCCTTCGCGAGGCGGTCGGCGAGCTTGTAGGCCTCGACGCCGTGGTGGAAGGCGGAGATCTTGTAGCCGAACTCCTGGGCGATATCGAGCATGTTCGCCATCTCGTCGGCGCGATAGCAGTGGTTTTGCACGAGGATCTTTCCCTGCATCACCTCCGCAAGCGTCTCGAGTTTCAGATCGCGCTTGGGAGGAATGGGGCGAATCGCGTCCTTGTCGGTGTCCTTCTCGAACTTCGCGAGCTCGGCGCGATACTTGTCCCATTTCGCCACGTAATCCTTGGCGTCGGCAAACGCCTGCCGGTAACCGGCGACGTTGCCCATGCGCGTCTTAGGTGCCCGATCATGCCGGCCATAAACGCGCTTCGGATTCTCGCCGCAGGCCATTTTCAGGCTCTGCGGCGCACCGGGGAACTTCATGGCCTGGACAGTCGTGGCGGGGACGTTCTTGAGCGTCACACTACGCCCGCCGATGAGATTGGCGGAGCCGGGCAAGATTTGTAGCGAGGTAATACCGCCCTGCAGCGCCGCTTCGAATCCCGGATCCTGCGGCCACACGCTGTGCTCGACCCAGACATTCGGCGTCACCGGATCGGTCGACTCATTGCCATCGGAGTGCGCGAGCACGCCAGGGCTTGGAGAGGAGCCCATATGCGAATGAACGTCAATCAAACCGGGCGTGACCCAGCGACCACCTGCTTCGATCACCTGCGCGCCTGTCGGCGCGTCGAGCGATTGCCCGACGGCTTCGATGCGCCCGTTCACGATCAGGACATCGCCATCGTCGATTCGCGCGCCGGTGCCGGTGAGAACGGTCGCATTGCGGATCAAGACTGGCGGGCCCTGGTCGCCCGCGTCATAAGTCGAGGAGAACGGTTCGCGGGCCGGGGCGGGCGATGCGACCGCCGCCGGCTCGGCCGGCGCCTGCGTTTGTGCGGCGCACGCCGTAATAACGGCCGTACAGGTCACTGCCAGCAGTAACGTCCAGAGCGATTGGGAAGCCAGGTCGCGAAGTTGCATGCGAATCCAGACATTAACCGGGTAGGCGGGAACCGACAAGCCGAGGCTACCTTTCGCACTGCAATTCAACCGACAATGGAGCCTGTCAGGGTCGGAGGGCGTCACGCCAGGGCCATGTCTCCCGAGCAGATCATATTTCTGCTGATTGTTTCGATCACGCTCACGCTCTTCGTCAGCGAGCGTGTCCGCATCGACGTCGCCGCGATGCTGACGCTGCTCGCCCTGGCGGCCACGGGTATCTTGACGCCCGCGGAAGCCCTTTCCGGATTCGCCAGCGAGCCGGCAATCATCGTGGCGTCGGTATTCGTGATATCCGCTGCGCTCAATCAGACCGGGCTGACCGAGCGCATCGGCGCCGGCATCGCGCGCGCCGCCGGCGCCGCGGAATGGCGCGCGATCCTCGTCGTGATGCCGGCCGTCGCCGCGCTCGCGGCCTTTTCGCATCACCTGATGATTACCGCAATGATGCTGCCCATCATGATGCGTCTTGCGCGCGAGCAGAAACTTTCGCCTTCGCACCTGCTGATGCCGATGTCGCTTGCGGCCTCGCTCGGCACCACGCTCACGATCTTCAGCGCCCCGGCCTTCCTGCTGGCCAACCACCTTCTGGAAACCGGAAATCAGGCGGAACTCGGCATATTCGGCATCACGCCGATCGGCGCGGCGCTCGTCGGCCTCGCCATCATCTATATGTCGCTTGGCCGCTGGCTCCTGCCGCGCCGGCTGGCACAACCCGATGAGTCCGATTACCTGCGCCTCGACCGCTATTACACGGAACTGATCGTCGAAGAGAACTCACGCTGGATCGGCCGCCCGATCGCCGAATTCAACCGGCATTTCGAGGGGCGGCTCGACGTCGTCGAATGGCTGCGGAGCGGAGTCCGGCAGCGAAATTCCGGATCAGATTCCGTGCTGATCGCCGGAGACCTGCTGTTTGTCCACGCCGGACCGGACGAGATCGCATCGGTCGAAAGTGAGCCCGGCCTTTCCCTGCACGCAGTCAAGAAGTACGGGGATTCGATCAAGCCGACGGGCAAGGAGGACACCGGCGAGCCGCAGCTGGTGCAGGTTGTCGTCGCACCGCATTCGCCATTCGTCGGCGAAACCATCGGTGGCATCGACTTCCGGAAGACATTCGGCGTCGTGGTGGTCGGCATGTGGCGCCGCCAGGGCTGGATCCACGAGAAGCTGTCGCAGGTCAAGCTGAGCGAGGGCGACCTGCTTGTGCTGCGCGGAACGCCGGAAAAATTCGCCGAGCTCGCGGTGCATCACGGCTTCCTGATGATGGTGCCTTTCTCCGCGAACCCGCGCCGCCGCCAGCGAGCGATGCGCGCGCTCCTGATTGTGGCCGCTGTCGTCGCAGCGGCTGCCTCGGGTTTCATGCCGACGCAGATGGCATTCCTGACAGGCGCAGTCGCGCTCGTCCTGACCGGATGTGTCAGCGTCGAACACGCCTATCGCGAGATCGATGTGCGCATCTTCGTCATGATCGCAGGTGTCATTCCGCTCGGTCTCGCGATGGAGAAGACGGGCACCGCGGCATTCCTCGCCGAGCAGTTGCAGCATGTGACCGTTGGCTGGCATCCGCTGGCGGTGTTGCTGGCGCTTTACTGGGCGGCGGCACTCGTCACCCAGATCCTGTCCGATGCAGCGACCGTCGTGCTGCTCGGCCCGATCGCGCTCGCGCTCGCTCTCGCGATCGGCCTGCCGCCACAGCCTTTCATCGTCTGCACGGCATTGGGCGCGGTCACTGCTTTCCTGACGCCGATCGGCCACCACGGCAACCTGCTGATTCTCAATCCGGGCCGCTACACGTGGGGGGACTTCCTGCGCGTCGGCGCGCCGCTCACGGTCGTCATCAGCGTCGTGAGCGCCTGGATGGCGCAGTGGATGTGGCTCGGCGGGCCGCTGATCCCTTAGTGGGCCCGGGTCATGGTCAAGTCTCGCGCATGCGTATGGCAACGACGACGCCCGAAACCAGGGTCAGGATCGCGACCGAGGCAATAGCCACTTGCAGCCCGAACATGTCGGCGAGTACGCCGCAGAGCAGGGCGCCGATCGCGTAGCCGAGGTCGCGCCACAGGCGATACACGCCGACCGCCGAAGCGCGCCACGTAGGGTGCGCGACATCGCCAATCGCCGCGAGCAGAGTTGGATAGACCATCGCGGTTCCAAGTCCGAGCAGCACGGCCCCGGCGAGGGCCTCCATCAGTCCATGCGACAGGAGCACGACTGCGATGCCTGCAGCCTGAACCCACATGCCGGACGCGATGAGCCATTTTCGCCCGATCCGGTCGGACCAGGCGCCGGTGGCGAGCTGCGCGACGCCCCAGGTCGCGGGATAGGCGGCGGCCAGG
>JANLWE010000114.1:0-31660 GCA_031364365.1 Gammaproteobacteria bacterium | reverse complement strand
ATCCCCCCTCAGCGTAGCGCTGAAGAGGGACCGGGCTGACCATCTCATTAACCCCGGCCACCTAGCCGGGGTTTCTCGTGGTCTCGCGCAGGCAGCCGTTCAGGCCAGCCGGCGTCGCCTCGCGAATAGCGCTGCGAGGCCGAGCAGCAATTCAATGCCGCCGGTCGCACCGCCACCGCCACCACCGCCTGACACGGCTCGCGTCGTAGTAGTGAATGTTCCAGTTACACCGCCGATCGTTAACGTGGTCGTATTCGTCGCGGATGGTGCCGCGGACGCGTTGTGCCGGACGCAGACCGTGTCACCGTTGTTGATCGTGCCGGGGTCACGCGTAAACGTGTCGTTACAGCCGATGGAGTAAGCCCCACTCAGAGTGCTGATGTCGGCTGGAGCCTCGATGCCCGCAACCGTGATGGTGTTCGAGGTCACTTCCGAGCTCAACGCCACGCCTGTTACATTGGTGAAAGTAAAAGGATTCGGTTCCGTATCGCAGACCCGGCGCGTGAACGAAACGCTCGCCGCCGTCGCTTGGTTCGCCACCGCGACCTGAAGTGTATGCACGGCGCAATCGCTGATCCCCGATGGAATGGTGATCAGGTATTCGTTGCCCAACCGCGTCAGGATGGATGTATACGCATCTGCGATCTCCGCATCGCTGGCTGTCGGGAAGTATTCTCCGCCCGTGTCGACCGCGAGATCGGTCAACAGGTCCGCGCGACCCGGGAGCGTCAGATCGCCGACGCCGATGCTGAACACCGCGATGCTGTTTGCGTTCGCGTACGCAATCACGTCGCTCTCTTCAACGGACGATTCGTTCTCACCGCCGTCGCTGATCACGACTATCGCCTTGGGACCGGGCGGAAGCGCGATCGGTGGCGTGACGAACTGGTCGACTGCAAGATTGATGGCATCCAGGAGATTCGTGCCGTCACCATCGTAATCGGACGTCGCGGCATTAGTGAGCGTCACGTTCCCGACGTTGTCAATTACTGTAAACTCCTGGACGACCGACGCCCCGAGGGTATCGTTGAACTTGATGATGGCCGCGTAGTCGCCAATGTTCATTTGAGCGATGAAATCGATCACCGCGGTCTCCATCGCGTCGCGCGCAACAGCAATGACGCTTTGGCTGTAGTCCATGGCAAATACAACGGAAACTTTCTGGTTCGGATCCTGGTTCGGCGGCAGCGTCACATCGGTCGGCGCCAGGGTTATGGGGCTAGTGTCCAAGGTCACGGTAAATGCAGTGGAATTCAGCCCTACGATCGGGTTGCCATTTAAATCCGTGACACTCACAAAGGCCTGAATCGGATCGGCGATGGGCCGGGCTTCGACACGAAGTTCCACGGTGGCCATTGCCGGACCGGCGGCGATTGCACCGAGCAGCAGCGCCACGGCACGGGCAGATGCGAAACGGCGAAGAAATTGGATCGTCATCGTCATATCCGTATTGATACCCCTAGGCTGCCATTCTAAAGCGAGATCAGGTAAATGTGATTAATTACATTTGCAACTGCCTGATTTTGTGAGCCAGATCACGGCTTGACCCGCGCTAGGCGCGGTAAACGGCGCTCACACCCAACTCTGAATCCACTGTAGGCGCCCACCGACAGACGGCACCGCGCCGCCGAAGCACGATATATATGAGTTCGTGCCGGCGATCGGCAGACTTGGAGTACGAGCGATGGCAACTGTGGTTTCCGCGTCGACCGGGCAGATGCTCACCGGCCTGTTCAAGAACAGCGATTCTGCCGAGCGCGGATACGAGGCCTGTGTCGACCGCGGCTATGAAATCGGTCAGGTGAGCGTCGTCGTCTCCGAAGGAATACGGAAGAGATTGCTGTCCAGCGACAGTGACATAAAGGCCGAGCTCGCGCGGCGAAAAGCGGAGGGCGGGGAACTCGGAGGCCCTATGGGCGGTCGGGTCGGCATTCTGGTCGCGATTCTTGCGGCTGTCGGTGCGGCAGTCGCCGTGCCCATGTTTGGATTCGGCGCCGGGCCGATTGCAATCGCATTGATTGCCGCCGGCGTTGCATGTGTCGCTGCCGGCGTGATCGCTTTGCTTGGAAACTGGGGCATACCGGCCAGGCGCATTCGTCCCTACGCATCCGCCATCCGTAGAGGCGGCATTCTGATCATGGTCGAGACGCGTTCGGATGATGACGCCCGCAGCATCGAAAAGGACTGGGAAAAGTCTGGCGGAAGCGACATCCAGTACCGGTAGTATCTGGAACCAGGATGCTCCCGACACTGGCCGATATCCGGCAGGCGCGCGTTCGGATCGCGAAATCCGCGCTGCGCACACCGCTGATCCGCCTCAATGTTCCGGACTCACCCGCCGAGATCTGGCTCAAGCTCGAGAATCTTCAGCCGATCGGTTCATTCAAGATCCGCGGTGCTGCGAGCGTCATGGCGAAAATCGGGCGGGAGCGGCTCGCGCGCGGCGTTTTGACGGCGTCCGCCGGCAACATGGCCCAGGGAGTCGCGTGGTGCGCACGCGAGCGGGGTGTTCCTTGCACGGTGATCGCGCCCGACACGGCGCCCGAAGCCAAGCTGCGTGCGATCGAGCGCCTCGGCGGTCGTGTAATCCAGGCGCCGTTCGAGCGTTGGTGGCAAACATTCCAGGATCGCGCCTATCCGGGCGTGGACGGCACCTTTATTCATGCCTTCGACGATCCCGACGTCATGGCGGGAAATGCAACGATTGGACTCGAGATCCTCGAGGACCTTCCGGACGTCGAGTCGATCGTCATTCCCTGGGGCGGGGGAGGACTGGCAAGCGGGATCGGTTCAGCCGTTCGCGCGCTCGCGCCCGCGTGCCGGCTCATTACGGCAGAAGCGGAATCGGGCGCACCGCTCGCAGCGTCGCTCGCGGCCGGGTCGCCGCAGGTCGTGAATTACCGTGCGTCATTCGTCGATGGCATCGGCAGCCGGAGCGTGTTCCCGCAGATGTTCGAGCGCGCGCAGGCGCTCATCGATTCCGCGCTCGTCGCAACGCTCGCGGAAGTCACCTCCGCCCTTGCACTGATGGCCGAGCGCAATCACGTTATCGCGGAAGGAGCGGGCGCCTGTCCAGTCGCCTGCGCGCTGTCCGGCCGGGGCGGCAGCGGCAAAGTCGTTTGCGTGGTCTCCGGCGGCAATATCGACGCTGACAGGTTGTGCGCCGCGCTCAGGGGCGAGGTCCCCTCATGATCGCGGCGCAACCGCAGGCTCCTGGGCACCGCACATACCCGTGATGATCTGCCAGCGATCGCCCGCCTTCTTCCAGACGTGAACGAACTTCCTCCAGATGCCGGATCCGCTCCTCGTTCCATCACCGTAGTCATAGACGTACTCGGCGGCGTAGTGAACTACGACAATGTCGCTGAAGGACCGAAACTCCAGCGGCCGGAGGGTGTAGTCGAATTTCCAGTGATTCTCGCGGATGTCTCTGACCCAGGAGCCGATGCCGCTCTTGTCCGATGGGGTTTTCGTATGGCAGGGCCAACCGACGAAATCGGCGTGCCACAGCTCGATGTAGGGTTCGACGTCGCCCGCTTTGACGTATCGCCAGTAGTCTTCCTCGAGCTGCCAGACCGCCAGTTCATCAGGCGTTCGTTCGGCCGCACCGACAGCACCGGCGAAACCGGTCGCGGCAATCGCCGCCAGGAACAACTTGCGCATCGGTGTCTCCCATGCCTGCGACGTTCGCGCGCATACGTTAGCATCGTCGCAGCAGGAGGTAGTCACGAATGAATGGATCGCCTGACAGCGTGCGCGGGCTGGGTATCGGGCTCCTGCCAATCGCGCTTTCGCTCATCGCGCTCCCCGCATTTGCAGCGCCGCGATTCAGTATCACGTTTCCTGCGGAGATGAGCGCCGAGCCGCTCGACGGGCGCTTGCTCCTGATCTTTGCGCCAAGCGCCGAGCAGGAACCGCGCCTGCAGGTGAACTGGGACGTGGACGCGATCCCGTTTTTCGGCGTGAACGTTGAAGGCTGGAGCCCGGGCGCGCGGCAAACCATCAATAAGAAGGTCGCGGGATTCCCGTTCCGTTCACTCGACGACCTGCCGCCTGGCGAGTACCGCGTGCAGGCCGTGCTGAATCGCTATGAACGCTTCGCCCGTAGCGATGGGCATACGCTTCTGCTGCCTCCCGATCAGGGCGAAGGGCAGGTGTGGAGCAAGAAACCCGGCAATCTCTATTCGAAACCGCAGACGATCCGGATCGCGTCGAAACGTCGCGGGCGCGTGTCCATCGTGCTCGATCAGAAGATTCCGCCCATGGAGCCATTTACAAGCAAGGAAACCGAGTACAACCGTTACCTGCGGATTCGCAGCGAGCGCCTGTCGAAATTCTGGGGCAGAGACATTTATCTGGGAGCCTGGGTCCGGCTGCCCTGGGGCTTCGAGCAGCATCCCGACGCGCGTTACCCGCTCGTCATTGCGCACGGCCATTTTCCTGGGGAGCCTTCCGGCTTTCGCGAAACGCCGCCCGACCCAGATCTCAAGCCCGAATACAGCAAGCGCTTCCGCCGCGAGGGCTATAACCGCATCCAGCAGGAATATGCCTGGCAGTCGCAGCAGGACTGGATCACTGCGGGCTTCCCGCGTGTGCTGCTGGTCGAAATCCAGCATCCGACCCCTTACTACGACGATTCATATGCCGTGAATTCGGCAAACAACGGACCTTACGGCGATGCGATCCAGTACGAGCTGATTCCGGAAATCGAAAAACGATTTCGCGGTCTCGGCACCGGCTGGTCGCGATTCGTCTACGGCGGCTCAACCGGCGGCTGGGAAGCCATGGCTGTGCAGATGTTCTATCCGGACGATTACAACGGCGCCTGGATTGCCTGTCCAGATCCGATTGATTTTCAGCATTACGAGCTGGTCGATATTTACAAAAACAAGAACGCGTACTTCACCGCGAATCGGTACAAGCGCACGCCGCGTCCCGCAGATCGAAACTGGCTGGGGCAGGTTAACTCGACTGTCCAGGAGCAGAATCTGTACGAACTCACGCTCGGCACGCAGGGCCGCTCCGGCGACCAGTGGGACGCCTGGGAGTCGGTGTTCTCGCCGGTCGGGAACGACGGCTATCCTCGGCGCATCTGGGACCGGCTGACCGGGGAAATCGATCCGGTGACCGCTGCCTATTGGCGCGAGCACTACGATCTTGCGCACATCCTGCGACGCGATTGGGCGACACTCGGCCCGAAACTCCGCGGCAAACTCAGGATCTATGTCGGAGACATGGACAACTATTACCTGAACAACGCGGTTTATGGGGTCGAGGACTACCTGAAGAGTGCCGATCCTCCGGCAGAAGCAGTGGTCGAGTACGGCGATCGTGATGAACATTGCTGGAACGGGCGACCACACGCGTGCGAACGCCTACTCGCGGCTGCGGTATCCGCAGATGGTCCTGCCCTGGGTCGTCGCTCGCATTCTCGATACGGCACCGAAGGACGCAGATGTCGACAGCTGGAGGTATTGACGTGAATCAACCGACACGGCGCTGGCTTCCGGTTGCCGCACTGGCCGCCACGCTTGCAGCCTGTTCAACCAATCCGGTCACCGGCGACAAGGACCTGATGCTGGTCGGCGAGGGCACGGAGCTCTCGATCGGCCAGAAGAACTACGCGCCGACACGCCAGGCAGAGGGCGGCGACTACGTCATGGATCCGAAGCTCACGAGCTATGTCCAGGGCGTCGGAAATCGCCTCGCGGCGGTCAGCGACCGCAAGCTGCCCTATGAATTCGTCGTGCTGAACAACACGATCCCGAACGCCTGGGCGCTGCCCGGCGGCAAGATCGCCGTCAATCGCGGCTTGCTGATGCAGCTCAAGTCTGAATCCGAACTCGCCGCAGTGCTCAGCCACGAGATCGTCCACGCCGCCGCCCGGCATTCGGCGCAGCAAATGAGCCGAGGCATGCTGATCCAGGGCGGGTTGCTCGCGGCCCAGGTGGCGGCGAGCGACAGCGATTACGGAAACCTTTACATGGCGGGCGCCGGACTCGCGGCGCAATTGTCGCTACAGCGCTATGGGCGCGAGGCCGAACTCGAGGCCGACCATTACGGCATCGACTACATGAAGCGTGCGGGCTACGACCCGCAAGGCGCCGTCGCGCTCCAGGAAACTTTCGTGCGGATGAACGATCGTAAAGACAGCGGCTGGCTTGCCGGACTGTTTGCGAGTCATCCGCCTTCGCAGGAGCGGCTCGATGCGAACCGCAGGCACGCGGCAAAATTGCCGCCGGGCGGCGAGATGGGTGCGGAGAGCTACACGACGGCGATGAAACAGACAATGAGCTTCAAGCCCGCTTACGACGCCTACGATGATGGGCGCAAGGCGCTCAAGGAAAAGCACGCGGACGTCGCGCTGGCAAAGGCCGGGCAGGCGAACAAACTGCTGCCCGGCGAAGCGCATTTTCATGCGCTGAGGGGGGACGCCTACCTGCTGCAGAAACAACTGCCGGCGGCGACTCAGGCCTACACCGATGCGATCGCGCGGAACGACGGATTCTTCTACTACCATCTCCAGCGGGGTCTGATCGCGGAGCATGAGCGCCAGGACGACGCCGCACGCCCGGATCTGGAGACGAGCCTCAAGCTGCTGCCGACGGGCGCCGCTTACTACGCGCTCGGCAACATCGCATCGCGACAGCGCAATATTGATTCCGCAAAGCAGTATTACGCGGCGGCGGCGGGTTCCGAAGGCGAGATTGGACAGGCGGCGGGACTCGCGCTCATGCGACTCGATCTTCCGCAGAATCCGGGCAAGTACGTTCGAACCCAGGCAGCGCTCGATTCCGGGGGTATGCTCGTCGTTGCGATTGGCAATCCAACGTCCGTGTCGTTGACCGGGCTCTCAGTGGCTGTGCAGTACGTGGATTCGCAGGGCCGTATGCGCGACTTCCGGCGCAACTACAACGGCACGCTCGCAGCCGGCCAGCAGGTCCAGATCGCGACCGGGCTCGGACCGTTCCAGAACGCGGATCAGTATCGCGTGGCGTTGACGTCCGCGCGGATTGTGGAGCAGTAAGGGCGGGGCAGCGGACGAATCAACAATCAAGAGCGCGGCGCAGTCGCCTGTGCCTTTGTAGCTGCCGCGCATACTCCCGCTCGCTCTTTCCGGACTTCGTCTCGATCAGTCGCAAGAGTTGCCGGCGATCACGCGAACTCCACGACCCGTGACGCGTCAATGCGAGCACGAGGCCTGACCAGCGCTCAAGGATGGCGCGCGAATGCGCGTCGAGACGAATGCTTTTCGTGGTGCCGAGACGTTGCAGCGCCGCCGCAGTCGCTGCTGCGCGGCGATCCGCGGCATCGGCCTGTCGGAAGGCGCGCAACGCCTGCGTAGCGGACGCGAGCCAATCCTTGGTTCGCGGCAATCGCCCCGGCCGCGAGCGTTCCAGCGTAAAGAACATGTGTGAGCGCGCCAGCGCCCGAAGCGAGGCGGCCGAGCTGCGAAAGCGCGGATCTGCCGCGCGGCGCGCGATCTCGCGGGCCGCGAGTCGCTTTGCCGGCGCCGAACTCGGGCGAAAACCCATGCGTTGATAGAACCACCAGGCGCCGGTTTCAATGCCTTCCTCGTTACCGAGGCCCAGCTGGTAGGGCTCGACACTGAAAACCGTGCAGCCAAAGAGGTGATGCGCGGCTGCGATGAAACGTGCGAACACGCGCGCTGCCTCGGCACCCCGAAACGTCTCGAAGGTGTTGAAGGACAACGCACCGTGGCGTCCCAGCAGTTCGACCTGGATGTAACCGATCGGGACGCCGTTCTTGAGCGTCAGCGCCGTGTAGGTTGCGGGCAGCGTGGCGCGCCTGGCAGGAGTCATGCCCATCATTGCAAAGGCGAGGCCGTGGCCATCCTCAATCAGGAAGACATCCCGCGGGTTCGCAAACTGAAAGCCGGCGACGTCGCGTTCGCGTGTAATCATCGATATGCGTGCGAGTCGGATTGCCGCCAGCGCATCCCTGCCACGCAAAGCACGGATGTGCTGCGGCCTGCGTCGTGTCTCAACGCGCAGGTCCGGATAGCCGGACTTCAGGCCGGTGCTTTGGAAATGGACGCCGACCCGGTTGAATCGCGCGGTCGTGCGCTCAGGCGTGTGGCGGCCCGCGCGCAGAATGTACGACAGGTCGAGTCGGTCACCGAATGCCTCGCGACTGAATTCGTCGCCGGGCATCGCCGCAATCAGGCCATTCATGAAATCGGCGTCGGTCACGCCGAATGGCACCAGACGGTCAACCGCCGCGAGGTCCTTCGCGTGCTGGCTCGCCAGCCATTCTGCCTGCGCCGGGTCGAGCAGGGACGGCAGCGCGGCAAGGATGTCACGAATCGCCTCCTGGTCATCACGATCGAGAACCAGCGAGCCGGGCCAGAGTTGTCCGATCCATTGTGCAGTCGGCCAGAAGAAGCGATACGGCGTGTCGGTGCCTGCGATGCCGGACGCGGCCAAGGCGGCGCGGTGCCGCCGCAGGTCCGCGCGCCGGCGGAAATCATTCAGCATGCGGCGTACACGTCTCCGGACCTGGAGATCGTCCGGGTACGCATCGAGAAAGCACAGTTGTTCGTGGAGCCGAAGAACCTGCCGCGCGGATGCGAGCTTTGCGCCCGCAAGGCGCCGCAGCAGCGCGAGTTTCCGCGCCCCAAGGCCAGGCCCGTACTGCCTGGCAACGCGCGCAAGCGAGGCCAACGCGTCAACCGCATCTACTCGTCGCACCATCGCCCCGCCTGCGGCAGATCCACGCCGTGCGACGCTTGAGAGCGCGGCCGCACGGCGTGTTGAGGCCGCCACAGGCAGATTTCTACTTGAAGTCGACCCGGCGGAAGTTCTGCTCACTGAAGAAGGTGCGCATTTCCTCGTAGCCTTCAACCAGCTTGTCCTGCTTGTCTTCGGCAAGCTGGGCACGCATCTGTGCCTGGAACTGCTTGAACTGCTCGGCATTCGGGTCGGACACTGCGGCACTCGGTGACTTCGTCACGAGCAACATGTTGAAGTCGCGGTTGGAGGCCGTTTCGCTGATGTAGACGAAACAATCGAGAACCGTTCCCTGCTTCTTGGAAATCTCGCAGCCCGACACCCAAGTCTGCTTGAGTCCCTCGAGATAGTCGTCGATGCGATTCGGATTTACTTTCACAAACGTGACATTCCACACCTCTTTCGACGGCGTGTAGTCGGTGTAAACCTCGAAAGCCTGTGCGTTGACAGCCAATGTCAGTGCCGCGGCGGATGCCGCAATTGCCAGTCGCTTCATTTCTCAGTCTCCCTTGTCGGACAGGTGAATTCCCGTCCTTTTGTGTCCTTATTGTGCGCCTGCCGCCTGGAGATAGTCGATGGCTACATGCAACAACGTGCGCATCCCGACCGCGATGCCGGCCTCGTCGACGTAGAACAGGTCCGAATGATTGTCCGGCGCCATCTTCGCGTCCTGCCCAAGCGGTGTGACGCCGACCCAGTAATAGGCGCTTGGAACCGCTTCGGCGATATGCGCGAAGTCTTCAGCAACCGTGAGCAGACCGCTTGTTTTCACGGCATCAGCGCCCAGCACAGCACGGAGCGACTCGGTGACCCGCGCCGTCAATGCCGGGTCATTGATGAGCACGGGGTTTGGCGCCGGCATCATTTCGAGCCGGGCGGTCGCGCCATTGGCGGCGGCGACATTTGTGACGATGCGGCTGATGCGATCGATGATGTCCTGGCGCATCGCGTGGCTGAAGGTACGCATTGTCCCGAGCATCTCGACGGTTTCCGCGATGATGTTGTGGCGCACGCCGCCATTGATGGCGCCAATCGAGACGACTGCCGGCAATTCCGTGATGTCTACCTGGCGGCTGACGATCGTTTGTAAAGCGTTGACAATCTGGGAAGCCGTCACGATCGCGTCGACACCTTGCCAGGGTCGCGATCCATGGCTTTGCCGGCCAGTGACGACGATCCGGAAGAAGTCCGAGCCGGCCATCAGCGGGCCCGGTCGTATGGATACGGTGCCGGTATTCAAACTCGAGCCCACGTGAAAGCCGAATGCCGCCTCGGGCATCGCGATGTCGAGCAGGCCTTCCTCGAGCATCAGGGGTGCGCCGCCGCGTTCGCCCTCCGGCACGCCTTCCTCCGCGGGTTGGAAGACCAGCAGGACCTTTCCCGGCAGGCGATCGCGCAGCTTGACCAGCACTTCGGCGACGCCCATCAGGATCGCGGTATGCGCGTCGTGACCGCAGGCATGCATGACGCCGACGGTGCGACCGCGAAATTCTCCGGTCGCCGTCGAACGGAACGGCACATCGGTCTTCTCGGTCACCGGCAAGGCATCCATGTCGGCCCGCAACAGGATCGTGGGACCGGGACGGCCGCCCTCGATCACCGCAACAACACCCGTATGGGCCATGCCGGTCCTGACATCAAGCCCGAGCGAGCGCAGGTGTTCGGCCACCTTGCCCGAGGTCCGGACTTCACGATTTGCGAGTTCCGGGTGGAGGTGAAAATCGCGGCGCCACTCGATGACACGGGGCTCGATCGCGGCCGCGGCCGAGTCGAGCTCGGTCGCAGTGACGTCGGCGTGCGCGCCACCGGCCGCCAATGCATAAAGCGTTGCCAGGAACAGAAACTTCGTCATCAGGCACTCTTGAAGCTCGCGCGAGTCTAGCGCAGCCATTCGTTGAAATTCGGCGTCGGACAACGGGTTGAGGCACCCGGGCAGCCTGCGGTATCATGCGCGCCGGTCGGGGGGCTGGGCGTCAGCCACCGCGGTCCGGGCAGCGAGGCCCGGTCGTGGTCCCCCGGAACCGGATGGTCGATCGAAAGGCCCCCTCGCGGGGCCTTTTTGTTTCGATCGGGTCGCCGGAAATGGGCCTCGTGCCCATTTTTTATGCCCGGAGGCCGCTGGAGAGCGGATGAAGAACCGTTTGTTCGACCTGCTCGAGCCGGTGGCAGCGGGCCTCGGCTACGAACTGATCGAGATCGAATTCAGCTCGGCCGGGCGGAATTCGGTGCTGCGTGTGTATGTCGACCGCACGGACGGCGCCGGCGTCGGGATCGAGGATTGCGAACGGGCGAGTCGCGCGATCGGCGCGCTGCTCGAGGCGGAGGACCCGATCGGGCACGAGTACGCGCTTGAGGTCTCGTCGCCCGGATTCGACCGGCCGCTGCGGACCGCGGCGCATTTTGCGCGCTTTGCCGGAAGCGAGGCGCGTATCGAGCTCGCGGCGCCGATCGAAGGGCGACGCAGGTTTCGCGGGCTGCTCGGAGCCGTCGAGGACGGCAACGTGACGATCGAAGTGGACCGGCGGGAATGGAAACTTCCACTCGCCGGAATCAGCAAGGCACGACTGGTGGGTTGATCATGAACAAGCAGATCCTGGAAGTCGTCGAGGCCGTCTCCAACGAGAAGGGCGTCGCGCGCGAGATCATTTTCGAGGCGCTGGAGGCTGCGCTCGCATCGGCGACCCGCCGCAAGCATGGCGACGACATTGACGTGCGTGTCGAGATCGACCGCAAGACCGGCGAATACCTGACGTTCCAGCGCTGGAAGGTATTCGCGGACGACTCGACTGAGCTCGAGTTCCCGGAGCGCGAACTGCGGCTCGACGATGCCGTAGACGTCGATTCGAAGGCCGAAGTGGCCGGGTTCGTCGAGGTGCCGATGGAATCGGTCGTGTTCGGCCGCATCGCGGCTCAGACCGCGAAGCAGGTCATCGTGCAGAAGGTGCGCGAGGCTGAGCGCGCGCAGGTCGTCGATGAATACAAGGATCGCGTGGGTTCGCTTGTTTCCGGCATCGTGAAGCGCGTCGACCGCCACGGGGTTTATGTCGACCTTGGCGGCAATGCCGAAGGCTTCGTCCCGCGCGAACACATGATTCCGCGTGAAATGGTGCGGCCGCAGGACCGGTTGAAGGCGCTGCTGCGCGAAGTGCGCTCCGAACCCCGCGGCCCTCAGCTTTTCCTGTCACGAACCTCGCCGGATTTCCTGATCGAGCTCTTCAAGCTCGAAGTACCGGAAGTGGGACAGGGGCTGATCCAGATTCTGGGCGCGGCCCGCGATCCGGGAGCGCGCGCCAAGATCGCGGTCAAGAGCCTCGATCCGCGCATTGATCCCGTCGGTGCCTGCGTCGGCATGCGTGGATCGCGCGTGCAGGCGGTCTCGAACGAGATCGCGGGCGAGCGCGTGGACATCATTCCGTGGGTCGAGAATCCGGCGCAGTTCGTCATCAATGCGATGCAGCCGGCCGAAGTGACATCGATCGTCATGGATGAGGACGCCCACTCGATGGACATCGCGGTGTCCGAAGACCGCCTGTCGCAGGCGATCGGGCGCGGCGGCCAGAACGTGCGCCTCGCGAGCGAGTTGACGGGGTGGCGGCTCAACGTCATGTCCGAGCAGCAGGCGACCGAGCGCAGCGAGGAGGAAGCGGGCCAGTTGCGTGAGATGTTCAAGACCCAGCTGGACGTGGATGAGGACGTCGCGAGCGTGCTGGTGCAGGAGGGCTTCTCGACGATCGAGGAAGTCGCCTACGTCCCGACCAGCGAATTGCTCGGCATCGAGGAATTCGACGAAGAGATGGTCGAGGAGCTTCGCAACCGCTCACGCGACGTATTGCTGACGCAGGCGATCGCGAGCGAGGAAAAGATCGACGAATCGGGTCCTGCGGAAGACCTGCTGGCGATCGAAGGCATGGACAAGGAACTCGCGTATGAGCTCGCGTCGCGCGGCATCCGCACGCGGGATGAACTCGCCGATCAGTCGCTCGACGAGCTCGAGTCAGTGCCGGGCCTCGACCCGGAGCGCGCCGGCCAGTTGATCATGGCCGCACGTGCGCACCTGTTTGAAAACGCGGGCCAGGCCTGAGGCCGGACGGAGAGAAGCACATATGTCCGAGGTCACGGTCGAGCAATTCGCGGAAGTCCTGAAAGTCACGGTCGACAAACTGCTGACGCAGCTTGAAGAGGCCGGCATCAAGTCGCTCGGTCCCAACGACCGCATCAGCGAGGATGCCAAGCACGAGCTGCTTACCCACCTGCGCAAGGCGCATGGTAAGGCCGAGGACGGCAGCGCGCCGCGCAAGATCACCTTGCGCCGCAAGGCGCAGAGCGAAATCAAGGTCGCCGCCCCGATGGGCAAGGCGCGCACGGTCAACGTTGAGGTGCGCCGCCAGCGCACCTACATAAAGCGCGATGTTCTCGAGGAACAGGCGCGGGTTGCGCAGGAAGCGTTAGACCAGCAGCGCGAGGTCGCTGACGCGGACAAAGTGGCGGCAGAACAGCTGTTACGCCGCGAGGTCGAGCAGCGCGACCTGCAGCGCCGGGAGCGTGAGGAAATCGAGCGCCGGACGGCAGAAGAGGCATCGAAGCGCCAGGCCGAGGAACAGGCGCGCCGCGAGGCCGAACAGCGCACTCGCGAGCAGGCGGAGAAAGATCGCCGCGCGCGCGAGGAAAAATCCCGCAAGACGGTGGAAGACGACAAGAGCACGCGTTACGGTCGTCAGGAGCTGCACATCGCGGGCGGACTGTCCGCCCGGCACAAGAAGGGCCGCTCTCGCCCCGATTCACGCCGTCGCCCGGCAAGCGTCGGCGCGGACCGGAAACATGGATTCGAGCTGCCGACGCAGCCGATGCAGCACGAAGTCGCGGTCGGCGAAACGATTACGGTTGCCGAACTGGCCCAGCGCATGGCGGTGAAATCGAGCGAAGTCATGAAGACGATGCTCAACATGGGCGTCATCGCTACGATCAACCAGCCGGTGGACCAGGACACGGCGGTTCTGGTGATCGAGGAAATGGGCCACGTCGCGAAGGTGCTGAAAGCCGATCAGGTGGAGGAGGCGCTCCAGGCCGGCATGCACACCTCTGAGGAATCGCTCGCGCGGCCGCCGGTCGTCACGATCATGGGTCACGTCGACCACGGCAAGACTTCGCTCCTCGATTACATCCGCCGCACCAAAGTCGCGGCTGGCGAGGCCGGGGGCATTACCCAGCACATCGGTGCCTATCACGTGGAGACGCCTCGGGGCGTCATCACCTTCCTCGATACGCCAGGCCACGCCGCATTCACCGCGATGCGCGCGCGCGGCGCGCAGGTCACGGACATTGTCGTGCTCGTCGTTGCGGCGGACGACGGCGTGATGCCGCAGACCAAGGAAGCAATCCAGCACGCAAAGGCAGCGGGTGTCCCGATCGTGGTCGCGGTCAACAAGATTGACAAGCACGGCGCCGATCCGGAAAAGGTCCGCAACGAGCTGTCGCAGGAAGCCGTCATTGCGGAGGAGTGGGGCGGCGAGAACATTTTCGTTCAGGTCTCCGCGAAGACGGGCGACGGCGTCGACAAGCTCCTCGAATCGATCCTGCTGCAGGCCGAGGTGCTCGAGTTGCGCGCGGTCAAGGACGCGCCGGCGGTTGGCGTCGTTCTCGAGGCGAGCGTCGAGCGCGGCCGTGGCGCGGTCGCGACCGTGCTGGTCAAGCGCGGAACGCTCAAGATTGGCGACTCGGTCGTTGCCGGCGAGCAGTTCGGGCGTGTCCGCGCCCTGTTCGACGAACTCGGCAAGGAAATCGAGTCCGCAGGGCCGTCGATACCCGCGCAGATGCTGGGGCTTTCGAGCCCGCCGAATGCCGGCGACGAGTTGCTGGTCGTCGATAGCGAACGCAAGGCGCGCGAAGTCGCCATGTATCGACAGGGTAAGTTCCGCGACGTCCGTCTGGCACGCCAGGCAGGTGAGAAATCCGAGGACGCGTTTGCTCAGCTCGGAGAGGACGCCAAGGGCACCGTCAACCTGCTGATCAAGGCGGACGTGCAGGGTTCCGCGGAAGCTTTACGCGAAGCGCTCATGAAGCTGTCGACCGACGAAGTCTCGGTCAAGGTGATTTCGAGTGGCGTCGGCGGGCTGACCGAGTCCGACGTGATGCTCGCGGCGGCATCGAAGGCGCAGATCGTGGCGTTCAACATCCGTGCCGATGCCGCGGCGCGTGAGGCCATGCGGGACCAGAATGTCGAAGTCCGCTATTACAGCATCATCTACGAGGCGATCGACGACATCCGCGCCGCGCTCACGGGCATGCTTGTGCCGGAGGTCAAGGAACAGATCGTCGGCCTGGCGGAAGTGCGCGAGGTGTTCCGCTCGAGCAAGTTCGGCACCGTCGCCGGCTGCCTCGTCGTGGACGGCTATGTGCGGCGCAACAATCCGATCCGGGTGCTGCGCGACAACGTCGTGATCTTCCAGGGCGAACTCGAATCGCTGAAGCGCTTTAAGGACGACTCGTCAGAAGTCCGCGCCGGGACCGAATGCGGTATCGGCGTCAAGGGCTACAACGACGTGAGGGCCAAGGACCAGATCGAGTGCTTCGAGCGCGTCACAGTCGCTCGACAGCTCTGAGAGCGAAGCCGCCCGCATGCCGCGCGAGTATCCGAGGGCCCGTCGGGTCGAGGAGCAGCTGAAGCAGCTGCTCGCCGATCTCATTCGCCGCGAGGTGAAGGATCCGCGCGTCGGCCTGATTACGATCACGTCGGCGGAAGTTTCCAGGGATCTGACCCAGGCCAAGGTCTATTTCACGCCATTCGCCGGCATCGGCGATGCCGCGGTAACACTCGAGGCCCTCCGGCACGCGTCCGGGTTTCTGCGCCACCAGGTGCGAAATCTCATGCGGCTCCGGGTCGCGCCGGAAATCGACTTCCAGATCGACGACTCGGTTGAGCGTGGCGCGCGCCTTTCGACGTTGATCCACGAAGCCGTCGAGAGCGACCGGGCCCGGCACGTCGAGACCGACCCGGAAAAGGAATGAGCTGGCGGGACGTCGATGGCATCGTGCTACTCGACAAGCCGGAAGGCCTGAGTTCGAACGCCGCGTTGCAGCGTGTGCGCCGTGCGTTTCGTGCCCGCAAGGCAGGCCACACCGGGAGCCTGGATCCGCTTGCGAGCGGCCTGTTGCCGGTCTGCTTCGGGCAGGCGACCAAGGCGAGCGGGCTCCTGCTCGATGCGGACAAGACCTATCGGGTCCGCATCGCTTTCGGAATACGCACGACGACCGGCGACCGCGAGGGCGAAGTTGCCGAAACCGCGCCGCTGCCTGCCCTCGGTGAGGATGCTCTGCGTCGGGTGGCCGCGTCATTTCTGGGCGAGTCGACTCAGGTACCGCCGATGTACTCGGCCCTGAAGCATCAAGGCGAGCGTCTGTACCGGCTGGCGCGCCAGGGCATTGAAGTCGAACGCGCGCCGCGCCGCGTGACGATCCACCGCCTGGACCTGCTGCAGCCAGGGCCGGACTGGCTCGAGCTCGAAGTCGTGTGCAGCAAGGGGACTTATGTCCGAAGCCTGGCCGAAGACTTCGCACGCGCCTGCGGCAGCGTCGGTCATGTGGCGAGCCTGCGTCGCACCGAACTCGGGCCCTTCCGGAATCCCGTGCTGCGGACGCTCGAGGACATCGAACAGGCGGCCGAGCGTCCTGAGGCGCTCGACGCCCTGCTGCTGCCAGCCGATGCGGCGCTGCCGGGCCTGCCTGCGGTCCGGCTCAATGCCGTGGAACAGGCCTTTGTTCTACGGGGTCAGGCGGTCGCCACGGCCGGTCCGGCTGCTGCGCGCGTTCGAATGTATGGGGTCGGTGGGCTCTTTCTGGGCGTCGGCCGCATGAGCGCCGAAGGCCACCGGCTGGCGCCGGAACGCATCATGATCGACCTTTCAGGCGGGCCGACGACGCGCGCTTGAGGGGATTTCGGGCCGCGGGTACAATGCGCGGCTCTAAAGGGTCAAGTGAACGAGATGCCACTCACGAATGCACGCAAGGCGGAGGTCGTCGGCAAGTTCCAGCGCGCTCCGGCAGATACCGGATCGCCTGAAGTGCAAATTGCATTGCTGTCCGAACGAATCAACGGGCTGACCGCACACTTCACCACTCACAAGAGCGACCACGCTTCGCGGCGTGGGCTGCTGAAGATGGTGGCACAACGCCGGCGGCTCCTGGACTACCTCAAGGCCAACGCCCCCGAGCGGTACACCAAGATCGTCAGCGAACTTGGCCTGCGCCGTTAAGGCGCTGCGGCGCGCGCGCGTGGCGCCCCGTCCGTTTCCGTAATTAAAAGGGGATCCGCTTGAGCGTTTCCAGGCAGACATTCAACTATGGCGCGCATCCGGTCACGATCGAGACCGGCCGTCTGGCCCGCCAATCGGACGGCTCGGTCGTTGTCACGATGGGCGACACCGTTGTTCTCGTCACCGCGGTCGGTCGTCGCGAGGCCGTCGCAGGCCGCGACTTCTTCCCGCTGACCGTCAACTACGTCGAGAAGACCTATGCCGCGGGCAAGATTCCCGGCGGCTTCTTCAAGCGCGAGGGCCGGCCTTCGGAAAAGGAAGTCCTGACGTCCCGCCTCATCGACCGACCGTTGCGGCCGCTGTTTCCCGAGGGCTTCTACAATGAAGTCCAGATCGTCGCGACCGTCCTGTCGCTCGATCCCGAAATCGATTCGGATATTCCGTCACTGATCGGTGCCTCGGCCGCCGTCGCCCTGTCCGGCATCCCGTTCACGGCCCCGATTGCCGCTGCGCGCGTCGGTTACAAGAACGGCCAGTACCTGCTCAATCCCACCACCACCCAGGTCAAGACTGAATCCGATCTCGACCTCGTGGTCGCGGGTACCGCCGAAGCGGTACTGATGGTCGAGTCGCAGGCCAAGGGACTTTCCGAGGAAGTCATGCTCGGTGCCGTGCTGTTCGGTCACGAGCAGATGCAGGTGGCGGTCGCTGCAATCAACAAACTTGCCGCCGATGCCGGCAAGCCGCGCTGGGACTGGAAGGCGGCCGAGCCGAATGTCGCGCTGAAGCAGGCAGCTGCCAAGCTGGCGGAGAAGGATTTCGCCGCCGCCTACGGCATCGTCGTCAAACAGGCCCGCGTAACGCGCCTTGCCGAGGTCCGGCAGGCCGCTCAGGCTGCGCTGTCTGGCGGTGAAAAGCCGCAGTTCACCAAGGACCAGGTGACGACCGAACTGCACGACCTCGAATACCGCCTGGTGCGCGATTTGATCCTGAGCGGCAAGCCGCGTATCGACGGCCGCGACCTCAAGACCGTCCGTCCGATCACGATCGAGGTCGGCGCGCTGCCGCGTACCCATGGCTCAGCCATATTCACGCGCGGCGAAACCCAGGCGCTCGTCACGACGACGCTCGGCACGGGCCGGGACGCCCAGATCATCGATGCACTCGCCGGCGAACGCCGCGAGCCGTTCATGCTTCACTACAACTTCCCGCCGTTCTCGGTCGGCGAGACCGGCTTCATGGGATCGCCGAAGCGCCGCGAAATCGGCCACGGCAACCTGGCGCGCCGCGGTATCAGCGCGGTGATGCCCAGCCTCGAGGAGTTTCCGTACGTTCTGCGCGTCGTTTCGGAAGTTCTCGAGTCCAACGGTTCAAGCTCGATGGCGACCGTCTGCGGCACCAGCCTTGCGCTGATGGATGCAGGCGTGCCGCTCAAGGCGCCGGTCGCGGGCGTCGCGATGGGCCTGGTGAAGGAAGGCGAGCGCTTTGCGGTGCTGACGGACATCCTGGGCGACGAGGACCATCTCGGCGACATGGACTTCAAGGTCGCCGGCACTGCGAACGGCATCACCGCGCTGCAGATGGACATCAAGATCAACGGCATCACGGCCGAGATCATGAAGGTCGCGCTCGAACAGGCCAAGGCGGGGCGGCTGCACATCCTGGGCGAGATGAACAAGGTCCTCGACAAGCCGCGCGCTGAAATGTCCGAGTGGGCGCCGACGATCGTGACGATCAAGATCGACCCTGAGAAAATCCGCGACGTGATCGGCAAGGGCGGTTCGGTGATCCGGCAGATTACCGAGGAAACTGGTGCGACGATCGACATTGAGAACGACGGCACCGTCAAGATCGCTTCGGTCGACGCCGCTTCCGGCCGCGAGGCGCTGCGGCGGATCGAGATGATCACGGCCGACGTCGAAGTGGGCCATGTCTACGAGGGCAAGGTCGTGCGCCTGATGGATTTCGGCGCCTTCGTCGCGATCCTTCCGGGACGGGACGGCCTCGTGCACATCTCGCAGATTTCCGACGAGCGCGTCGAGCGTGTCAGCGACAAGCTCAAGGAAGGCGACGTCGTGAAGGTGAAAGTGCTCGAAGTGGACCGCCAGGGGCGGGTCCGGCTTTCGATGCGCGGAGTCGTCTGACGCTTACCGCGTGAGCTGACCCTCGAGGCGCCGCTCAAGCCGGCCCTCGAGGCGTTCTGGCCGCCAGTTCGCAATCGCCCAGCTCCAGATCTCGCGAACTGGCGCGCTCGCAAGCGCCGCGGGCGGCGCGCCTGCTCCAGCCATTCCAGGACCTGCCAGAGTTGCCGCGGTGCCTCCCGCGCATCGAGCGGAACGGCGCGCTGGGATTTCGCGAGCTTGCGGCCATCCGGCTCGGTCAGCAGCAGTAGATGACCATAGCGCGGCGTGCGAAAGCCGAGCGTCCGCTGGAGCAGGATCTGGCGCGGCGTCGAGGAAAGCAGGTCCGCACCTCGCACCACCTCGGTCACGCCCTGAAGTTCATCGTCCACGACAACCGCCAGGTGATAGGCGAACGGGCCATCGCGCCGCTGGACGACGAAATCACCGGCGTCACGCCGGCAGTCCTGCCGCACCGGTCCCTGAAACAGGTCCCTGAATTCGACGATGGAATGGTCCAGGTCGATCCTGAAGCGCAGCGCGTGGGGCTGATTGCCAGCCGCCGGGCCATCGCGGCAGGTTCCGGGATAGATCGGTTCTGACGCGGGTTCGGCGAGCTGGGCAGCCGCAATCTCGGCACGGCTGCAGCGGCAGGGATAGCAGTTCCCGCCCGCCTGGAGGGCTTGCAGGGCCGCGACATAGGTGTCGATTCGATCAGCCTGGAAATGGACATCGCCATCCCACTCGAAACCAAAGGTCTCGAGCGTCGACTGGAACTTTGCGGCCAGGCCCGGAATACAGCGGTTGCGATCAAGGTCGTCGATACGGAGCAGCCAGCGCCCCCCGCGACTACGCACATTCAGATAGCTGCCGGCAGCTGCCAGCAGTGATCCCAAGTGCAGGGGTCCGGAGGGGGTTGGCGCGAACCGGCCGCAGGCGACGGTGGCGAGCGGACTAGCGGTACCAGTCGTCGCGGTCGCCGTACTGCTTCTCGCGGCGCTCGCGCCGCTCCTGTGCCTCGATGCAAAGCGTCGCAACAGGCCGCGCTTCCAGGCGTTTGACGCCGATCGGCTCGCCCGTCTCGATGCAATAGCCGTAGCTGCCGTCCTCGATTCGGCTTATGGCCTCCTCGATCTTGCGAATGAGCTTGCGCTCGCGATCGCGGGTCCGGAGTTCGAGGGCAAATTCGGATTCGAGGGTCGCGCGGTCGTTCGGGTCGGGCGGGTTGGCAGCCTCATCTTTCATGTGCGTCATCGTGCGGTCGACTTCTTCCATGAGGTCGCGTTTCCAGCTGCTCAGGATGCCGCGGAAGTGATCGAGGTGATCCCGCCCCATGTACGTTTCGCCCCTGCGTTCGCGGTAGGGGCGAACGTTGCGAGGGCCGAGCAGCAGGTTGTGGCTGCTGGACGATTCGTCCTCGTCGTCGTTCAGCAACTGCCGGCGCGCGGCACGGGCCTGGAGCGCCAGGAGCGCGGGGCGCGCTTCGGCAATCTGCGCGAGCGGCGATGGCGTCTTCGGTTTCACGATGACTGGGTCTCGCGCCGCCAATGCGTGACTGACGGGCTTTCCCGCGCGCGCGGCGGGCCGCGGCGCTGCGGCGGTTCGGACTGCGGCACGAGTCTTCGGTTTGGCCGGCTTGACGGGCCGGGCGCGACCGACAGTGGCCTTGGGCCTGCGCGCCGCGGATTTGGCGGCTTTTCGCGGTGCGGGCGCCTTGCGCGCTGCAGCCTTAACGACGGGTTTTTTCGACCTGGCAGCCTTCTTGGCAGGCATCAAGTTCTCCGCAGCCGGTTCAATCGAGCGCCGGATTATAGCCCCGGTTTTCCGCAGGTCCAGTGCCGTCGATTGTCGCCCGACGGGCACCGATCGGGTTCAAGGGAGGTTGACGACAGGCGGTGCGGTCCAGCCGCTCTGTCGGTGTTCGGCGACGATCGTCGTGTAGATGCCGCCGCGTACGTTGAACTGCGCAGTCAGGCGCAGGAATCGCGGTTGGAGCGACGCCACCAGGAGATCCGCGATCTCGTTGGTCACCGCTTCGTGGAATGCGCCGCGGTCGCGGAACGACCAGAAGTAGAGTTTCAGCGATTTGAGCTCGACGCAAAGGGCATCGGCAATGTACTCGAGCTCCAGCGTCGCGAAATCGGGCTGGCCGGTTCGCGGACAGAGGCAGGTGAACTCCGGAACTCGCATGCGGATCGTGTAGTCGCGCCCGGGTTGCGGATTCGGGAACAACTCGATCTCGCGGGATGGCGCTGTCGGGCTCATTCGGCACGGTTCCGGTCGTCGTCAATTGCGGGCGGTTAATCTACACTAGCGGCAATGCGCCTCGCCAGGATAAAACTCGCCGGTTTCAAGTCATTCGTCGATCCGACCACTGTCTCTTTTCCCGCCAATCTGACCGGCGTCGTCGGTCCGAACGGCTGCGGCAAGTCGAACATTATCGATGCAGTCCGCTGGGTCATGGGCGAGATTTCCGCGAAACATCTGCGCGGCGACTCGATGACGGACGTGATTTTCAACGGTTCGCGCAGCCGCAAGCCGATCGGCAGCGGTTCCGTGGAACTCGTCTTCGACAACAGCGACGGCAAGCTCGCCGGCCCCTACGCGGGCTATGCGGAAGTGGCCCTCAAGCGCGTCGTATCGCGTGACGGCAACTCGACTTACCTGATCAACGGGTCCAAGTGCCGCCGCAAGGACATCACCCACCTCTTCCTGGGCACGGGCCTGGGCTCACGCAGTTACGCGATCATCGAGCAGGGGATGATCTCGCGCCTGATCGAGGCCCGTGCCGAAGACATGCGGGCCTTCGTTGAGGAGGCCGCGGGCATCTCCCGCTACAAGGATCGCCGCCGTGAGACCGAGAGCCGCATTTCGCACACACGCGAGAATCTCGAGCGCCTGAACGACCTGCGTGAGGAAGTTGACAAGCAGATCCGGCATTTGCAGCGCCAGGCAGGCATCGCCCGGCGTTACCAGGAGAGCATGACCCGCCAGCGGCAGCTGCAGGCGGAATTGCTGGCGCTACGGATTCGCGACCTCGATAGCGACATCGCCGGCCGACACACGCTGGCGGCACATCGCGAGACCGAAGCGCAGGCCGCAATTGCCGAACTTCGGGCGGCGGAAGCGGCGGTCGAACGTGCGCGTTTACGGCACGCGGAATGCTCCGAGGCGCTTTCGGTAGTGCAGGGCCGTTACTACCAGGCGGGAGCTGATGCCACGCGCACCGAGCAGGCTCTGCAACACGCCCGCGAGTTGCGACATAGGCAGCGCACAGACCTCGAGCGCGTCGCGACCGAATACTCCGAGTCGAGCGTGCTGGTGGGGCGCGACCAGGAGCAACTCAAGGAACTGACGGAATTCCTCACGCAGGCTGAGCCAGAGCTTCACGTGGCGCAGGCAACCGAAGCCGCGGCGCGCGCGTCTCTCGACGAAGCAGAGTCCGCGATGGCGGACTGGCAGGAGCGCTGGGAGACGTTCAGCCGCGACTCGGCCGAAGCGATCCGGACGTCACAGGTGGAACTCGCACGAATCGAGCAGATTGAGTCGGGCCTGCAACGGCTGCGGGTGCGACGCGACGCTTTGATCCAGGAATCGTCGCAACTCAAACTCGGCATTTCGGGCGCACGCCCGGAGGAGTTTGCTGCGGCGGAGCAGCAGGCGCGTGAGCGCGGCAGCGATGCGCAGGGTGAGCTCGACGCGGCACTGGAATCCCTGCTGGCGCTGCGCGAGGACGAGCGGCGGGGCGCGGCGCTGCTCGATGAAGCGAAGACGGAATTGCAGTCTGCGCAGAGCGAGATGATGACCATCGAGGCCGTGCAGAAAGCGGCGCTGGGCCGGGGGCAAACCGGGACGGAGGAATGGCTGTCCAGGCAAAAACTCGATCGAAGCCCGCGTCTGGCGCAGCAGCTTGAAGTGGAGAAGGGCTGGGAAAGGGCGGTCGAGACGGCGCTCGGCAGCTACCTCGAGGCCGTTTGCGTGGACGGCAGCGAGACCGTCGCCGAAGCGATGGATCGCCTGGACGCGGGCCAGTTGACGATTACCGAGTCAGGGGGTGTCTTGCGCGGCCAGGCGGCCGCTGATTCGCTGCTTGCACGGGTGTCGGGACCGGCGGTCGTCAGCGAACTGCTTGCGGGCGTGATCGCCGTTGATTCGCTGTCCGAGGCACTGGCCCGGCGCCGGTCGTTGCAGCCCGGACAATCGGTGATCACGCGTGCGGGCATCTGGACCGGCAAGTCGTGGCTTCGCGTCGCGCGCAGCGAAGCTGGCCACGCGGGCGTCATCGTGCGCGAGCAGGATCTACGGCGGCTGCAGTCCACGGTTGCGGCACACGAGAGCCGGGTTGCGGAACTGGACGCGAAACTTTCCGCGATGCGTGGACGAATCGCCGCGCTCGATTCAAGCCGCGACGAGCTTCATGCCAAGGTCAACCGCCTGCACCACGACCTCGTCAATGTTCGCGGCGCGCACGAAGCGATCCGCTCGCGTACCCAGCAGATTTCGGAGCAGATCACGCGCCTCGGGGCTGAAACCAGGAAGATCGACGAAGACGTCGCCCGCGACGAACACGACATCCGTGAATCCCGCGTGCGCCTGGACTCGGCCGCCGCGCAACAGAAGTCGCTGCAGGAGCGCGAACCGGGTCTCGAGCGCGAGCGCGATGCGCTGCGAACCCGCCTTGCGGCCGCCCGCGAGGGGAGCGCTCGCGACATGGCTGCCGCGCAGCAGGTCGCGATACGCGTTGAATCGCAGCGCTCGACCCTCGCGACATTGCGCACCAGTCTCGAGCGGGCGAGCGATCAGAGCCGTCAACTGCTGGCGAGGCGCGCGGACCTGGAGCGCCAGTTGGCCGAGGGCGAGACGCCGTTCGCCGAGCTTGAAAAACAGTTGCAGGCGTATCTGGAACAGCGCCTCACTGTGGAGCGCGAACTCGGGGACGCAAGGCGCGCGGTCGAGGATGCGGACGCGCAGGTGCGCGAATTGGACGTCGGACGGCAGAAGGCTGAAGGTCTGGCCGAATCCGCCCGCGCGGCGCTCGCCGAGATCAGCCTGGGAATGCAGGAGACCCGCGTCAGGCGCGAGTCGCTGCTGGAACAGTTCGGCGCGACCCAGTTCGATCTGGAGCAGGTCACGGCTGCGCTGCCGGGTGACTCGACGGTGGCTGTCTGTGATCAGCAGCTCGCGGAGGTTGCAGAGCGAATTGAAAAGCTCGGTGCGGTGAATCTGGCGTCGATCGACGAGCTGAAAGAACAGTCCGAACGCAAGGAATACCTGGATCGTCAATTCACGGATCTTACTGATGCGCTCAATACGCTCGATCAGGCCATCCGCAAGATCGATCGCGAAACGCGGCAGCGGTTCCAGGATACATTCGACCGCATCAATTCCGGACTGAAAGAGAAGTTTCCGCGGCTCTTCGGCGGCGGCGCGGCCTATCTCGAGCTGGTTGGCGACGATCTGCTGACGGCGGGTGTCGCCGTGATGGCCCGTCCCCCCGGCAAGCGCAACAGTACCATCCATCAGCTTTCCGGCGGCGAGAAGGCTCTGACCGCGGTAGCCCTGGTGTTTTCGATTTTCGAGCTCAATCCCGCGCCTTTCTGTCTGCTCGACGAGGTCGATGCGCCGCTCGACGACCACAATGTTGGACGCTTCTGCGACATCGTCCGCGACATGTCCGAACGCGTGCAGTTTGTCTTCATTACGCACAACAAGAGCACGATGGAACTCGCCAGCCATTTGATCGGCGTGACCATGGGCGAGCCCGGCGTCTCGCGCCTGGTCTCGGTGGACGTCGACGAGGCCGTGCGGATGGCCGCGGTCGGCTAAGCCGGTACCTCGAGGTGACTGAGCTGCGTTGGATTCTGCTCGGGGCCGGCGTGGCGTTGATTCTGGCGCTTTGGTGGTGGGAAACACGGAAGGCGAAAGCAAGGGCCGAAGGCGAAGCCGAGCAGCCCTGGCCCCGTGAAAGGGCCGAGCCAAGCATGGATGCGCGAAGCGAGTCGGCGCAATTCGAAGGCCCCGAACCCGCTCCGATCTACGCGCCGACCATCGAGCGCTTGCGCGTTCCGCGCCGGCCGCCGCTAATCGAAATTCCCGAGGATTTCGAAGTGGATATTTCGGACTTTGTCGGAATCGAGCGGCGGCATGTGGCAGAGCCGGAACTGGCGCCTGCGGCGCAGTCCGAAATCGAGACGGACCTCGCAGGTGCGGATGCGGCGAACGAAGGCGCGCCGCCGTTCGAGGAAGAGCTGCCCGACGAGCATCATCGCGCGCCGTGGATTCGAACCCAGCCGCTCGAACGAGATAAGGTGGCACCGAAAAAGGAAGAGGAGCCGCCGGAGCCGCCGCCGGCGGACGCGATGGAACGACGTACTGCCGAGGCGTCGAAGCAGCGGATCGTCGCCCTGCGGCTGATCGCCCCGGGCGGGCCCTGGAACGGGGCGCAGTTGCGCGCGGCGCTCGAAGCGGAGGGGCTGCGTTTCGGCCAGTACTCGATCTTTCACCGAGAACGCGAGGATGGAAAGACGCTTTTATATGTCGCGAGCATGATGGAACCCGGATCCTTTGACATCGAGAACATGGATCACCAGGACTTCCCCGGCGTGTCCCTGTTCGGCATCGTGCCGGGTCCGCTTGATGCTCCTGCGACATTCGATCTCGTGCTGACTATTGGGCGAAGTCTCGCGGAGCGCATGAAAGGCCAGCTTCAGGACGAGCAGGGAAGCACGCTGACGGCGCAACGCATCCTCAACCTGCGCGAGGAACTTGTGCACTTCGAGCACCGCAACAGGCGCCTGCGGCGCAGCTGATGAAAGCGGTGTCCGCAAGCGCGCGGCAGCGCGCCCTGAAGCTGCGTGCCGAAATCGATCGCCACAATCATCGCTATCACGTGCTGGACGATCCGGAGATTCCGGACGCTGAATACGACCGATTGATGACCCAGTTGCGGGAACTCGAAAGAGAGTATCCAGCATTGATTGTTCCCGAATCGCCTACTCAACGGGTCGGCGGGTCGCCGGTCGAAGCGTTCGCGCAGGTCAAGCATCACAATCCGATGCTGTCGCTCGACAATGCGTTCACGCGCGACGAAATCGTGGCGTTCGACCGCCGGGTCCGGGAGCGGCTCGAGACCGACCGCGAAATCAGCTATGCCTGCGAACCGAAGCTTGATGGTTTGGCCGTCAGCCTGACCTATCGGAGGGGGCTGCTGGAAGTCGCGGCAACCCGCGGCGACGGCACTGTCGGCGAGGACGTCACGCACAACATCCGGACGATCCAGTCCGTGCCGTTGCACCTCGCCGGCAAAGCCTGGCCCGATGCGCTCGAGGTACGCGGAGAGGTGTTCATTTCAGTCGATGGTTTCAAGGAAATGAACCGCCGGGCAGCGGAGAAAGGCGAGAAAGTATTCGTCAATCCACGAAATGCCGCTGCGGGAAGCCTGCGGCAACTCGATCCGCGCCTGGCGGCCTCTCGGCCGCTCGAGATCTATTACTACGGGGCCGGAATGGTCGAAGGCCGGAAGCTTCCCGACCGGCATAGCCGCGTGCTCGAAGCGCTGCGCGGTTGGGGCCTCCGAACGTCCCCCGAGTCGCGCATCGTGGAAGGGGTGGAAGGTCTGCTCGACTATTACGACGAGATCGGGCGCCGGCGAAACAAGCTGCGTTACCAGATCGATGGCGTCGTCTACAAAGTGGATTCCATCGCAGAGCAACGGGAACTCGGATTCGTCGCACGAGCGCCGCGCTGGGCCATCGCGCACAAGTTTCCGGCCGAAGAAGAGCTGACCCGGGTTCGTGCAGTCGAATGGCAGGTCGGCCGGACCGGCGCGCTCACGCCGGTGGCACGACTCGAGCCGGTCTTTGTCGGCGGGGCCACGGTTTCGAACGCCACGTTGCATAACATCGACGAACTTCAGCGCAAGGATGTTCGCCCTGGCGATACGGTCGTTTTGCGGCGGGCCGGCGATGTGATTCCCGAGGTCGTGCGGGTGATTCTCGAGAAGCGGCCGTCGAAGACTTCTCCCGTGAAGCTTCCGACCCGATGCCCAGTCTGCGGCTCGGAGATCGAGCGTGAGGAAGGCGAAGCGGTCGCCCGCTGCACGGGAACGCTCATTTGTCCTGCGCAGTTGAAAGAGTCATTGCGCCACTTCGCTTCGCGGCGGGCGCTCGACATCGAGGGACTCGGGAGCAAGCTGGTCGATCAGCTGGTCGATCAGGAACTCGTAAAGACTGCAGCCGACCTTTTCAGGCTCGATGCGCGGCAACTTGCCGAGCTCGATCGCATGGGCGACAAGTCCGCGACCAATCTTGCAGAGTCACTTGAGAAGAGCAAGGAAACCACGCTTGCACGATTCCTGTTCGCCCTCGGGATTCGCGATGTCGGCGAGGCGACGGCTGACGCACTTGCGCGACACTTCCGTACGCTGAGTGCATTGCGGTCGGCCACGGTGGCGGACATCGAGGAGGTCCCGGACATCGGACCGATCACCGCGGCCCACGTGCATGCATTTTTCGCCGAGACGCGGAACGCGAAAGTGATCGAAGCATTGATCGAGTCGGGCGTGCGATGGTCGGAGATACACGCGGCCAAAGCGCGTCGCAGAGACCTGGACGGCAAGACATTCGTGCTGACGGGGAGGTTGTCCAGCCTGTCGAGGGACGAGGCGGGAGATCTCGTCCGCGAGCACGGAGGAAAGGTAGCCAGCAGCGTTTCGAAGAAGACGGATTTTGTCGTCGCGGGCGAGGACGCCGGATCAAAATTGAAGAGAGCGGCCGAACTCGGAATCAGGATTCTGGACGAGGAACAGTTTTTGCGAATAGTCAGTCGGAAGCGCTGATCAGGTGGACCGCGGTTCCACAGGTCTTTCAACGGTATCCGGTTCCGTCTCGACGAACATCTGAATCATTACGCCGGCCCGAACCGTGTCCGGCGAGTCGGGGCGCTCGTGTTCCGAGACCCAGCCTTCAATGTCTTCAAGGAAGGCTGAGCCTCGTTGCTTCATCAGCCGGCGGAAGAGCGGCAGGGCAGCCCGGTCCAGCCGGATGGAAACGACGGAATCGTCATAGAGTCGAGCCTCGAGCGGCGTCGAGAAATTGTGCTCCAGCGTCGCCAGATGATCGCGAATCGTATCGCCGAGGTGTTCGATCGCGGCCGGCTCCGCCCCTCCCGTCGTATATCGGCGGGTCACCGCGCGTACGCTGTCATCCTTGAGCAATCTGGCGGCCCCGACCTCGAGCAACTCGTCGAGGATGATTCTCGGGTAAATGTCTCCGCTGAATTCACGGACCAGGGAGGCGAAAGAGGGCTCCGGCCCGTCGATAGGCAAGGCGAGGGGGCGGCCCTCGCCATCGGTGTAATCCGGGCTTTCGTACCAGCCACTCAGGACCCGCGCCAAACGGTTGCGCCGATAGTCCTTGTCGACGGTCAAGTCTGACGAACTCGGGTCCGGCGAGTTAACAATATCGCTGACGACATGGCGGTGCAGGCCAGTAATTGTCGAAACGCGCGAGAAACTCAGCGGTTTCCCCTGCTCGCGTAGGATATCCCGAGCGGCCCTAACGAAGGCAATATTAGCAATGCGCGAGAAGTCATAGGTCGACAGCCCGTGACGCAACAGGATCCGCGCAAGGGGACGGAGGAGGCGGAGGCAGGCATGAAGCAATGCAGCCCTACGTGTCAATTTGTGGAGCCTTCTGGGTAGTCATTGAAGATTGAAATAAGTGTCGTAACGCATCGGCTGATATTAGTGGCGTTTGCAGGGATGCACTTAGAAAAGTGAAAGGCAAGTGAGTCAAAAAATGAAAAGCAAAACACCAAATGAAATCTCTGGGGCCGAGCGTCAAGCCAAAACGGCGTATCGAGGTGAGGATGGCATTTCTCAATCCGCATACATTTTGTTGCGACGAGTATTCCGCATTCTTAGAGGATGTGGACTGACTGAAGCTCAGTTACGCGCAATGTCCAGCGAAGCGGTCGACGAGATTACACAGATACCAGATTCTCTGCCCAGCCGGGTAACGGCGCGGCAAGGCCTCATGTGTTGCGATGTTGTACTAAAGTGGCGACGTGACCATCGTTTCCTGGATGTGGCTGGTCTGCCAGCACAGCTTTCATTAGACGGAATCTCTCCAACATTTGCGGAGCTTGTTGAGATCGCCGCTACCGGCGCGGATCCAAATGGATTGTTGGTAACGATGGAAGAACTCGGGGTAGTCCGAACAACAGATATCAGGAAGATCGAACTAATCAGTGATTCCGTAGTGGCATGTTCAGGCCAAGACGGGTCAAGCATCGCCAGTGAATGCGTGCTTGAACATATCTGCGGTTTTCTCGGCTCTGTCGAATTCAATGTTTTTGACAAACCCTCGCGCGCCAAAGGTCGATTCGAAAGGGCGTGCTATGCATCGGTTCCAAAAGAATTGGTACCCGTACTTCAACAACTGGTAAGTGCGCGTGGGCAAGACTTTGTGGACGTCATTGATGAGTGGTTATCTCGCAGGGCGGTTAAACCGAATAGCAACGAAGGTAGTTTGTTGGTCGGCGCGGGCGCTTACCTTTTTATCAGGGAAAATCTGACGCCTTAGCTAAATAGTTCGAAGATAGAATGAGTTACGTTGTGAACCTCGAACGTACTTCAGAACGAAACGGTCGTTACAATCTTAACTGATTGATTTTCTAAGAGATTACCGAGGCCCGCCGTCTAATAGTGACGGACGCGGGTGGCTACTTATCGTCTAATCCAGCTAGATTAAGTAATGCCAGATACTTATGATGTTAAACGAAATCTTCTCGCAGCATTTAGATCGCTGATGACGCCACTCATCAGGATCCTGCTGAGAAGCGGAATTACGTTTCAAGAATTCGGGGGGGTCCTCAAAGACGTCTACGTAAGTGTGTGCGCAAGGGAGATGACTCTTCCTGGTCGCAAGATGACTTTGTCGCGCGTAGCGATTGCAACTGGTCTGACGCGACGCGAAGTCGCAAAGATCGTTCGCAATGAAGGCAGGACTCAATGGGGTGTTGGGAGTAATGCGGGTCTTGCCGCGAGCGTCTTGGAAGCCTGGCACACGGATGCACAGTACTTGGCGCCTTATGGGTACCCGCGCGATTTGAAAATCGATGGAACCGATCTGGTTCCAACGTTTGAAGACTTGGTGGGTCGTTTTAGTACCGATGTACCGCACGAGATTTTGATAGGGGAGTTGATTCGAGTCGGAGCTGCTCGAGTATTGGAAGGTGGACAGTATTTGCGCGTTCAGAAGCGCACATATATCCCGACCGATATGACGGCAGAAATGATCCAAATATTTTCCCAAGCCGTCCGACGGTACATCGAGACAGTTGATTACAACCTCGGGAGAGGGAAGGGTCTGGAGAAACGATTTGATCGGATGGTCTACCCGGATGACGGGTTAAGACTAGTGGACGTGGAGATCTATCAGCAGGAAATTCGAGAGTACTTGGAGAGCGTGATCCAGGAGATTGATCAGAAGTCAGCTACGTATCCGCGGCCAGACCGTAAACGAGGCGAAGAAGCAATGCAGGTTGGTGTGGGTATCTACTTCTATCAGGAAGCGGCAGAAGAGAAGGCGCCGCTGGTCGAGTCGTTTGGGGATCTTCAGGAATTTGCCGACGATGAATTGGATGACTGAGTACGCACTTTGTAGACGAAATGTTTGGCTGGAATTTGGCTTCAGAGATGCGAAAGATCGGAGCACCTTCGATGAAAATTGAGCGGCACGTGAAGCGAGTTGCGCTAGCACTGGGCGTGGCTATTATTCTCGTCGGTGGCAGTGCTGCATTTGGAGAGCGCCCGTCGACTTTCAACGCAGTTGCGAATGCCAGAGTCTCTGAAATTCGAGTAATTGAGCGTGCCGCAAACGGTCGGCTGCTTGCTATTGGACGGCTAGATCGTATTTCGGCGTCAGAGTTTGCCGTATCCGTACTTGGTCAAAATTTCGTGCTTACCGGCGGTCAAGCGAATGCTCGATTTGTTGAGCACGCGCAGGTGGGCAGGCCTGTTGCGTTGTTCGGCGACATTGACGGTGCCAACTATTTGGTAGATGCCGCAATTGTCTTGGACGGTCAGTATGTCCAAGGCGCGTCGAAAGTGTTCTTGCGCGGTTCAATCAGCTCCGTAAACCGGAATCTTGGCGTGATTTCGATCGGTCCTCTGCTATTGGACGCATCATCGGTAGTCCAACAGCGGAATATTTCCAAGCTAGGTAGAAACTCAATCGCGGCAATTGTTGGCTCACAGCCGACGATTGAGGGAAAGGTACTTGTAGAGAAGATTGGCCTCGTTAGGCGGTCGGTACGACCCGATGCGTCCGTCGGCACTGGCCGCGATGCCTCTGTCGGCACTGGCCGCGATGCCTCTGTCGGCACTGGCCGTAATGCGTCCGTTGGCACTGGCCGCGATGCCTCTGTTGGCACTGGCCGCGATGCCTCTGTTGGCACTGGCCGTGATGCCTCTGTTGGCACTGGCCGTGATGCCTCTGTTGGCACTGGCCGTGATGCCTCTGTTGGCACTGGCCGTGAT
>JANLWE010000101.1:0-8974 GCA_031364365.1 Gammaproteobacteria bacterium | reverse complement strand
CCCCTTCGTTCTAGCGGTGCCGGCCCGGCAGGCGCCGCGGCCGCTTCAGGGGTCCGGCGCCGGTCTCGTCGACGTCGTAGTCGTCGAAGTCCGACAGGAGCCCCGCCGTGCGCTTTTCCTCGCGTATCCGTTCGAGCTTGCGCCACGCGGGCTCGCCGGCGACCCGCGCGCCCCGGCGCTTGCGGGTGTCGAAATCACGCATGAGCTTATCGACATCGAGGTCCTCTGAGGCTTCCTCGACTTCGTCAGGCTCGTCTTCCTCGAATTCTTCCTTGGCCTTCTCGCTCATGCGACCAGTCCAGGGTTACTGCCGGCCGACTTATAAAGCGCGGCGGGCGCCGCCGCAAGGGGTCTCAGCGCACCAATTGATTCAACTGGAAGATTGGCAGCAGAAGCGCGATCACGATCACGAAAACGAAGCCACCCATCAGCAGGATCATCAGGGGTCCCAGGACGCCCACTGCCGTATTGACCACGCCGTCGAGTTCACGCTCCTGGTTGTCGGCGGCCCGCTCGAGCATGGCTTCGAGCTCGCCGCTCGTCTCGCCGCTCGCGACGAGGTGGACGAGCATGGGTGGGAACAGCTTGCTTGCGCCGATCGAGCGGGCGATCGGCGCGCCCTCGCGCACCCGCACCGCGGCATCCTGCACCGCACGGCGCATCGGCGCATTGGTGACCACGTCCGCGGCAATCTTCAGCGCCTCGAGCACCGGGACCGTGCTTGAGGTGAGAATCGAGAACGTGCGTGCGAATCGGGCGGCGTTGTTACCGCGGGTGACGCGGCCGATGAGCGGCAGGCGCAGCTTGAAGGCGTCGTAGCGGTACCTCGCAGCGGGGTCGCGCAGCCAGCGGCGGAATCCCCACACGGCGCCCCCGATCACAACCAGCATCAGCCACCACCAGGCCCGCAGGAAATCTGACGCCGAAATGAGCATGCGCGTCAGGATCGGCAGTTCCCGTTCACCCGCCTCGAAGACACGCACGACTTCCGGCACGACGTAGCCGAGCAGCAAGCCGACGATGCCGAGGCAGATGATCGTCAGGAGGACCGGATAGATCATCGCGTTGCGGATCTTCTGCTGGAGGATCTGGCGGTTTTCGGCGTAGTCGGCGATCCGCTCGAGCACGGTGTCGAGATGCCCGGACTGCTCGCCCGCGGAAACCGTCGCGCGATAGATCTCCGGAAATACGGTCGGAAACGCGCCCAGTCCCTCGGCCAGGGTCCGTCCCTCCATGACGCGCGCGCGGACACCGGCGACGACGCTGCGCACGCGGGGCTTCTCGCTCTGCTGCGAAACCGCAAGCAGCGCTTCCTCGACTGGAATACCGGACCGCACCAGTGTCGACAACTGCCGGGTGAGGAGCGCGATGTCCGCAACGCGAATCCGGTTGCCGAAGGAGAAGCTGAAGGCCTGCGTCGGCGCGGCGTCGCTGACCTCGGTGACCGTGACCGGCAGCAGGGACTGGTCGCGCAGTAGCTGCCGCACCTGGCGGGCGCTGTCGCCGTCGAGGATTCCGCGCCGTTCCCGGCCGGCGACGTCTAGCGCCGTGTATTCGTAGGCGGCCATCACTCCTCGCGGGTGACGCGCAACAGTTCCTCGAGCGATGTCACGCCGGCCAGCACCTTGGCGCGTCCGTCGTCGCGGATGCCGGGCGTCGTCTCGCGCGCATGCCGCTCGAGTTCATGTTCGCCCGCGCCGTCGTGGATCATGACGCGCATACGGTCGTTGACGATCACGAGTTCATAGATTCCGGTGCGGCCGCGATAGCCGCTGCCCGCATCCACGCCCGGCCGGTAGATCTTCGCGCGTTCGGCTTCCGCCGGCGGGAGTCCGACCAGCCGCGCCTCGTATTCGCCCGCGGGGTAGCCGATCCGCGTGTCCGGGTTCAGCACGCGCACCAGGCGCTGCGCGACGACGCCTATCAGCGTGGAAGCCAGCAGGAACGGCTCTACGCCCATGTCGCGCAGGCGCGTGACGGCGCCGACCGCAGTGTTGGTGTGCAGCGTCGACAGCACGAGATGGCCGGTGAGCGACGCCTGCACGGCGATCTGCGCGGTCTCGGTGTCGCGAATCTCGCCGACCATCACGACGTCCGGGTCCTGGCGCAGGATCGCGCGCAGGCCGCGGGCGAAGGTCATCTCGACCTTGGTATTGACCTGGGTCTGGCCGATGCCGTCGATGTAGTACTCGATCGGATCCTCGACCGTCATGATGTTGCGCGAGTGGTCATTGATGCGCTCGAGCGCTGCGTAGAGCGTCGTCGTCTTGCCGGATCCGGTCGGGCCGGTGACGAGAATAATGCCGTGGGGCTTGTGGATCAGAGCGTCGATCATGCCCTGGACCTTTGGCTCCATTCCGAGCGAGGCGAGGTCGAGTCGGCCCGCCTGCTTGTCGAGGAGCCGCAGCACGACGCGCTCGCCGTGACCCGAGGGCAACGTGGACACGCGCACATCGACCGCGCGGCCGGCGATCCGGAGGCTGATGCGTCCGTCCTGCGGCAGGCGCTTCTCGGCAATGTCGAGGCGCGACATGACCTTCACGCGCGAGATCAGGAGCGGGGCGACGGCACGCTTGGTCTGGAGCACCTCGCGGAGCACGCCGTCGACCCGGAAGCGGACGACGAGACGGTTCTCATAAGGCTCGATATGGATGTCGGACGCGCTTTCCTTGATCGCCTGCGTCAGCACGGCATTGATCAGGCGGATGACGGGCGCGTCGTCCTCGCTCTCCATCAGGTCGGAGGGCTCGGGTAAACCCTCGGCCAACCCAGCCAGATCTGTCTCACCCTCGATTCCCTCGACAATCTGTCCGGCCTCACCGCCGCCGCCTTCATAGGTCTTGCGCAAGAGGTCGTCGAATGCAGTTTCCGCCACTCGCTCGATGACCAGTGGAATCCCGAGGAAGCGACGCAGCTCCGCGACGGCAGAGGGCTGCGCGCCTTCGCGATAGACGACCTGCGCCCTGCCGTCCGCGACGCCGCGGACGAGCACGCCGTGCCGCTTCGCGAAAGCGAAAGGCAGGCGCCCGACGGGCGCGATCGGTTTCGGCGGCGTGCCGGAAATCATCGGCCGCACCAGGTCACTGCGAAGGACTGTCGGGAGCGTTCGTGGTCTCGGGTGGCGGTGCAGATTCGGCCGCCCCGGTTCCTGGCGGCGCCACCGGCTCCTGCGCGGGCGGGGTCGCGGCCGCGTCCGCCGGAAACGTGACGCTCGTGTCCGCGGGCGCCGTTGGCCCGACCAGCGGCGGCAGTGTGGGTGGCCGTTCGCCAGGCATCAGCTGCACCTTGCCATCGCCATCATTGAGCTGAAGATTCCGCAGATAGTTGTACTTGGCGTTGGTCTCGATGGCAGCCTGTTCGGCAGTCCTGATCACGCGCGGCCGGATGAAGACCATCAGGTTGGTCTTCGTCTTCTGAGTGCTTCGCACACGGAACAGGGCGCCGATGACCGGAATGCTGCCGAAGAACGGCACACGATCCTCGCTTTCGGTCAGCCGGTCCTCGATCAGGCCGCCGAGCACGATCATGCCGCCGTCGTCGACCAGGACACGAGTCGTGATGGTGCGCTTGTTGGTCACGAGGTCCGTGCTCGAAACCTGGGCAGCGGCCGCCGCGATGCCGGAGGCTTCCTGCTCGATCTTCAGGAGAATGGTGTTCTCGTCGGTAATCTGCGGCGTAATCTTGAGGATGTTGCCAACTTCCTTGCGCTCGATGGTCTGGAAAGGATTGACCGCGCCGCCCGCACCTGCCCCCGTATTCGAGTACGAGCCCGTGAGAAACGGCACTTCCTGCGCGACCTTGATCTGCGCCTCTTCATTGTCGAGCGTGATCACCGAGGGCATCGAGACAATGTTGGTGTCGCCATTGCTGGCGAGCGCGCGCAGGATCGCCGCGAAGTTGGTGCCGCTGTCCTCGTTGCGTCCGCCGCCGACGGTGAATCCGCCTGGTGCGGAGGTGGCTGAGGACGGATCCTGGATCGTGCGCGCTATGTCGCCGAGGCTGACGCCCGCGATCGGCTGGTTGAAGAGGCCGACCAGGAAGTTGTCGCCGGAGCCGTCGACGATCCAGTTGACGCCAAGGTCTCGGGACGCGTCATGCGAAACCTCGACCAGCATTGCTTCGATGACGACCTGCGCGCGCCGTATATCGAGGCGGTCGATGACCGACATCAGCGAGCGCATGGTCTTCGGCGGCGCCGTGATTACGAGTGCGTTCGTTTCTGGTTCCGCCCAGATCGTCACGGATTTGTCGGTGACACCTGCGCCCTGCGGCACTGCGGGCTGGCCCGCGACGGCCGCGGAAGCACCGGACTGCTCCTTGAGCTTGCCCGCGAGCTTCTCCGCGTCGGCGTAGCGCAGGTAGCGGACCTGGGTGTCACCGCCGGCCTCGAGCGGGGTATCGAGATGCGTGATGATCGTGCGAAAGCGCAGGCGCTGCGAAGGCTCGCCACTCAGCAGCACGCTATTGGTGCGCTCGTCAGCGACGACGCGGGCGCCGCCCGCGGCTTCGGCCCCCTGTGCCGCCGATAGCGAATTGATGACGCGCACAATGTCGGTCGCCGAGGCGTGCTCGAGGCGGATGACCTCAAAGTCGCCGTCGCCGCTGCGATCGATGCGCTGGATGATGCGGATCATGCGACTCACGTTCGCGGCGCGATCCGAGAGGATCAGCATGTTGGCCGCTGGATACGCCGCGAGATGGGCGGACTGCGGCATCATGGGCCGCAGGATCGGCACGAGCTGCCCGGCCGAGACGTTCCGGACCTGGATCACCTGCGTCACGATCTCGTCGGACGTCGAACTGACGCTGTCCGGCAAGTCGTTGGCCGGCATCTGCCGCGACGTGGCATCAGGCAGGATCTTGATCACCGAACCGGACGGCACGGCAACGAAACCATGGACCTGGAGGATCGCGAGGAAGGCTTCGTAGAAAGCCGCGGGGCTCATCGGGGAGGTCGAGAGCATAGTGACCTGCGCCCGTACGCGCGGGTCGACGATGAAACTCTTGCCGGTCACCTGGCTTACCGCCTCGATGACCTGGCCGAGATCGGCATCCTTGTAGTTCGGCGTGATCTGCGCACCTTGCTGGGCCGCCGCTGCCAGGGGCAAGGCGATGGCGAGGAATGTGGCCAGTCGGATGAATCGCTTCATTGAGTCGTTCCTTCGGAGGCCGGCCTCATTCGGTTGCTTCCTGCGACGCTTCCTCTTCGGCGTCGGCCGACGGCTGCAGTTCCTGGGCCACCGCGACCGGATCGATGCTGATCTGCTGCTGCTGTCCGCCCCGGTCGATGGTCAACGTCACGGCCGATCCCTGGCCGATTCCGCGCAGGATCTCGAGGCCGCGATTCGGATCGTCGAGCGCCGCACCGTTGACCGCCATGACGAGGTCGCCCGGTTGCAGCCCGAGGCTCACGAACTGGGCGCGGTTCCGTCCCGGATACACGCGGTAGCCTTTGAGTGACCCGCCCGCGAACACCGGCTGCGGACGCAGCAGATCGCCAGCGGTCGCCGGGTTCTGGACCAGCAACTGGCGCACGCTGTCCGCAAGCGACGCGTCCTGCGCAATCGGCCCCGGCAGATTGGCCATGGCCATCGGCGCTCCGGCACCGCCGCTCAGGCGCGGCAGCATCAACGATTCGCGGGCACCTCCGCGATCGAGGATCACGCGATCGGGATAGACCGCGAAGAGCTTCGAGCCGCCCGGGAGCGCCGCGCCGGTGGCATAGACGCGTGCTGTTTGTCCGCTGGCACCGATAATTGCCCAGCCCTGTTCGGGGTGGGTGCCTGCGAGTGTGCCGGCCAGCGTCAGGTTGGCGGAAGTCGCGGGCGCCAAGGAAGGATCGCCCGAAGTCGGCGCGACACCGAAGAGATGCACATTGACGATGGCGGCGAGGTCGACCGCGGGTGCCTCCGGCGCGGAGACCGGGCTCGCGAGTTCCGATTCCGTTCCGGCAGATCCGAGGGCCCGCCACAGGAGGGCCGCGAGCTGCGCCGCGATCACGATGACCAGCACAACCGTCACGAGCGACGGCGCGGCGCCGGCAAGACTCGCCGACACACCGCCCGCCGGGCGGCGCCATGGCGCGACGATTCGGTCGACTAGTTGCATCCGCTCATCTGGTCGGCAAACCCCGGGGAAACCGCAACATGATACGGGTTGCCGGCGCAGGCCCACAAGGCGATTTGGGGCCGGAAATCGAAGTAACGGCGGGCACTTGTGCGACACTTCTCAAACTGCGCTTGTACTGGTGTCGCCGTTTGGCGAATGACGCATCGGTCACTTGTGCGACAGGCAGGTCACCCCTATAAATGATCCGAGGGCAAGGACGGGCGAAATCGGTGGCTGGCGACAAGGAACGTGAGATCGGGCAGGGCGGCCTCGACCTGGTGGTCGAGGAGGCGCAGCCGCAGCTGAAGAAGCCGCCGCTGTACCAGGTGGTGCTGCTGAATGACGACTACACGCCGATGGAATTCGTGGTCGACGTGCTCGAGCGGATCTTCAGTCTCGACCGGACACGGGCGACGCGGGTGATGCTTGAAGTCCACACGCGCGGCAAGGGCGTCTGCGGCGTGTTCACCTTCGAGATCGCCGAGACAAAGGTGGCGCAGGTGATGACTTATGCGAGGCAGCATCAGCATCCGCTGCTCTGCACGATGGAGGAGACCTGATTGCTTTCGAGTGAACTCGAATACTGCCTGAACGAGGCCTACCAGAAGGCCCGCGACGCGCGCCACGAGTACATGACAGTGGAGCATCTGCTGCTGTCCATCCTCGACGCGCCGCGCGTGCGCGAAATCCTGAAATCCTGCGGCGCCGATCTTGCGCGGCTGCAGAGCGAGTTACAGAAGTTCATCGACGAGACGACGCCCGCTCTCGCGGCCGAGGACGACCGCGAAGTCCAGCCAACGCTTGGATTCCAGCGGGTGCTGCAGCGCGCCGTTTTCAACGTGCAGTCGAGCGGCAGGAAAGAAGTCACAGTCGCAAACGTCCTGGTCGCGATCTTCAGCGAGAAGCAGTCGCACGCCGCCTACTTGCTGTCGCTGCAGGACGTCTCGCGGCTCGACATCGTCAATTTCATATCGCACGGTCTGCCGTCCTCGGGCGAGGGCCGCGAGGGCGCGCGAGAAGAGGGTGCGGCAGGCGAACGCGAGGCCGTGGACGAAAACGCCACCGCGGCGCTCGAAAAGTACACGGTCAACCTGAATGCCCAGGCGGTCGCGGGCCGCGTCGACCCGCTGATCGGGCGCCAGCTCGAGGTGCAGCGGACCATTGAGATCCTGTGCCGTCGGCGCAAGAACAACCCGCTCTACGTCGGCGAGGCGGGCGTCGGCAAGACTGCGATTGCCGAGGGGCTCGCGCGCCTTGTGGTCGAGAAAAAAGTGCCGGAGGTTCTGGCCGACTGCACGATCTACGCGCTCGACATGGGCGCCCTGATCGCGGGCACCAAGTACCGCGGAGATTTCGAGAAACGTCTCAAGGGTGTCGTCAGCGAACTGAAGAAGCGGCCGGGGGCGATTCTCTTCATCGACGAGATCCACACGGTCATCGGCGCGGGCGCTGCGTCCGGCGGAGTGATGGACGCCTCGAACCTGATCAAGCCGGTGCTGGCGAACGGCGAGCTGCGCTGCATCGGTTCCACCACCTACCAGGAATACCGCGGTATCTTCGAGAAGGATCACGCACTCGCGCGGCGCTTCCAGAAGATCGACGTGGTCGAGCCGACGGTCGCGGAGACAATCGACATCCTGCGCGGGCTCAAGACGCGTTTCGAGGAGCATCACGGCATCACCTACGCGGACGATGCACTGATCGCCGCCGCGGAGCTCGCTGCGCGCCACATCAACGATCGGCACCTGCCCGACAAGGCGATCGACGTAGTTGACGAGGCGGGCGCTTCACTCCGGCTCAAGCCGGTGGCTGAGCGCGAGAGCACGGTGACGGTCGCGCAGATAGAGGCAGTCGTCGCGCGCATCGCGCGCATCCCGGCGAAAAACGTCTCGACCTCAGATCGCGAAGTGCTCGCCAATCTGCAGCGCAACCTGAAGCTCGTCATTTACGGGCAGGACGCCGCAATCGATGCGCTCTCCGCGGCCATCAAGATGTCGCGCGCCGGCCTCGGCGATGAACGTCACCCGGTCGGCAGCTTCCTGTTCGCCGGCCCAACCGGCGTCGGCAAGACTGAAGTGACGCGCCAGCTCGCGATTGCGCTCGGCGTCGAATTGCTGCGCTTCGACATGTCGGAGTACATGGAGCGGCACACGGTGTCTCGACTGATCGGCGCGCCGCCAGGCTATGTGGGTTTCGACCAGGGCGGATTGCTGACCGAGGCGATCTCCAAGCAGCCGCATTGCGTGCTGCTGTTCGACGAGATCGAGAAAGCGCACCCGGACGTCTTCAACCTGCTGCTGCAGGTCATGGACCACGGCACGCTCACGGACAACAATGGCCGCAAGGCGGATTTCCGGCACGTGATCATCGTGATGACGACGAATGCCGGCGCCGCCGAAATGAGTCGTGCAAGCATTGGTTTCACGACCCAGGACCATGCGCCGGATGGCATGGAGGCCGTGCGCCGCATCTTCGCTCCGGAATTCCGCAACCGCCTGGATGCCATCATCCAGTTCGCGGCGCTCGACGGGCCGACAATCGAGCGCGTCGTCGACAAGCTCGTGATCGAATTCGAGGCCCAGCTCGAGCAGAAAGGGGTGACGCTGTCGATGGACGACGATGCGCGCCTCTGGATCGCGAAGCGCGGCTACGACCCGAAGATGGGGGCGCGGCCGATGGCGCGCGTACTCCAGGAACACGTCAAGCGTCCGCTCGCGGAAGAGCTGCTCTTTGGCCAGCTGACTAACGGCGGAAGCGTGCGTATTGCGCTCGCCGCCGGCGGCGAAGGACTCGTTCTCGATATTCGCCCCGCGAAATCGCCGGAGCTGCTCGGGCAGGATTGAAACGAAGAAATGAAGGGGACGTT
>JANLWE010000095.1:0-17505 GCA_031364365.1 Gammaproteobacteria bacterium | reverse complement strand
AGCGGCGGCAGCCTTCCTCGGTGCCAAACCAGTCGACGAACTGGCCCCAGGCACGCGGATAATCCCGTCCCGCCCTCAACCGCTCACTGCTGTCGCCCACCCCCACATCTTGGGGTATGTGGAGCTAAATGGATAGGCCTTTATTATATACAGTAGTTTACCAGAAACCTTAGCTAAAGCAAGCACTTGAACTGGAAGAAAATGTTGATTCTTACTCGCGTTTCGCTCGTTGCTACTCGCGGCCGTGCTCGCTAGTATCTGTCCCGCCTTGGGGTGGTCTGAAAGACCTGAGACGCCGGTTGCTACCGGCGAACCCGTTGAACCTGATCCGGTTAGGACCGGCGTAGGGAGCAGGCGTGTCGAGAAAAGCCATCCTGTTGATTCCGTATCTGGCGGCCATTGCGTCGCCTTGCGTGGGCGCGGCCGAGACGCCGGCGAAACTCGAGCCGGTCGTCGTCACGGCGACGCTGCGCCCAATTCCCGCGAGCGAAATTTCTGGAGCCGTCACCGTCCTCGCCGGCGGCGACGTACGTGATGCCGCGGTCGTGCACCTGGAGGAGCTGCTGCCGCAAATTCCGTCGCTCTCCTGGGCGGGTGCGAGTTCGCGTCCGCGCTACTTTCAGCTCCGCGGCATCGGCGAGCTCGAGCAATACCAGGGTGCGCCCAATCCGTCGCTCGGATTCCTGGTCGACGAGATCGACTTCAGCGGCATCGGCATGATTGCTTCCCTGTTCGACGTCGAACAGGTCGAGGTACTGCGTGGTCCGCAGGGGACACGCTATGGCGCAAACGCGCTCGGCGGACTGATCAAGGTCAAAACGCGCGATCCCGCGCCCGAGCGCGAGGCCGACACCGAGGCCTCGATCGGAAGCGACGGCCTCTGGTCGGCGGGCGTCGCTGCGGGCAGCGCTATGGGCGTGAGCGGCGACGTGGACGGCGCCTGGCGCGCCGTGTTCCATCGCGCAGTCGGCGACGGGTTCCGGGAAAACCGGTATCTCGGGCGCGACGACACCAACAACCGCGACGAGACGACCGCGCGCGTCAAATTCCGGCTTTCCGCAGAATCGGGCTGGCGCGCCGATCTGAGCCTGCTGCACGCGGACTTCGACAACGGCTACGATGCCTTTGCGATTGACAACAGTCTCGACACGCTTTCCGACCGGCCTGGACGCGACGCGCAGCAATCCGACGGCGCATCGCTCGATATCAGCCGGGGCGGGACCGACGTGCGCGAATTGCGCTCGATCACGACCTGGGCGGAGTCGGACATCGCCGCGAGTTTCGACGGCGACTGGGGCAACGATCGCGACTGGGGCGCGGATGGCCCCTACGATTTCTTTTCGGACACGCGACGAATTCGCCGCACAATCAGTCAGGATTTCCGAGCTTCCCAGTCGCTCGGCGACGCCGGTTCCTGGATTGCGGGTGTCTGGATCTCGCGTCTCGAGGAGTCCAACGATATCGCGGATAACGGACGCTATCTCGACGATGCATTCGTGCGCCAGCTCGACAGCCGCTATCGCGCGACGAGCGCTGCGCTCTACGGCCAGGTCGACTGGACCCTGCGGCCTGAGACGACCCTGACCGCGGGCCTCCGCGCCGAGCAGCGTGACGCCCACTATGACGACAGCGACGGGGCGAACTTCGATCCGCGCGATCGCCTGTGGGGAGGCGAAGTTGCCCTCACGCACCGGCTGGGCGCCACCCAACTCCTCTGGGCTTCGTTGTCGCGCGGATTTCGCGCCGGCGGATTCAATATCGGCACGGCCGTGCCGGACGATCGTCAGGAATTCACGCCAGAGTACCTGTGGTCCGCCGAGCTCGGATGGAAAGGGGTAGACCAAGCGCGCGGGTGGAGCAGCGACTTCAACCTGTTCTACATGCGTCGGCAGCACCTGCAGGTCGCGACCTCACTTCAAACCGATCCGCAGGATCCGCTGACTTTCATGTACCTCACCGACAACGCCGAGAGCGGCGAGGCCTGGGGATTCGAATCCTCCGCGGCACTGCAGGCCGGCGATCGTGTGGAACTCGAAGCAATGCTGTCCTGGATGGATTCGCGCTTCCACGGTTACCGGTTTGGCGAGCGCAATCTCGAGGGTCGCGAATGGGCGCATGCGCCGGAATGGAAGGCCACGCTCGCGGCGACCTGGCGCCATCCGGAGGGCTGGATGGCGCGCCTCGACCTCTCGGGCGAGGCTGGCTTCTATTTTGACACCAACCATGATCAGAGATCCGATTCGCGCTTCCTCGCGAACCTGCGCGCCGGATACGAGGCGGAACGCTGGTCGATTCATGCCTGGGGGCGCAATCTTCTCGACCAACGCTATCCGGTGCGCGGATTCTATTTCGGGAACGAGCCACCGGACTTCCCGACGGAGCTCTACCTGCGCTGGGGTGATCCGCGCCAGGTTGGAATGACCGCACGTTTTTCATTCTGAGGTGCCGCCATGCGTGTCGACGTCGTGATGAAGGTGCCCGGTGGCGGTGACTGAGATCGCGGCGGTCGCCTTCGGCTTCGCCTACATCCTGTTCGCGATCCGGGAGCACCGCGCCTGCTGGATCGCGGGCGGGATCAGCACGGCGATTTATGCCGTCGTGTTCTTCGATGCCGGGCTGCCGATGCAGGCCGCGCTGCAACTGGTCTACGTCGCGATGTCCATTTATGGCTGGTTCGCCTGGGGGCGGGATGCCGGAAAGTCGCCGCCGCCGGCATCGCTCCGGTTCCGCACGCACCTGCTTGCGCTCGTCGGGATCGCGCTTGCGACCATCGCGAGCGTGCCGCTGGTCGCGCGATACGCGACTGCTGCATCGCCGCTCGCGGATTCGCTCGGCGCCTGGGCAAGTCTTTTCGCGACCTGGCTACTGGCACGGCGGTACATTGCCACCTGGGCCTGGTGGGTTGTCATCGATGCCGGTCTTGCCGCGCTGTTCGCGAGCCAGGGGCTGTGGCCGACCGCCGCGCTCTATCTCGCCTATTCGCTGCTCGCCGTCGCCGGCTGGCGGAGCTGGCGGCAACGCCGGATGCCGGCCACATGAACCTGTCCAGGCCCGCAGCGGTCGAGGCGTCGATCGACGCGGCAATCGCCGCGCTCGGCCTCGAGCATCCGGACATCGCGGAGCTTTCGGGCGGCGTCGCCAACCGGAGCTTTCGGCTGCGCGATGCGCAGCACGACTACGTGCTTCGACTCGCGGGCCGGTCGACGCCCGGACTCGGCGCGAGCCGCGCGTCCGAAATCGCGATGCAGGGCATCGCTGCAGAGTCGGGACTCGCGCCCGCGATCGTGCTGGTGGATCGAAATCGGGATTTCATCGTCACGCGGTACGTCGATGGTCAGGTGCCACACCGATCAGAGCTGCGCAAGTCGCCGCTCCTCGGGCGCGTCGGCGCCTGGATCGCGCGGCTGCACGCACTCGCGCCGCCGCCGGGCCTGGCGGTCGTCGATTTTGGCGAGCGCGCGGCGGGGTACCTCGCGCTTCTTCGCACGCCGATCGAACAGGCGGACATCGGCAGATTCGCGCGCGAGCTCGAACGGCGCCGTGCCGCGTTGCCGCCACCGGCCCGGCTCACGGCCTGCCATCACGACCTCCATCATCGCAACCTCGTGGATGCCGGCGAAAAGCTGGTCGCGCTCGACTGGGAGTACGCGGGGCCCGGGGATCCGGCAGCGGATCTCGCCTGCTGCATTGGCTATCACGAACTCGACGCAGGGCGCGTCGAGCGGCTGCTCGCCGCCTATGGCGACGCGTCCACCGGACTCCGCGCGCGGATCGAGGCGCTGCGCTGGATCTTCGATTGCCTCTGGTTCGGATGGAACGCCGTCGCCGCGCAGGCCGGGCTCGAAACCGACCCCGAACTTCAGGGCCGGCTGGTCGCGCGACTCGCCGGCTGAGCGGTTGCAGAGGGGCCGGCGCTTCCAGCAAGATGCGCGACCCATGGCCGAGATCACCATCACCGATCGCGACGGCGGAGTGCATCGCGCGAATGCGCGCGAAGGCGTGAGTCTCATGGAGACGCTTCGCGAATTCGATTACGGCGTAGCCGCGATCTGCGGCGGCATGTGCTCCTGCGCGACCTGCCACGTCTACGTCGCGGCGCCCTGGCTCGACAAGCTGCCACCGATGCAGGGCGACGAGAAAGAGATTCTCCAGGAGCTCGACAGCTACCGGCCGCAGGGTTCGCGGCTGTCCTGCCAGATTCCCTTCGAAGCGGCGCTCGCCGGCATCGAGGTCGAGGTCGCGCCCGAGGAGTAAGCCGCGGCTAGCGCCGTTCGGCCTGCGCGGCAACGGCCTTCGCGGCGGCCTCGATCGTGGCCGCATCGCCGAGGAATCGTCGCGGCGACGCGGGGCGGAAGTCGGAGTCCAGCTGGTACAGGATCGGCACGCCAGTCGGGATGTTGAATTCCACGATCGCGGCGTCACTGATTCCGTCCAGCAATTTGACGAGCGCACGCAGGCTGTTGCCGTGCGCGACTACGAGTATGTCGCCGCCGGCAGCCAGTGCGGGCAGGAGGCGGTCGGCCCAGCACCGCTCGACGCGAGCGAGCGTGTCCTTGAGGGATTCCGTCGCCGGCAATGACGCGACCGGAATCTCGCGGTAACGAAGGTCGAGCCGGGGATGCCTCGGATCGTCGGCGGCGAGTGGCGGTGGCGGCACGTCGTAGCTGCGGCGCCAGATCTTGACCTGATCGGCGCCGTACTTCGCCGTCGTTTCGGCCTTGTCGAGACCCTGGAGTGCGCCGTAATGCCGCTCATTGAGCCGCCAGTCGCGTTCGACCGGCAGCCACATGCGGTCCATCTCGTCCTGGATGATCCAGAGCGTCCGGACCGCGCGTTTCAACACGGACGTGAACGCTCGGGAGAAATCGAGACCCTGTTCGCGCAGCAAACGGCCGGCCGCGCGCGCTTCCTCGCGGCCCTGCTCGGTAAGATCGACGTCAGTCCAGCCCGTGAAGAGATTCTCGAGGTTCCAGGTACTCTGGCCGTGACGCACCAGCACCAGCTTGCGGGACATGGGGTTGCTTCAGCGCTCGAGCAGGCGCCGCACCGCCTGCACCGCCACAGACAAGGTCGGGAAATCGGCGCTGCCCGTCGCGCGCATCTCACGCACCGTACGGACCAGGTTCTGGACGGCGTCGCCGCCTGACTTCATCCAGGCGGCGACACGCGCCGGCGCATCACAACGTGCCTTGGCCGAGAGGACACGGTCACAGAGTTTGCGCTGCAGCAGGTAGAGTTCCTCGCGCAGGGTCCCGCGCGCCGCGGCCTGCCAGTGGCCCTCGACCGCAAGCCGCTCGATTTCGTCGCGGAGCCAGTCGAGTCCGAGCGCGGTGCCGAGCCCGAAATAAACCCGCGCCGCACGGCCGATCGGCGCGCGCCGCGCGAGCGCGACCTCGACGATGTCGACACCGGCGTGGATTGCGCCGAGACTCGCGACGCGGCGCGATACCTTCGGCGGCACGCCGTCGCGCGAGAATCGCGCAAGCGCTCGCTCGTAACGTGTGACCTCAGTGCCCTCGATGAATTCCGGCAGGTCGCGCATCAGCTCGCGTATGCCGGACTGCAGTCGCGACACGGACCGCTCGATGTCGAGGTCGTGGCCGTGATTCTGCAGCACCCAGTAGCTGAGGTGCCGCAGGAGCCGCGTCGTCTCGTACATCATGTCGTACTGCAGCTCGGTCGGAACCTGGTCGTCGAGCGCCTCGATGTCCGCCCACAGCTCGCGCATGCCCGTGATCTCGCGCGCGACGGAATAGGCGCGCGCGATGCTGCCGACGTCCGCGCCCGTGTCCTCCTGAATGCGGATGGCGAATACCGGCCCCATGCGGTTCACGAGGCTGTTCGTGGTCGCCGTGACGATGATCTCGCGGCGCAGCTGGTGGCGCAGGATCTCGCGCGGGTAGCGCCGCTGCACCGGTTCCGGGAAGTAACGTGTCAGCTCGGCGCTGAGGAAAGGATCGTCCGCGATGTCGGTGCTGCCGAGCCGGTCCGACAGCCAGATCTTGGAGAACGACAAGAGCATCGCAAGTTCCGGGCGTGTGAGCCCAAGCCCCTTGTGGCGGCGCTCGATGATCTCGTCACCGGTCGGCAATCCTTCAAGTGCGCGGTCGAGAGTGCCGGCACGCTCGAGCGCGTGGATCACGTGTCCGAACTCCGCGATGCGTTCGGCGGCGCGCGCTTGCAGCGTCGAGATCGCAAGGCTCTGGAGGTAGTTGTTGCGGAGCACCAGCCGGCCGACTTCTTCCGTCATGCTCGCGAGCAGGCGGTTCCGCGCTGGCCTTCGCAGGCGGCCGGAGGCCATCAGCGGATTGAACAGGATCTTGAGGTTGACCTCGACGTCCGAACAGTTCACTCCGGCGGAATTGTCGATGAAGTCGGTGTTGATGCGGCCACCAGTCCCGGAATACTCGATGCGCCCGCGTTGCGAGAATCCGAGATTGCCGCCTTCGCCGACGACGTGGCAGCGCAGCTCGCCGCCATTGACGCGTACCGCATCGTTGGTGCGGTCGCCGACCTCCGCATGGCTCTCATCGGCAGACTTGACGTAGGTGCCAATACCGCCGTTCCAGAGAAGATCGACCGGCAGTTTCAGGATCGCCCGGATGACTTCGACCGGGGCGGGCGCGGCAGTCGCAATGCCGAGCAACGTACGGGCTTCCGCCGAGAGCGCGATTGTCTTGTTCTGGCGGGAGTACACGCCGCCGCCCTTCGACAGGTGCCGCTTGTCGTAGTCGTCCCAGCTCGAACGCGGCAGCTCGAACATGCGCTTGCGTTCGGTAAAGCTGCGCGCCGCATCCGGCGCCGGATCCACGAAGATGTGCCGGTGATCGAACGCCGCAAGCAGCCGGATGTGCGGGGACAGGAGCATTGCGTTGCCGAACACGTCGCCCGACATGTCGCCGATGCCGGCGACCGTGAAGTCCTGCGATTGCGTGTCCTTTCCCAGTTCGCGGAAATGGCGCCGGACTGATTCCCAGCCGCCGCGGGCGGTGATCGCCATGTCCTTGTGGTCGTATCCGGCCGAGCCGCCGGATGCGAAAGCGTCGCCGAGCCAGAAGCCGTACTGGCCCGAAATCGCATTCGCGAGGTCCGAGAATCTGGCCGTGCCCTTGTCCGCTGCGACGACGAGATACGGGTCATCGCCATCGTGCCGGACGACGTCGCGCGGTGGGACGACTTTGCCGCCGGTCACATTGTCGGTGACGTCGAGCAGCGCACGGATGAACCATCGGTAGCATTCCGTGCCGTCGGCCAGCGCCTCGTCGCGGCCCGGGAACGGCCGGCGCGGCACAAATCCGCCCTTGGCGCCGACCGGGACGATCACCGTGTTCTTGACGTGCTGCGCCTTCATGAGCCCGAGGATTTCGGTGCGGAAATCCTCGCGCCGGTCCGACCAGCGCAGGCCGCCGCGCGCCACGCGGCCCATGCGCAGGTGCACACCCTCGACGCGGGGGGAGTGGACGAATATCTCGAACATCGGCTTCGGCAGCGGCACTTCCGCAATCCGGCGCGGATCGAGCTTGATCGCGAGGTAGGGCCTCAATTCCCCACTCTCGTCGGTCTGGAAATAGTTGGTGCGAAGCGTCGCGTCGATCGCAGTCATGTACGCCCGCAGGATGCGGTCGTCATCGATCCGGGTCACTTTCGCGAGCAAGTGTTCGAGCGCGCGCCGGTGCGTGCCCTCGGAACGTCGGCGCTCGGCTTGCGAAAGACGCGGATCGAATCGCGCCACGAACAGCCGCAGCAGGTGGCCCGCCGCGGTGGCATTGCTTGCGAGCGCCTCTTCGATGTAGGCGTGGGACAGCGGCATGCCGAGCTGGCCGAACCAGCGCGCATAGGTCCGGAGCACGACGGCTTCGCGCCAATCGAGGTCGGCCGCGAGGACCAGACGGTTGAAGCCGTCGTTGTCGGCATTTCCCATCCAGACCTTCGCGAAAGTCGTCTTGAGCCGCGGCCCGTCGCTGTCGAGATCGATGCGGACGCCCCGCGGATGCTCGAGCTCGAAGTCCTGGATCCACACCTCCGCGGAACCGGTGGCGATCTCGTAAGGCCGCTCGCTGATCAGCTTCAGGCCGAGATTCTCGATGGTCGGCAGCACGTCGGAAATCGGAATCGGGCGATGGCTGCGCAGAAGCTTGAATTGCAGCTTGTGCGGCGGCTGGTCGGCGCGGCGATAGAGGCTCATGTGCAGCCCGCCAGGATCGGCCAGCACGCGCTCGAGCGAAGCGATATCGTCGACCGCGACCTCGAAGGGCGTGTCCTCCTGGTAGGCCGCGGGGAACGCATCGCTCCAGACGCGGTTCAGGCGCAGCGCCTCGGCTTCGCCGTAGGCATCGAGCAGCGAATCCTTCAGCTGGTCCTGCCAGGTGCGGACCGTCTCGGTGATCTGGCGTTCGAGTTCGACGGCATCAACGGCAGAATCGGAACCCGGCGGTGTCCGCACCAGCATGTGCAGCCGCGCGAGTACCGATTCGGACAGCGTGACCTGCGACTCGATCGCGAGTCCGCCAAACGCATCGAGCGCGAGCCGCTCGATGCGTTCGCGCACCTGCGTGTTGTAGCGATCGCGCGGCACGAACACGAGGCAGGAATAGAACCGGCGGAACACGTCGCGGCGCACGAACAGGCGCACCTGCGTGCGCTCGTAGAGATTCACGATGCCGCGCACGATCCGGACCAGGTCGGCAACCGTCGCCTGGAAGAGTTCGTCCCGCGGAAAGGTCTCGAGCGCGTGGACCAGTGCCTTGTTGTCGTGACTCGATTCCTTGAGCCCGAAATGATCGATCACGCGCTGGATCTTGTGGCGGAGCACCGGGATCTCGCGCGGGCTCCGGCTGTAGGCCGACGAGGTCCACAATCCGATGAACCGCCGCTCGCCGGTGACGTTGCCACGCGCATCGAAGGTCTTGACCCCGACGTAGTCCAGATAGGTCGAGCGGTGGACCGTCGCGATCGAGTTCGCCTTCGTGATGATCAGCGGCTCGGCGGAGCGCGCGAATGCCCGGACGCTGCCGGTCAGGACGATCGACTTCGGCTTGCGGCCTGCCGCGGGACGCATGACGCCGAGCCCGGATCCCGGCACGGGCACGAGGCGATCCTGCCGCGGCCCGCGGCGCAGGCGGTATTCGCGGTAGCCCAGGAACGTGAAATGGTTGTCCTCCATCCACTCGAGCAGCGCCTGCGCTTCGCGGACCTCGTTCTTCTGGCCGCGCACCTTGGCCGTGCCGAGTTCGGCCGCGACATCGAGTGCCTTGCCGCGCATTCGCCGCCAGTCAGTCGTCGCCGCACGGATGTCGCCAAGCGCGCGGCGGATGCTCTTCTCGATCGCTGCAAGCCGGTGCGGGTCCGGCTCGCGGTCGATTTCGATCAACTGCCAGGACTCCGGCTTCGCGCCGGCCGGCGGCTCGTCCAGATGGAGACTGGTCAGGCGGCCGCGCCGGTCGCGAACCGCCGAGAACACCGGGTGCGCGAGCAGGTGGACCGCGAGCCCGCTCTGCGTGCATACCATGCCAAGCGAGTCAACGAGAAACGGCATGTCCTCGGTGACGACCATGATGACGGTGTGCGATGAGCTGAAGCCGTCGCGTGCGGGTTCCGGATTGAACACTCGAACCAGCGAGCGCCCGGGGCGGCGCACTCGCCCGAGTGCGAGCTCGGCGAGAGCCGCGCCCGCGAGGTCCTCGGGCGTCCGCTGCACCAGGTCGAGTTCGGAAACGCCGTGATAGAAATAGCGCGCCAGCCGGTCCGGCGCGACCGGCATGCCGCGGCGGCGAGCGCGGCGGGCACTGGCTGCGATCCGGTCGATGATGGCCTGTCGGGCGGCCGGGATCCTGCCTAACATCAGCACGGATTATACACGCGCTTCACGCGCCGGTCCGAGCTGCCAGGACCGCTTCTGCAACCGCAACAGCAGCGTTTCGAACTGCGATTGCTCGGCGGGACTCAGCTCCGCGAGCAGGCGCCGCTCGTAGGCGAGGGCGAGCGGGACGATGCGCCGGTACACGGCCTGTCCGCGCACGGTCAGGCTCAGGACCGAGCGCCGCTTGTCGCTGGCGGCGAGCGCGCGGCTCACGCGGCCCGCGCGCGCGAGCCCGGTGACGGCCCGGCTGACCGCAACCTTGTCCATTGCGGTGCGTTCGGCGACGTCTGCGGCCGAGAGCCCGGGGACGCGCGCCAGCACGGCAATGACCCGCCACTGCGGGATCGTGAGCCCGAAGCGGCTCGCATACGCGCCGGCCAGCGCCGACGAGACCGTGTTCGCCAGCACCGAAAGGCGATAGGGCATGAAGTGCTCGAGGGACAGTGCCAAGGGGTTCGCTGGCGCGGGCATGCATGGATTATAGTTGCAATTGCAACTAATGCGGGAGCGGATGATGAACGGGCAATTCGACAATCCGATGGGCACGGACGGCTTCGAGTTCGTCGAGTACACGGCGCCCGATCCCGAGGCGCTGCGGGCGCTGTTCACCCGCATGGGATTTCCGGCGACCGCGCGCCACCGCAGCAAGAACGTCACGCTGCACCGCCAGGGCGACATCAATTTCGTGATCAATGCCGAGCCCGAGGGTTTCGGCCAGCAGTTTGCGCGCGCGCACGGCCCTTCGGCCTGTGCCATGGCGTTTCGCGTCAAAGACGCCGCCGCGGCACTCCGCCTCGCGGTCGAGAGGGGCGCCACGCCGGTCGAGACGCAGGTCGGGCCGATGGAGCTCCGGATTCCCGCGATCGAGGGCATCGGTGGCAGCCTGATCTATCTTGTGGACCGCTACGGGGAGCGGACGATCTATGACGTTGATTTCCTGCCCGTCTCCGATCCGAAGCCGGTTTGTGCGGCCGGCCTGACCTTGATCGATCACCTGACGCACAACGTGAGCCGCGGCAACATGGACCGCTGGTCCGGCTTCTACGAGCGGCTGTTCAATTTCCGCGAGATCCGCTACTTCGACATCGAGGGAAAGAAAACAGGACTCTTCAGCCGCGCCATGACGAGCCCCTGCGGAAAGATCCGCATCCCGATCAACGAGAGCCAGGACGACAAGAGCCAGATCGAGGAATACATCCGCGAGTATCAGGGCGAGGGAATCCAGCACATCGCGCTTTTCGCCGACGACATCTACGCGAGCGTGGATGCGCTGCGCGCGAATGGCATCGAGTTCCAGGACACGCCGGACACCTATTACGAGGGCGTCAATGCCCGAGTCACGGGCCACCAGGAGTCGCTCGGTCGCATGAAGGAGCAAGGCATCCTGATCGATGGCAGCATCAAGGATGGCATCCTGCTGCAGATCTTCACCAAAAACGTCATCGGCCCGATTTTCTTCGAGATCATCCAGCGCAAGGGCAACGAGGGATTCGGCGAGGGGAATTTCCGGGCGCTGTTCGAGTCGATCGAACTCGACCAGGAGCGCCGCGGCGTCATCTGACTGCCGCGAGTCCGCTGCGCTAATCGAGTCCCTGATCCGCGAGCGCAACCAGTTGCCGTTCGCGCGCCAGGTCGAGGTTGCGGCACAACGCCCAATAAAGCAGCGCCGACACCGGCAATCCCACCAGCATCGCGAGGTCCGCGCCGTCCAATGCGCGGGCGATCGGGCCTCGATACATACCGGAGCTGAAAAACGGGATCATCACGGTGAAACCGGTCAGATAGGTCGCAATGCCACGCCAGTTCCAGCGGCCGTACAGGCCGTTGGGATTGAAAATCTCGCGAATGGAGTAGTGTCCTTTGCGAACGACGTAAAAATCCATCAGGTTGATCGCGGTCCACGGCGTCATCAGGTAGAGCAGCAACACCAGCAGGTCGCCGAAGCGATGGACAAAATCGCCGGATGCGAGCAGGCCCAGTCCAAGCATCGCGGCGGTCGCGATGGCAAGACAGACCAGGCGCTTGAATGTCGAAGCGGGCGCCGGGTGCATCGAATCGGCAACCGACATGAGCGCCAGTGATGCGCCATAAGAATTGAGACTGGTGATTGTCACCAGTCCAAACAGGGCCGCGACCAGCAATGGCAGGCCCAGCCCGGGAAGCGCAGCATTGGCGGCGTCCCGCATTGCCGCCGCGACTTCGGCCTGCGGATAGAGTGCGGCGCTCAGGCTGCCGAGCAGCATCATCCATGCACCGCCGACGAAGGCCCCAAGATAGGTCCACCAGAACGATTCGCGCACCGAAACCTCGCGCGGCAGGTAGCGTGAATAGTCGGAGACATAGATCGACCAGCTCAGCTGGTATGCTGCCGCCGCGAAAAACTGCACCAGAAAGGCCGTTCGATTGAATTCGCCCAGGTCCCAGTGGCTCGCCGGCAGATCGATCTTGAGCAGGGCTGCAACCGAAAATATCAGCAGTGCCGCGATCATCGCGTAGGCGACCCAGCGCTGGGTCCGGTGTATCCAGTCGTAGCCGACCGCCGCAATCACCGTTGCTGCCACGGTGAAGACCACCATGATGAGCGGATCGTAATCGGCTGGGGAGCCGATCAGCTGTCGCACAGTCTGTGCGACCAGGACTTCGTTGAAGGCGTTGTAGCCAATGTAGGCGACCAGTGCGACGATCCAGACCAGCAGCGCGCCCATATAGCCGAACTGGGGCCGCGACTGGATCAGTTGTGGCAAACCCAGTTGCGGGCCCTGGGTGGCATGAAACGCCATGAAAAAAGTGCCCAATGCGCAGCCACCCAGGACCGCGAGCGTGGTCCACAACAGATTGCCGCCGAGCGTGATTCCAAGCACACCCACGGCCAGCGTCGCCAGATGCGCATCGCCACTGAACCAGACCGGCCACAGGTGCCAGACCTTGCCGCGGCGTTCCGCCAGCGGCACATAGTCGATCGACCGTTTCTCCAGCAGATTCAGCATGGATTACCGTATTATCTTGGCGGTTATATATAACGAGGAGCCAGCATGAACCCGGAAGTCTTCATTACCTGTGCCGTCACGGGCGATGACACCAAGATTACCAGGAGCCCGCACTGCGCCGTGACGCCCGAGCAGATCGCCGCAACGGCGATTGCGGCCGCCGAGGCCGGCGCCGCCATCGTGCACATCCACGTGCGCGATCCCGACACCGGCGAATTCAGCATGGAAACCCGCCACTACCGCGAGGTGGTGAAGAGGATCCGCGAGAGCAAGACGGATGTCATCGTGAACCTGACCTGCGGCATGGGTGGCTATATCGTCGTCGGCGAAAACGGACTGGCGGATACGCCCGCGCCGGGCAGCGACTTCGTGACGCAGGAAGAGCGCATGAAGCACGTCATCGACTTGTGCCAGGAAGGGCTTTACCGGCCGGACATCGCGACGCTTGATTGTGGCAGCCTCAATTTCGGCGACGGCAACCGCGCCTACGTGTCGACGCCCAATTATCTGCGCAAAGGCGCACAGATTGTGCGGGATCTCGGCGTGAAGCCCGAGCTCGAAGTCTTTGATACCGGAAATCTCTGGTTCGTGAAACAGCTGATCAAGGAGGGACTGCTGGACGCCCCGACCCTGGTGCAACTGTGCACCGGCATCCCTTATGGGGTTCCGGCAGACGTCGGCCACCTGCTGGCCATGGTGAACTCGCTGCCTGAGGACTGCATCTGGAGCAGTTTTGCCATCAGCCGCATGCAAATGCCCTGGGTTGCGCAGTCAGTGTTGCTGGGCGGCAATGTGCGGGTGGGTCTCGAGGACAACCTGTATCTCAGCAAGGGCGTCTATGCGAGCAACGCACAATTGGTCACCAAGGCGCGCACCATCATCGAGGCCATGGGCGCGCGCATCCTGACAACGTCCGAAACGCGCGCACGGTTGCGGCTTAGTTAGCATGGCTTTGCGTCGCATGCTCGCGCCGCGCAGCATTGCACTGATCGGCGAGCGCGGCTGGACCGAGGCGGTCGCGAGGGCGTCGCTTGCCGTCGGCTATCAGGGCAAGTTGTGGCGGGTCCATCCAAGCCGCCCATCCACGCCGGATGTTCAATACTTCCGCAGCATTGATGAACTGCCGGAATCGCCGGATTGTGCTTTTGTGGCCGTGCCGAATCATCAGGCGCCGGAAGTCGCGGCGGCGCTGGCCAGGCGCGAGGCAGGTGGGTTTGTCTGCTTCAGTTCGGGCTTTGCGGAAATGGAGACCGCCGCTGCCATCGAGTTGACTCAGGAGCTGCAGCGCAGCGCAGGCGCCGTGCCTTTTCTCGGCCCCAACTGCTACGGCATGGTCAATTTTTTCGATCGTGCTGCGCTGTGGCCTGATCAGGTGATCGGCAAGTCGCCAGAGCGCGGCGTGGCACTGATCTGCCAGAGCGGCACGATTGCGTTGACCCTGATGTACAGCGGCCGATCACTGCCGCTGGGCTATGTCATCACCATCGGCAACCAGACCCGGCTGACAGCCGCGGACTTGATCATTGAATTGTGCGATGACCCGCGCGTGACTGCCATTGGGCTCTATCTGGAGGGAATCCAGGACGGCGCGGAATTTGCGCGCGCCGCCCACAAGGCGCGCTCCTGCGGCAAGTCACTGGCACTGGTCAAGTCCGGACGCACGCCGGCGGCGGCTCGCACCGCGCGCAGCCACACCGGCGCCCTGACGGGCAGTGACTCCGTTTTTGACGCTTTCTGCCGGCAAGCCGGCATTGCGCGCTGCGAAACCTTGGGGGCGCTGTGTGAAACCCTGAAACTGCTGCACGCCGGCGGACCGCTCGCGGGCCGGCGCGTCATTTTTCTGGGTGCGTCCGGCGGCGACATGGCCATGACCTCGGACCTGTCGAGGCACCTGCAACTCGAATTCCCGGCGTTCCCGCCCGACAAGGCTGAGCAGCTGCGGCGCCTGTTGTCGGACCGAGTCAGTATTGCTAATCCGTTCGACATCCATACCTATCTCTGGTTTGAACATGCGGCGCTGCGTCGGGTTTTCGACGCGGTCCTGAGTGAAGATGTCGACGCAGTCGCATTCATGCTTGACTGCCCGCCCGAGGCGAGTTGCGACTTGTCCACGTACACGCCCGTGATCGATCAATTTGTTGCGGCTGCTGCCGGCGCGAGACCGCGCGCGGTGCTGCTCGCATCGCTGCCCGAAACCCTGAATGCGTCGATCCGGGAGCGCTGCATGGCTCGCGGCGTGGTGCCGCTGCAAGGTCTGCGCGAAGGCCTGGAGGCCCTGGATCAGGCGAGTGCGATGGGGGCGGCCGGGCGACTGCAGGAATTTCCGGTCCCAAGATTGCCGCAGGCCGCGCGCCGCACGGCCTTGCCGATCGGGGAGCACGCTGCCAAGGCAGCATTGGCTCGTTATGGTCTTCCGGTACCCCGCGGTCGCGTCGTCGACTGTGCGGATGCGGCAGCCACTGCGACCGAACTCGGATTCCCGGTGGCGATCAAGATGACGGGTGCCGGCATTGCGCACAAGTCCGATCGCGGTGGAGTCGCGCTCAACGTCGGGTCGGCGGCGGAGGCCAGTCTTGTCGCCGCCAGGATGGCGGCCTTGTCTCCACAGTTGCTGGTTGAAAACATGGTGATGGACGGGGTCGCCGAAATCCTGGTTGGCGTGATCGTCGATCCGCAGTTTGGACAGGTCCTGGTGCTCGCCGCTGGCGGGACGCAGGCGGAGCTGTGGCAGGATCGAGTCAGCCTGCTGCCGCCGTGGACCCGCCCATCGATCGCAGTCGCGCTGGGGAAACTGAATAGTGCGCGCCTGCTGGCGGGCTTTCGCGGCCAACCTGCCGGCGACGTCGAGGCGCTGATTGATGCGGTGCTGGCCATTGGACGTTACGCTGCCGATCACTGCGAGGTCCTGGTGGAGATGGACGTCAATCCGTTGATTGTCCGGCCTCGCGGTCAGGGTGTCATGGCGGTTGATGCGCTGATCAGTACTCAGGGGGTTTCCTAACATGCATGACGGAATACGGATATTTCGCAATGGGCCGATTTTCGAAATCACCATTGACCGCCCCAAAGCCAATGCCATCGATCTCAAGGCAAGCCTTGCCTTGAATGAAGCAATCGAAACTTTTCGTGACGACGCGGACATGCGTGTCGGAATCATCACGGGCGCGGGCGAGCGCTTCTTTTCTCCCGGCTGGGATCTGAAGGCTGCCGCAGCCGGCGAGGCCTCGGCGGAAGACTGGGGACCGGGCGGATTCGGCGGGTTGAATCATCCGAGGAATCTCAACAAGCCGATGATTGCTGCGGTCAATGGCATTGCCTGCGGCGGTGGTTTTGAGATCGTGCTGGGCACGGACCTCATCGTCATAGAAGAGCACGCAAGATTCGCATTGCCGGAAATCAATGTCGGCGTACTGGCAGATGCGGGTTCAATCAAGTTGCGCCGGCGCATTCCGTATCATGTTGCGGTAGACATGCTGTTGACAGGCCGCTGGCTGGATGCAAAAGAAGCGCAGCAGTGGGGACTCGCGAATCACGTGGTGCCAAAAGGGCAGGCGTTGACCAAGGCACGCGAAATCGCCCGACAACTGGCGGACGGGCCGCCGCTGCTGTTTCCTGCCATCAAGCAGCTGCTGCGCCACTCGGAAATGATCGCGGAACACGAAGCCTTTGCGCTGCACGATTCGCTCGACCTGGTGCAAAGGGTGGTGCGATCCGAAGATCTCAAGGAAGGCACGCGTGCCTTTACCGAGAAACGCAAGCCGCGCTGGACCGGTCGTTAGAATCGGCTGCCGGATTGGTTGCCAGGTTCAGCCGCCGAGCGGGCGCAGCAGGGCGCGCGAAATGATGTGACGCTGCACCTCGCTGGTGCCTTCCCAGATGCGTTCGATGCGCGCATCGCGCCAGATGCGTTCGAGCGGCAGGTCCGACATCAGGCCCATGCCGCCATGGATCTGCAGGGCCTGGTCCGCAACCATGGCCAGCATTTCGGTTGCTTTCAATTTGGCCATTGCCATGTCGAGCTCGGTGGCAATTTTCTGGTCGTGCTTCCAGGCGGCTTCCAGCACCATGAGCTCGGCCGCCCGCAACTCCATGGCCATGTCGGCGAGCTTGAAACTGACACCCTGGAACTTGCCAATCTGCTGTCCGAACTGAACGCGCGCGACCGACCAGGACTTGGCCAGATCCAGCGCCCGATCAGCCCGTCCCAGGCAGGTCGCAGCGACCTGCAGTCTGGTGGCGCCGAGCCAGCTGTTGGCCACTTCCAGTCCCTGGTGCAGCTCGCCGAGTATCGCAGCGGCCGGTACCCGGCAATCGTCGAACTGCAGAATGCTGTTGTTGTAGCCGCGGTGCGAAACGTTGCGATAACCCTCGCGCACCGTGAATCCCGGATGGCCCTTGTCGACCAGGAATGCGGTCAGTCGAGCCCGCGGTCCCCTCGGGCTCGACTCGGTGGCGGTGGCGGCAAATACGATGACAAAGTCGGCGTGATCAGCATGACTGATGAAATGCTTGGTGCCGTTGATGACAAAATCGCCGCCGCTTTGCACCGCGCTGGTCTTGATGGAACGCAGGTCCGAGCCAGCGCCCGGTTCGGTCAGTGCCAGGCAGTCCATTCTCTCGCCGCGCACGCAGGGCAACAGGTAACGTTCGCGCTGCTCG
>JANLWE010000023.1:0-5633 GCA_031364365.1 Gammaproteobacteria bacterium | reverse complement strand
GTCGAGGTCGCCAATCGCCCGGGCGGCGCGGCCGTCGCCGGACGACGGGATCTCGACACACTGCTGCCCGAGCTCGACGCGCAGTCCGAAGGCGCGTGCAACTTCCGCGACTGCGCGGCCGAGCGCACCATATCCGACGATCCCGAATACGCGGCCCTGCAATTCGCGGATTGGATAAGGGAACACGGAGAACTGCCCCGCCTGCTGCCAGCGGCCGCTCGCGACCAGCGCGTCGTAGTCGGCGAGTCGATGCGTGAGCGCGAGGAGCATCGCGAAGACGTGCTGCACGACTGATGGCGTGCAGTAATCTCGCAGATTGCAGACTGCGACGCCTTGCTCTCGTGCGGCGGCGAGATCCACATTGTCGACGCCGGTCGCCGTCAGCGCGATGAGCCTGAGCTGCGGATTCGCGGCGATGGTCGCGCGATCGATCACGGACTTATTGGCGAATACGGCTTCGAAACCCGCGACGCGCGCGGGGACATCCACCTGTGCCGTCTGCTCGTGGATCACGATTCCGGGCACGATGCGTTCGAGCGGACCCGTGTCGAGGTCGCCGCTGCTGACCGTGCCGAAATCCAGGAACACGGCACGCATGCAGCGTTCAGTCGCGGAAATTCTTGAACTGCAGCGGCCGGTCGAGATCGGCCTTGCGGATCAGGGCCATGGCCGCCTGCAGGTCATCGCGCTGCTTGCCGGTCACCCGCAACTGGTCGCCCTGGATCGACGCCTGGACTTTCAGCTTTGAGTCTTTGATCTGGCGCTGGAGCTTGCGGCCGCTGTCGGCGTCGATGCCGTGGCGCAGCACGAGATCCTGTTTTGCCGAGTTCAGGGCGATTACCGGCTCGCCAGGCTCGAGACAGACGACGTCGATGCCGCGCTTCGAGAACTTCAGCTTCAGGACATCGAGCATCTGCTTGAGCTGGAAATCGACCTGGGCGTGCAGTGTGATCAGGTGATCCGCAAGCTCGAAATTGGCGCCGGTGTCCTTGAAGTCGAAGCGCTGGGACACCTCGCGATTCGCCTGGTCCACCGCATTCGCCAGTTCGTGCGGATCGATCTCGGAAACGACGTCGAAGGAAGGCATGCTATCCCCGTTCCTCCAGCAGTGTGTCGATGAGCGCAGAGAGCTCCCGGTTCTGTTCGTCGTAGTGACTGCCCGTCGCCGGCCCGCTGAAACCGGTATGAATCGTGCGCACGCGGCCCTGACGATCGATCACGAACAGCGTCGGATAGGCCATGAATGCAGCGAGCTGCGGCAGCTTTTTCAGGACGTCGTCATCGCTCGTCGTGCCGGCGATCAGCACCGGATAGTCGATGGAATACTTCTCCGCGAAGGCGCGGGCCGCGCTGGAGGCACTCGCGAAATCCGGCGTGTGCTCGAACATGAGCTGGATCACCTCGAGGCCGCGATCATGTCGGCTCGCGAGCAGCTCTTTCAGCAAGACGGCTTCGTCGTGGCAGTTCGGGCACCAGCTGCCACCGACCGTGATCAGTACGACCTTGCCGGCATGACGCTCGTCCGGATACGTCTGCGTCTTGCCGTCGAGATCGGGGAAGCTGAATTCGAGCTGCTCGACCCCGGGCTTGAGTGCCGTCTTGCCCGCGGGATCGTCGAGCTTTGCGGCGGGATCGCGGCGCCCGTAAAACGTCTCGTGGGATCCGCCGCCCGTGTGGAAATCGCCGGCGAGCACGCCGTCGCTGCGCAGCCGCGCCAGGTAGAGATACGCGCTGCCGCCGTCGAAGCGGGAAAGGAAAAGCGTGTCGCCCCGCGCCTCGCCCGCGATGAAGCGGTCGTCGCCGCTCGGCCGTAGCACCGTGCCTGTGACCTCGTGACCGCGTTGCGACAGTTCGGCAATCGCGGAACTTTCGCCGCCTTTGTCGTCGCGGAAAGTGAGTGCCCAGCGGCCGGAGAAATCCGCCGGCGCGGCGTCTGGTTTCGGGAAGAAGCGCCAGCTCTCTCCGGGCATGCCGACGAAGCGTACGTCCTTGATTACGCCGCGCGGGCGTAGTAGATGCAATGTGCCCTCGTACCGCCCGTCGATGAATTTCGCTTCGAGACGATGCTGGTAACCCGGCATCTGGATGGTGAGCTGATCGCCGTCGAGCTGGACGTTGGTCGCGCGCACCCGCTCGGGGCCGTTGACCAGGTAGGCGACGACAGCGTCGTTCTCACGCGCGAGCTCGATGCCGAACGGAAGATCGCCACCCGCGACCGAGAGCACGCCGCGGTAGATCCCGAGGGGCGGCCCCCTGGAATCGCCGGCACAGGCCAGGAGCGCGCAGAAAAGGAGGACGAGGGCGCCCAGCCGGCCGAACGAGACTGTGCCGGATCTCGCCATCTTCACAAGGTCGATGCCGGCCGCGGGAAGCCGTCGGGACCGCTGCGCCAGGGCTCCCAGGCGATCGCGATGCGGCCGATCGCGATGTCGGATTTCCGCGGTGCGATGCGAAGCCGCTCGAGCGCGATGCTTGCGGGATCGAGTGTCGCCGTCAGCGCAGCGGCTTCCTGCTCGATGCGGCCCAGCAATTCGTTGCGTTCCGCGGTGAGCGACTCAAGGCTCTCGTCTGCGCGCGCGACATCGCCTCGTTCGCTGAACACACGGCCGGCCGAACGTGCGGCGGAGCCTGCACGCGTCGTCGCGACGCTCCGGCCGCCAAAGATGGCGCCGAGCACCGAGGTGCCGATTGAGATCGCGGTGTCGAGTTTGCGCTGCGTGTACTGCGACTTCTCCCGGTCGACGCGATCAGCCGCGCGCCGCAACCGGTCTTCGAGGGACTTGAGCTTCGCGGCGTGCTTTTCGCGCAGTTTTGCCACTTCGCGGTCGCGGTGCTCGCGCAGACCCTGTGCGAGGCGGGCACGGAAATCACCCTCGCTCTCATCGGGATTCGAGGTCAGCTTGAGCGACTTCGCGGCCAGCAACTCGACCGCGCCATTCTGATAAAGCGTGGCCGCGAGCGCCTTGCTCCAGCCTTCGTAGTTCCTGGCTGCGAGTGCGGCAGCCGGTAGCTCCGCGAAACCCGCATTCTCGACCGGACCCGCAGCGCTAACGGCATCGAGGTTTGGCACGGCAACCGCGTCGCTCCAGGCCGGCGCGCCATCGCCATCCGCGAGTGGGGCGAGCCAGGCGCTGCGCGTCCAGCTGTCGATGGCTGCGGCCTTGTCGGCGTAATGCAGCTCGGCGGTTGCAACGATGCGCGGGCGGTACACGAGTTCGCCCGTTCCGGGCTTGGCTGCGAGGAAGATTTCTCCGACGCCATTCGGCAACGTGGGCCGAGCGGCGGGTTTTGGCGCTGCAGCGGCGGCTTCGGGCTTCGCAGGCTCGGCGGCCTTCCGCCCCGCCATGAGACGTGTGATCTCGGGAAGCGTCAGCGGTCCGCGCAACCAGCTCATGGCCCATCGCGTGCGAAACAGGATCGGCGCGTCGTCGTTGACATTGCGCATGAGAAACACGCGCGGCGCGATACCTACCATCAGTTTCTCAAGCGCGCCACGATCGAAGCCGGCGCCTGCCTGAGCGCTCATGAGGCCCTCGATCACGCGCGCCTGGTCGCGTTCGGTCTGTAGGCGACCGATGAACCAGGTGCCCGCGTTCGAAAGTCCCTTGTAATCGAGATCGACCGGATTCTGGGTTGCGAGCACGACTCCGAGACCGAACGCGCGCGCCTGCTTCATGAGCGTGAGCAGCGGGAGCTTGGACGGCGGCATCGCCGTGGGCGGGAAGTAGCCGAAGATCTCGTCCATATAAAAGAGTGCACGGAGTGCCGCGGTGCCCGGTTGACGGCGCATCCAGGCGACCAGCTCGTTTGCAAGGAGCGTCACGACGAACATGCGCTCGGGATCGGTCAGGTGGGCGATCGAGATGATCGATATCCGCGGCTTGCCTTCGGCCGTAAACAAAAGCCGCTGGATATCGAGCGCCTCACCTTCGAGCCAGACGCCAAGTCCGGGCGAGGCGAGGAGATTGTTGATCGACATCGCGAGTTCGAGACGTTCCTTTGCCGGATAGAACGTCTCGACGTCGAACACGCCGACTTTGTCGAAGGGCGGCTTCTGGATCGCGCCGATGAGGCCCGCGAGATCGAGTGCGTTGCCCTTGCTCCAGGAGGCGTCGAAGATCGCGGACAGCAGGATGTGCTCGCGGCTCTTCAGCGGATCGGCCGCGATGCCGACGAGGCCGAGCAGTCCCGCGACGGCTGCGGAGATCCGGTCCCGTGTCGCGCCGGAATCGCTACCCGCCGGCGGCGGCGCGAAGGAACGCAAGATCGACAGCGGCAGGCCCGCGGTACTCCCGGGCGTGTAGATCGCGATGTCGACAGCCTCGCGGAAGCGGCGGATACGATCGCCGTCCTGGCCCCATTCGGCGAGCCCGGTTTTCCAGGTCTCGGCCGTCTTTTTCGCAAGCTCATCCGGTGTCGTACCCTTGCGCCCCGCTTCGGCCGGATCGATCCAGGGCAGGAATTCCGCGGGCGCGAGGCCGGGGAAACTCAGCATCAGGTTGGCAATGTCGCCTTTCGGATCGATCACGAGCGCAGGGATGCCGTCGAGCGCGGCCTCCTCGAGCAGCGAAATGCAGAGGCCTGTTTTTCCACTGCCCGTCATGCCGACGCAGACCGCGTGCGTCGTGAGATCGCGCGAGTCGTACATCAGGGGGTCAGCGGCCAGCGCGTCTTTCGCCGGATCGTAGCCGCGGCCGATATAGAAGGCGCCCAGTTTTTCGAAGTCGGCCACGTCCCGATTATACGCAGGGAAGATCCGTGCTACTTTGACCGCCCGCGGCGGGCCGGAAGGAGGCCAATTGCGGCCCGACATCAATCCGTTTCGGCATGAGCCCACCGGGACCTGGAGCTACCTGGTTGCGGACCCGCGGTCGCGTATGTCCGCAATCATCGATCCGGTGCTCGACTTCGACGCGAAATCGGGCAGGAGCACGACCGTGACCGCGGATGCCATAGCCGCGTTCGTGCGCGAGCAGTCGCTGACCAACCTGTGGATACTGGAGACCCATGCGCACGCGGATCACCTGAGCGCGGCGCCGTATCTGCAGGCGGCCGTTGGCGGGCAGATCGCGATCGGCAAGGGGATAAAGGACGTTCAGCGCGCGTTCCGCGACATCCTCAATCTCGAGCCGGCATTTCCGGTCGACGGCCGCCAGTTCAACAGGCTGCTCGACGACGGCGACGAATTCGCGATCGGGTCGCTCACCGCGCGCGTAATCGCGACCCCCGGGCACACGAGCGACAGCCTGAGCTACCTGATTGGCGATGCGATTTTTGTCGGCGACTCGATTTTCATGCCGGACAGCGGCACGGCGCGCTGCGATTTTCCGGGCGGTGACGCGAAGCTCCTCTACGCGTCGATTCGCAGGCTATACGACCTGCCCGGTTCGACGCGCGTCTTCGTCTGCCACGACTACAAGCCCGGCGGGCGCGAAGCCCGCTGCGAAACGACGATCGAGGCCCAGCGCGAGGCCAACATTCACCTGCGGGACGGCATCAGTGAGGAAGAATTCACCGAGATGCGCAAGCACCGCGACGCGGGCCTCGAGCTTCCGGCGCTTCTTTATCCCGCGGTTCAGTTCAACATCCGCGGCGGCCGCCCACCGCCCGCCGAGTCGAACGGCCGAAGCTAC
>JANLWE010000021.1:0-3719 GCA_031364365.1 Gammaproteobacteria bacterium | reverse complement strand
GGGGGGCTTTAACGGGGACGTTCCCCTTTACTGCCGGGTACGTTCACCTTCATGGGCGGCGTGCCCGCCGGCCCTTATGGTGAACGTCCCCTTCAGTCTCCTCACTGCTGCCAGTCGGCCTTGCGCTTCATTTCGCCCCAGTGGATACGGCTGCCCCTGAGCCAGCCGTAGAGCGCCTGAAGTCGCCAGATGGACATGACCTGGCGATAACCGAAGTTCTCGAAAATTGAGACCAGGAAAAGCACGAGCAGGTGGCGTGCTTTCGGGTAGGTATGAAATGAAAGCTCCTCGAGCAGCAGCGCCGTGGTCGAGAGCATCAGCCCGAGCGCGAACGCGGCCGCGACAAACGCGAGGAAATTCATCCCGGACATCATCCCCATCGAGAAGGCGATCGCCATGACGATGAGGCCGCTCACCTCGACCACCGGGCTCAGCAGTTCGAACAGCACGAAGAATGGAAACGCGAGCCAGCCTGCCGTGCCGCTGCCGCGCGCGAAGCAGAGCTTGCGGTTCTCCCACAGACTCTCCGCAAGACCGCGCTGCCAGCGCTTGCGCTGCTTGGCGAGTGTCGCAATTTCCTCCGGTGCGTCGGTCCAGCACACGGGATCGGGGATGAAGGCGACGCGATAGCGCTGCCCACGCGCAGCAAGCGTGCGGTGCAGGCGCACCGTCATTTCCATGTCTTCGCCGATCACGTCCGCGCGAAAACCGCCGGCCTCGACCACCGTCTCGCGGTGGAACACGCCGAAGGCGCCCGAGACGATCAGCATGCCGTTGATCGCGCTCCAGCCGAGCCGCCCGCCGAGGAATGCGCGCAGATACTCGACCACCTGCACCAGCGCCAGCGGATTCCTCGGCAGCCCGACTTTCTCGAGCACCCCGCCGCGCACCACGCAGCCGTTGATGATGCGCACCGTTCCACCGCAGGCGACCGTGCGCGGGTCCTCGAGGAAAGGCCGCACCACGTGCTCGAGGCTGTGCGGATCGAGGATCGAATCGGCGTCGCCGCAATAGAAGATCGGATAGCGCGCGGCATTGATGCCGGCATTGGTCGCGTCCGCCTTGCCGCCGCCGTTTTCCTTGTCGACCACGCGCAGATTCGGGTACTTGAGCGAGCGGTAAATGCCGCGCACGGGCTTGGTCTTGATCTGGACGCGATAGGCCTCGGGGAAAGGCGTCAGCTCGAAGTCGCGGATCATGGTCGCGAGCGTCTCGTCTTTCGAGCCGTCGTTGACGATGACAACTTCGAAGTGCTGATAACGCAGTTGCAGCAGCGCGCGGATCGAGGTCGTGATCGTCGCCGCCTCGTTGTAGGCGGGCACGACGAGCGAGACGGGCATCTGGAGATGCGAATAGACACGCTCGGCCGCGCTTCGGCCCCCCATGTAGCGGCGCAGCCCGAACAGCGCGATGAAGGCGAGAGCGAGATAGATCGTGTTCAGCAGGACGAAATAGCCGAGAAATCCCCACTGCACGACGGTGATGAAGTTGCGAAAGATCATGCGGTCGCCGCCTCCGCGCGCACGTGCCTGAGCATGTCGCGCGCGTAGACATCCGTCAGATGCTCGCGCACGGCTTCGAGCCGGTCCGACGTCATGCCCTTCAACCGCAGCAAAGCCTGGCCCGCGCGATATCGCACCCACCAGACGCGATCGCACATGAGCCGCGTCAGCGTCTCCGTTTCCGCGAGGCCGCCGAGATGGCCGTAGGCCACGGCGAGGTTCTTGCGCACCTCCGCATCCGCCGAATCCGCGAAGCGCGCGAGTTCGGGCAGCACGCCGGGATCGAGCACGACGATCAGGGCGGCTGCGACGATGTGCGCGTCGTCCGGATGGCGGCGCAAGAGTTCGATGGCGACTTCGCTGCCAAGCACGGCATCCACATGCGCGAGCCAGGGCAGGAGCGGCGGCACTTTCGATGGCGCGAGCGAGAGCATCAACGCGCGGATTGGCTCGCGCGCCACGTCGGCGCCCGCGTCGACCAGCAGCCGCGCCATCGCCTCGCCGGGCCAGCTTTCGCGCTCAGCGAGCTCGTGCATGATGCCGGGCATCGCGCGCTGCGCATCGATCTGAACGAGCGCCGCGGCGGCGTAGAACGACACCAGCGCATTCACCGAACCGAGCTGCTCCTGGAGCGGCTTCCACGACGACGGATCGCGGAGATGTCCGAGCGTGCGGATCGCGAGGATGCGCCGCCCGATCCGCCGCGAGTGGATGTGACGTCGCGCCGCGACGTCGAAGCCGAGTTTCAGAGCGGCCTCGTTGAGCCGCGTCGACGACTCGCCGCGCACGGCCTCAGTGAGCGCGTTCCACTCCTCCATCAGGTACGGCAGGTGCTTGTTCGGTAGCGCCGGCAGCGCCGACGCCTCGCCGCCCTCGATCGCGATGCGTGTCAGGAGCGGCCGCCAGAGATCGATGACCCGCGCATGGAGGCGCGCCTCGTGTTCCAGGTAGCGGCGCACGATCAATGCAAACAGCAGCATGGCGGCCGCGGCGAGGCCCGCGAACTGCGCGCTCCGCCACGCGAGCGTGACGATCAGTTCAGAATCGGTGTTCAAGACCGAGCCGTACCCGGATCCGGTCGTAGAAATTGCCCTGCTCGTACCAGCCGGCCTCCCAGGAGATTCCCCAGGCCGCGCTTCGCCAGTGCACGCCGTTGAACGATACGACCTTGGTGTCTGTCACCTGCACGACGTCGGGGGCGACGGTTTCCGCTTCTTCGCCGAAACCGAGCGCGAGCGTCACGAAGCTGTCGCGTCCGTAGTCGTGCGAGGTGCGGATCAGGTGGGCAAAGCTCGGGTCGTCGATGCCGCTCGTCTTGGCGATACTTAATGTGTAGCCGATCCGAAACCAGTCGAGGTATTGCTCGACCGTGCCGGCGAGCGTATCCACGTTCACCGACGAGTAACTCGCGTGGCGCGCACGGAAGCCGATACTCCGGGCACCGGGCAGTCCGCGGCCGGTTTCGAACGCGAGACTCCATTCCGGAAGCACCTCGGCATCCGGCGAAGCGTCGCCCGTGACGGCGTACGACCAGTCGCTGTTCATGCGGCCTGCGTACCCGAGGTACCCCTGTTCGTCCTGGGTGTCGAATCGCTCTTCGAGATGCAGGCCCGCGAGCAGTCGCTGACCCGCGTCGAGGCGCCGGTCGATGCCGACTGTCGCGCCGCGCCAGGCGGGCCGGCCGCCGGAAATGTCTTCGTAACTCGCATCGATCGAAAGCCGCGTGCCGCGTTCGAGCAGGCGCCGCTCCGCGAGTGCCTGGCGTCGCTCTTCGGGCCAGGATGATTGCGGAAATGCGCGGGCGGCGTCTCTGAGTAACGCATCTGCGCTCGCGAATTCGTCGAGCGACTCCAGCGCCGTCGCGTTCACGCGCCAGACATCTTCATAGGCGGGTGCGATCTGCCGCCCCTTTTCGAGGAGCGGCAGCGCCTCGCGCGGACGTTGAAGCGCGACGAGCGCCTGCGACTTGCCGAGTAGCCAGTCCACGTTGGCGGCGTCGTGCGCGAGCAGGAGATCATAATGAGTGAGTGCCGCTGCAGGCTCCCCGTCGCGTGCGCAGGAGCGCGCGAGCGCGTCGCGGCTGTCGGTGTCGTCGGGTTTCGCGCTGACGGTGGCTTCGAGCGTGTTGTGGCCGGCAGACGCCGGCGCAACCCCAAACAGGGCGGGGGTAGCGGCAATGGGGGGGGGGCGGCGCGTACAAATGGGGCAGTCCCCGAT
>JANLWE010000185.1:0-1632 GCA_031364365.1 Gammaproteobacteria bacterium | reverse complement strand
GCCGTTGCAGGCGACATCATAAATGCTGGTAGCATGTCGGCCGCAACAATCAGTGCGGGCTGTGACGCCAGCGAGGTTTTCTCATTTGACTACCGGTTTTTCCGCTTCCCGGCTCATCCTGACATCATTGATGGCGTTTGCCACTTCGGTCGCCCAAGCCGGCCCCAGGGCGCGCGACCTGGGCGTTCCGTTCGACGGCACCCCCGGACCCCTGAATGCAATCACCGACGTCGCGGGCGTAACGGTCGGCCATACGACGCTGATCGAGGACCTTGCGAACGGACATAAAGTGCGCACGGGCGTGACCGCGATCCTGCCGCGCGGACGCGGTTCAATCATGACGCCGGTGTTTGCGGGCACCTTCGTCCTGAACGGCGCAGGCGAAATGACGGGCCGCGCCTGGATCGAGGAATCTGGAATGCTCGAAGGCCCCGTCATGTTGACCAACACGCACAGCGTGGGCACCGTGCATGAAGCGACGATCGCCTGGCGCGTGCGACACGGCAACGCGGATGCGACTGGATACTGGTGGTCCAACCCGGTCGTCGCCGAAACCTGGGATGGCGAACTGAACGACATCAACGGATTCCACGTCACGCCGGCGCACGTTGATGCGGCACTCGACGAAGCGACAGGGGGCCGGGTCACCGAGGGCAATGTGGGCGGCGGCACCGGCATGACCTGCCATGGCTTCAAGTGCGGCATTGGAACGTCTTCGCGGACGGCCGACGTCAAGGGTCACGCATACACCCTCGGCGCGCTGGTGCAGGCCAACTACGGCACGCGTCCGTCTCTTCGCATCGCGGGCGTGCCGGTCGGCCAGCATTTCAAGGGTGTCGGACTCGATGACGAGACCCCATCCGATGGGGACAACGGATCAATCATCATCGTGGTCGCAACCGATGCGCCCCTGCTGCCGCAGCAGCTAGACCGAATCGCAAAGCGCGCTGGCCTCGGGCTCGCGCGCATGGGGTCCTTCGCCGGCAATGGTTCGGGCGACATCTTCATCGCGTTCTCGACCGCCAACGCGAAAGCCATGGGTGGCGCCGCGACCCTTACCGCGGAATTCCTGGGCAATGGCAATCTCGATGTGCTGTTCGAAGCGACAGCGCAGGCCGCAGAAGAAGCGATCGTCAATGCGATGGTCGCGGCCCGCGACTTGGTGGGCGAAGGCGGACGGAGTGCGAAGGCCCTGCCGCACGCCGAACTCGTGAAGATTCTCGAGCGCTACGGCCGGCTCAAGACGCCGAAGTAACCCCGCTATCCGCCGGGCGGGCCGGCGAGCGCGTGATACTTCTCGCGCGCGACGTTCAGGTATTCGAGCGTCGTGATCCGTTCAGCGTCGTCGTTCCAGCCGCCGCGCGCTTCCGCTGCCTCGATGACGCGATCCATCCAGGCCACAAAATAGGCAGCATCGGCCGGCGCCGTCGGCGCTGCCGGCGAGTCGATGTAGATCGGGCTCGTCGTCGCATAGGGATAGAGGTCGAGCAGGTCCGGGTGCGCTCTGTCATTCCACGCGCGAAGCACCACCCAGCCGGCTTCTTTGAACTCAATCGTCTCCGTCAAGTCGTAGCGCTGCCGGTCGCCGTTGAGATCGAAGTTCCGGATCACCTTGCCGTTCTGTACGAGTTC
>JANLWE010000150.1:0-10474 GCA_031364365.1 Gammaproteobacteria bacterium | reverse complement strand
GCGAACGCCCCCTCCCGTCAGGCGGACCGTTCGGCGCGCTTGCGCTCGCCCTCGCTCAGGTGGCGCTTGCGAAGCCGGACGTTCTTTGGCGTGACTTCGACCAACTCGTCGTCGCCGATGTACTCCATCGCCTGCTCGAGCGACATGCGGATCGGCGGCGTCAGCAGGACGTTCTCGTCCTTGCTCTGCGTGCGGATGTTCGTGAGCTTCTTGCCCTTGAGTGGATTGACGACCATGTCGCCCTCACGGCTGGTCTCGCCGACGATCTGCCCCTCGTACACCAGGTCGCCCGGCCCGACAAACAACGTGCCGCGTTCCTGGAGGTTGAAGAGCGCGTAGGCCAGCACCGGCCCGCGACCGTTCGAAATCATCACGCCGGCCGAGCGCTCGGCCAGCGCGCGATCGACCACCGGCCCGAAATGATCGAACACGTGGTACATGAGCCCGGTGCCGCTCGTCATGGTGCGGAAATCGGTCTGGAAGCCGATCATGCCACGCGACGGAATCTTGTAGTCGAGCCGCACCCGGCCCTTGCCGTCCGGCACCATGTCAACGAGCTCCGCGCCGCGCGCGCCGAGAGCTTCCATGACGGCGCCCTGCGCGGTCGACTCGACGTCGACGGTCAGCTGTTCCCAGGGCTCGAGTCGCTCCCCACCCTCTTCCTTCACGACGACGCGCGGCCGCGACACGGCGAGTTCATAACCCTCGCGGCGCATGTTCTCGATCAGGATGCCAAGATGCAATTCGCCGCGACCATAGACGACGAAACGGTCCGGGTCGTCCGTCTCCTCGACGCGCAGGGCGACGTTCGCGAGCGTCTCGCGCAACAGCCGTTCGCGGAGCTGCCGGCTCGTCACAAACTTGCCTTCCTGTCCGAAGAGCGGCGACGTATTCGTCTCGAAGGTCATGCTGATCGTCGGCTCGTCCACGACGAGTGGCGGCAGTGCCTCGACCGTGCCGGGATCGCAGAGCGTGTCGGAGATCGCAGGCAGTTCGAGACCCGAGAAGGCGATGATGTCGCCGGCGCGGGCTTCCTCGACCTCAACCCGTTCGAGCCCCATGAAGCCGAACACCTGGCCGATACGCCCGCTCCGGACCGCGCCGTCGCGATCGATCACGGCGACCTGCATCGCGCGGCGGAGCGTCCCCCGGCGGATGCGGCCGATGCCGATCGAACCGACATAGTTCGAATAGTCGAGCTGGCTGACTTGCAACTGCAGCGGACCGTCCACATCGACGTCGGGCGCCGGGCAACGCGCGACGATCGTCTCGAACAGCGGCGTCATGTCAGCCGTCATCGATGTCGGGGAATAGCCGGCGGTGCCTTGTAGTGCCGACGTATAGACAATCGGGAAATCGAGCTGGCCTTCGCTCGCGCCGAGACGATCGAAAAGTTCGAATGTCTGGTTCACGACCCACTCCGGGCGGGCCTCGGGACGATCGACCTTGTTGATGACGACGATGGGCGAGAGCCCATGGACGAACGCTTTCTGCGTGACAAAGCGTGTCTGCGGCATCGGCCCGTCGACCGCGTCGACGAGCAGCAGCACGCAGTCGACCATCGACAGCACGCGCTCGACTTCGCCGCCGAAGTCCGCGTGTCCGGGCGTGTCGACGATGTTGATCCGGTAGTCGCGCCACTGGATCGCCGTGTTCTTGGCAAGGATTGTGATGCCGCGCTCGCGCTCAAGCGCGTTCGAATCCATCACCCGCTCGGTCATGGGCTTGCGCGCATCGAGCGTGCCCGACTGCCGTAAGAGCTTGTCGACCAGGGTGGTCTTGCCGTGGTCAACGTGCGCGATGATCGCGATATTGCGGAGGTTCTGGATCATTCTGAAGGGGACGTTCACCTTTACGGGAACGCTCTAGTCGCTGAAGGTGATCGTTTCCTTTAAAGGTGAACGTCCCCTTCAGAATGAAAGGGCGCGGATTGTAACTCAGCGTGCGGACGATGCCTTGAACAATTGCTCGAGACGGCGGTCGAGCGTCACCAATCGGGCCTTCAGGCGATCGGCGAGCCATAAGTAGGCGGCATCGTAGAACGTGATTTCACTTTTTTCCGCCAGTACAAGCACCTGCGCCGGCTCGATTGCCAGCAGTTGGATCTCGAGGCGCAGCATGTCGGCAAAGGCCTGGCGCAGATTGGCCGCCGACGCGGGGGCCCGCCGGCACTTCTTCCAGCAGGTATTGCCGACCTCGTAGACGATGAGCGCGGGCGCAACGAGAGTCTGACCATCCAGCATATCCGCGATGAACGGCGCGTCCGGTTCACCGAAAGCCAGAGCTGATAACGCCGAGGCGTCTACGACGCTAACGGGCATCGCGATCCTCACGAATCATCGCGACCGCCTCGGAGGGCGAACTTACACCGAGACCCTGTATGTGCCTCAGGAATTCCTTCGGGCCCATGCGAACGGCTGGATCAGCGACTACGGTCTCCAGAATCGAAAGGATTTCCCCCTGCATCGACCTGCGATGCCTCAGCGCACGTTCGCGCAGACGGACCAAAACCCTGCCGGGAATATTGCGGATGGTCAGGCTTGCTGAGCGCATGGTTCCGGTCTCTCATGATGCAACTATTATGGTTGCATTATAGTGCATTCTGAGGAACAAGTATCGTTTTCAGAACCGACTCTATCTACCTGATTATTTGACTGAATATCGGATAAAAGCGTCGAGCCGCGAACTAACCGTTGTCCAGCGCCGCCAACTGTTCCTCGAGTTCTGCGACGTGCCGTTCCCAATAACGCGCTTCGCCGAACCACGGAAAAGCCCTCGGGAACGCCGGATCGTCCCATCGGCGCGCAAGCCAGGCGGCGTAATGGATCATGCGAAGCGCCCTGAGCGACTCGATCAGCGAGGCCTCGATCGGGTCGAAGACGGCGAACTGCGAATAGCCCTCGACGATCTCCGCGAGCTGCACCCGCATTTCGTCGGGCCGACCCGCGAGCAGCATCCAGAGATCCTGAATCGCCGGGCCCGTCATGCAGTCGTCGAGATCGACGAAGTGCGGCCCGGCCGCGGTCCAGAGCACGTTGTTGCGATGGCAATCGCCGTGAATGCGGATGTATCGCAACTGCCCCACGCCCTCGAACTGCGCCTCGACCTGATCGAGGAGCTCATCCGTCACTTCGAAATAGCGATGGCGAATGTAGTCCGGAATGAGTTCGTCCTCTTCCAGATACGCGACGGAATCGCGCCCCATCGCGGTCGGCGAAAGCCGCGCACGATGGACGAAAGTGCGCGCTGCGCCGACCAGGTGAATTCGCCCGAGGAAGCGCCCGATCCACTGCCGGTCGTCCGCGGTTCCGAGCTCGGGCCACTGCCCGCCGCGCCGCGGATAGATGGCGAGCCGGAAGCCTCCAAAAACCGGCACGGGCCCGTCGCCGAGTTCGTCGTGCCGCAAGGGCTCGAGCGGTGCCACCACCGGAATCTCGGCGGCCGCAAGCTCGCGCGCGAACCCATGCTCCTCGGCGATCGCAGCATCGGTCCAGCGCCCGGGACGGTAGAACTTCACGACCACCGGTTCGGCGTCCTCGAGCCCGACCTGGAATACGCGGTTTTCGTAGCTGCCGAGCGCGAGAATCCGCCCATCGCTCGGAAAACCCGCCGCTTCGACGGCATCCACGATCAAATCTGGTGACAGGTTCGCAAACGGGGCCGAGTCGGCCGTTGGTATCATGCGGGCACGATATCGTGGAGCAACGATGACTACCATCCTGGTCACCGGCGGCGCCGGCTACATCGGCAGCCACGTCGCACGCCAGCTCGGCGAACGCGGCGAAAGGCTGGTCACGCTCGACAACCTGTCGACCGGTTTCCGTAGCGCGGTGCTGCACGGCGAATTCGTCGCCGGCGACACCGGCGATGCGGCACTCGTCGCGCGCGTGCTTGCCGAGCACCAGGTCGACACCGTCATGCATTTCGCGGCCCACATCCAGGTGCCCGAGTCGGTCGCGAACCCGCTCAAGTACTACCGCAACAACACCGCCAACACTCGCACGCTCCTCGAATGCTGCGTAGCGGCGGGCGTCAAGAATTTTGTGTTCTCCTCGACCGCTGCCGTCTACGGCATTCCGGCGGGAGGAATCGCTGACGAGGACACGCCGACCGTACCGATCAACCCCTACGGCTGGTCAAAACTGATGAGCGAGCAGATGCTGCGCGACGTCGCCGCGGTGACGCCGCTGCGCTACGTCGCGCTGCGCTACTTCAACGTCGCCGGCGCCGACCCGGGCGGTCGCATCGGGCAGTCCACCCCCGAGGCGACGCACCTGATCAAGGTCGCCTGTGAGCACGTCGTCGGCAAGCGCAAACAGATCAAGATCTTCGGCACCGACTACGACACGCCGGACGGTACCTGCGTGCGCGACTACATCCACGTGGAGGACCTGGCGGCCGCGCACCTGCAGGCGCTCGACTACCTGCGCGGCGACGGCGCCTCGGCGACGCTGAACTGCGGCTATGGCGAGGGTTTCAGCGTCCGCGATGTGCTCGACGCAGTGGCCCGCGTGTCGGGCTCGAAACTCTCGATCACGGAATCCGGGCGGCGGGCCGGCGACCCGCCCCAGCTCATCGCAGCCGCGGGCCGGATCCGGAAGACGCTCGGCTGGACGCCTAAGCACCAGAATCTCGCCGGGATCGTCGCCACCGCGCTGGCTTGGGAAGAAAGGCTCCTGCGCCAACCGATGACCTGACGGTACCATACGAAGATGACCACGATTCGCCCACGGTCCCTGAGTGGGCTTCTGTCGGCCGCCCTCCTCCTCATCGTGCTGCCGCTGACGGCGGCGCTCGTTTACGGCGGCGTGCAATTGCGCCAGCTCTCGCGCACCAGCGAGGTACTGGTGCGGGACAGCATCGTGCTTACCCAGCACACGCAGAAACTGTTCCAGAACATCGCCGCGATGGAGCGCGCCGCGAGCCTCTATCGCGTGCTGTACGACCCGCGCCTCGCGACGGCCTTCGATTCGAACTATGAAGCCTTCAGCCGCACGCTCGGCAAGCTCGCGGACTATGTGCCAGAGCCCGACATCGCCCGCGTACGCGAGGCTGGCGACGCCACGGTGAGCCTGGTCCACGCCGGCCGCCCCGATGCGCCCACCTCGACCCTCGTGAGGCGCTTCAGCGCGCTCGGCATCGAGGCCAACGGGCTCGCCGAGCAGGCCCGCCTTGGCATCGACACGCGCCTGAGCCAGGTCGAGCGCGAGGCGAGCGCGACCCAGCAGGGCCTGCTGTGGTCGATCATGGCGCTGGTGCCCGCCGCACTCGCGCTCGCGGGCATCTTCTGGTTCTACGTCCTGCGGCCGCTCCGTGCCATCGATCGCGCAATCAGCGAACTGGGCCGCGGCGCGTTCTCGCATGCGATTTCGATCAACGGGCCGGCCGACCTCGCGGCGCTCGGGCGCCAGCTCGAATGGCTGCGCACCCGGCTCCTCGACATCGCGCTCGAGCGCAACCGCTTCCTGCGGCACATGTCGCACGAGCTCAAAACGCCGCTCGCGAACATCCGCGAGGGCACGGATCTCCTGCTCGACGGCGCCGTCGGCCCGATTGACGAGAACCAGCGCGAGGTGGCCTCGATCCTGCGCGAAAACGCGATCCGCCTGCAGCAGCTGATCGAGAACCTGCTGTCCTACAGCGCCTGGAAGTCGCGCGCGAGCAGCGTTGAGCTGACCTCGTTCCGCCTGGGCTCGCTCGTCGGCACGGTGGTCGACAGCCAGCGTCTGGCGATGGCGGCGCGAAACCTCACGCTCGACCTGCGCGTCGCCGAGCTCGACCTGGTCGCCGACCGGGCGAAGCTCAAACTCGTGCTGGAAAACCTGCTGTCGAACGCGCTCAAGTTCACGCCGCGCGGCGGCACGATCCACGTGCATGCGTATCCGGACGGTGCGACGACCGTGATCGACTTTGCCGACACCGGCCCCGGGATCGAGGACGACGAGCGCGACAAGGTGTTCGACGCGTTCTACTCGGGCAATGCGCCCCACGGCGGCCCGCTCAAGGGCACCGGCATCGGCCTTTCGGTGGTGCGCGAATTCGTCGAGGCCCACGGCGGAACCGTGGAGATCGTCACGGGTCAGTTCCCGGGTGCGCATCTTCGAATCCGCCTGCCGGCTGCGACGCGACGGGAGTCCGCTCATGCGGCATGAGCGCCTCATCGCCTTCGCCCTCGTGGCCTGCTTCCTTGCCGCCGGCCTGCTCGCGGGCTGCAAGAACGTGGACGACTGGAGCGGCCTCAAGAAGCGCAAGGACACCACCCCGGTCTCGCTGACCGACGACGGCCAGATCGTCGCAGGCACTCTCGCGACGCTCGAACGGCTCGGCCGTGGTGGCGCGGCCCAGCAGGCCGAGATCCTCGAGGCGACGCGGAGCGCTTACCTGACGGATCCCTCGACGCGCAAGCGCCTGAACTATGCCTTCGTGCTGGCCGTGCCGGGGCATGCCGGGAGCGACCCGACCGGCGCGCGGTCGCTGATTGGCGAAGCGCTGGCGACGCCCGAGACCCTGCTGCCATCGGAGCGGGCGCTGGCCGAACTGATGGTCCGGGATCTCGACGCGCGCCTCGCGCTCACACGCGAGAACGACACGCTCCGAAACGGCAGCCATTCGAATTCGACCGAGCTGGACCGGATCGCCGATCTCAACCGGCGGCTCCAGGCCGAATCGGCCGAGAAAGATCGGCTCCGGCGCGAACTCGAGCGCGCCGAGGCCAAGCTCGAGGCGATTGCGACGCTTGAAGGCGGAACCAGGGAGCCGCGGCCGTGAAAACACCGCTCGGCCGGCGCCCGCGCATCGTGCTCGTGGACGATGACCCGGGACTGCTGCGTCTCATCACGATCCGGCTGCGCTCCGAGGGCTTCGAAGTCGCCGCCTGCGAGAACGCGGCCCAGGCGCTGACGACCGTTCCGCGCTTTCTGCCGGACGTGCTGGTCACCGACCTGCGCATGAAGGACAAGGACGGCATCATGCTCCTGAAGGAGCTCCAGGGCCGCTATCCGGCCCTGCCGGTGATCCTCCTGACCGCACACGGCACGATTCCGGACGCGGTCACGGCGACCAAGAGCGGTGCCTTCGCCTTCCTGACCAAACCCGTCGAGAAGGAACAGCTCCTCGAGCAGATCGCGGCCGCACTCAAGATCTCCGGTTTCGCGAGTGTCACCGAGGACTGGCGCGCGGGCATCATCACGCGCAACCCCGTCATGGAGGAGCGGCTCTCCCAGGCGCTGATGGCCGCGAGTTCCGACGCGCCGCTGCTCATCACCGGCCAGCCGGGCACGGGCAAAGCCCAGCTCGCTCGTGCGGTCCACCAGGCGAGTCCCCGCCGCGGCGCGAGCTTCCTGACGCTCTCCTGCGTGACGGCGACCCAGGAATCGCTGAAGGCGATCCTCGAAGGTCGCGACGATACCGCCGCGACCGCGCGGCCCGACGCCCCGGCGGGGACCGTGTTGCTCGACGAGGTCGGCGACCTGGCGCCGGAACTCCAGATCACGCTCAACAGCCTTCAGGATGAAGAGCCGGTTCGGATCATTTCGAGCACGGCCCGAAACTTGCCGGATCTCATCAGGGGCGGCCGGTTTCGCGAAGATCTCTATTACCGACTGAGCGTCAGTCGAATCGACTTGCCGCCGCTCTCGCAGCGGCGCGACGACGTGCCAATACTTGCCGCCCACTTCATCGATGAACTGGCACGCGAGTCGGGAACGCGTCACGTGCTGGCGCCCGAGGCGGTGGAATTGTTGATGGTCGGCGAATGGCCGGGCAACGTCCGCCAGCTCGCCACACTCCTGCAGCACGCCGCTTCGCTCGCGACCGGACCCGTGATCAGCGCGGAACTGGTGCAGCGCGCGCTCGGCACCGGCACCGCGCCGCAGGTCTCGACTTTCGACGAGGCCCGCGACGAGTTCATGCGCAATTACCTGGTGCAGCTGCTGCAGATCACGCGCGGCAACGTGACCCAGGCGGCGAAACTCGCGGGACGGAACCGCACGGACTTCTACAAGCTGCTCGCGCGGCACGGCCTGCAATCGGAGGAGTTCAAACTCCGCTAGTCGGTCATGCGGCGGCCGCCGCCTGTCGTTCGCCTGTCGCTCATTTGGTGAGCGTACGGCGTGTGCGTCAGGACGCGCCGGTCGCGCGCCGCGCGGCGGTCGTTGTAATGCGTGTAGCGGCACTGACAGGTGGCGAACGTACAACCAGGCAGCGGCAGCATTGGCGCAGTGGATGCGAGGAAACGCCGGCCTTCAAGCTTGCCGGCATCATCGCAGCACTTCGAGCCGGGCTCGATGCTTACCGCGTGATAGGGATTGACGACCCGGCGATGCTCCATCGGCCGGCCGGAGTCTCGCGCCTGCGCGTCAAACTTCTTGCGCAGAAACCAATTGCCGAGATTGAAACCCATGGCCACACCTCCTGTGTGCCGCGGTCCCTATTAACCGCTTTTTCCCGGCGTCATGCCAGCGTGGCCGGATTATGCCCGCAAACTCGGTGTCCGACACCACCGAAAGTCGATTTCGAGAATATGCTCCGAGGGCATTGATTTTCTAGCTCATTCGCGGCCGGCCGCGGCAAAAATCTGTAGGCTTACAACCCAATGCATCGCGAACCCGTCGCCCAGGCGTTCTCCATCGTGCGGAACTCAGCCGCCCTGATGGCGGTCGGCGTCCTCGCCAAGGGGATGGGCCTCGTGCTCGCGGTGCTGATCGCGCGCTTCCTCGGACCCGAGGCGATGGGTCTGTTCGCGCTCCTCTTCAGCATCGCGCTGCTGGTCGAGTACATCGCCCCGCTCGGCCTGCAGGACGTCCTGATCCGCGACGTCGCGGCCCACCCGGACGCGCGAATCTCGCTCTGGAAGCATTCGGCGAAGCTCGCGGCGGCCGCGAGTCTCGTGCCGTCGGCGGCATTCCTGATCGCTGCGTACTTCTATCGGGACCAGGACGCGGTCCGCAACTCCCTCGTCACGCTCGCCATCGGCATGCCGTTCTCCGCAATGGCGCTCGTCGGCCAGTCCGTCCTGCAGGGCCTCGAGAAGGTCCTCTATCTGACCTGGGCGACTTTCCTGACTCGCGTCGCGAGCCTCGTCGTCCTCGTCCTCATGCTGTACCAGGGCGCGGGCGTCGAAGCCGCGTTCATTTCGCGGGTCCTGTTCCAGGCGAGCTCGGCGGCACTGTTCGTTTACGCGATCTATCGCAGGCGGCCAACGGACGGCGAACCGGCCCACGCCCGCATCGGACTCGCGCGCGCGCTGCCGTTTGCGGTCAATCGGGTGCTGACGGAACTCACCACGCGGGCGCCGCTGCTGCTGCTTCCGATCCTCTTCAGCCTGAAGCAGATCGGCCTCTTCGACGCGGCGGACCGAATCCGCCTCACGCTCGGCATCATGGTAGCGGTCGCGACCACGGCGATCATGCCGGCCTTCTCGCGAAGCTTCGCGACCACCGCGAACGACCGCCTGCCCCTCGTTTCCTTCAGCGTCAAGTACGTCTGCATCGCGGTCTCGCTCGCGGCGATCGTCATCAGTATTTTCGCGGAACTCGTCGTCGCGATCCTGTACGGCGCCGCGTTCTCGGAATCCGCCCTGCTCCTGCAGGTGCTCGTCTGGACTCAGGTCCTGGTCGCCACCGACACTGTGCTGAAGCAGGCCATGATCGCGAACCGCAAGGAGTACGCGGTCGTTACACGTGCGCTGATCGGGCTCGCCTGTCTCGCGATCCTCGTGGTGAGCCTGGGTCATTTCTACGGCCTGATCGGCGCAGCCGCCGCCGTGCTTGCTGCGTCTGCGGTAACGCTCGCACTCGACCTGCGATTCGTCTCGCGGGATGTCCTGCCGATCAATGCGCTCCAGTTCGTCGTCAAGCCCGTCGCCTGCGCGCTCCTGACCGGTGGCGTGTTGTTGTTACTGGACGGGTCGCCGCTGTGGCTCCGCTTCAGTGCCGGGGTGCTGACGTTTGCGCTTGCCGCGATTATTGCGCGACTCCTGCCGAAGGCCGAACGGGAATTTCTGCGGGATGCCGTCAGGCACAGTTTCGGCAAGGGGCGGAAGGTAGAATCCGACGACAAGGGGAGGCGCTGAGTGTCTTTTAGGAAGTCCGGGATCCGCAACTGGGCTGTCGTGCCCCTGCTGATCGCAGTCGTTCTCGGCCTGTCTTTCGCGGCCGACGGCCGGTTCACGTCAGATGAACCCAGCTACCTCTATGTCGCCGAATACCAGGACGCCCACCACATCTTGGCGGGCGACGTGCAACCGTCCGGAATCCCGGGTTTTGTGCAGGGGCGCATTCTCCATGTGCTTTTCGTCAATGGCGTGATGGATCTTGTCGGGACTGGTACGACCGCTGTCCAAATTCTCCAAGCGCTTCACCTGGTCCTGATCGTCCTCAGCCTGGTGCTGATCGGGAAGATCCTTTGCGCCTTGTTGCCCGACCTGCACGAGCGGCGCGCAGCCACCTGGATGGTCGCGATGACGCCAATCGTT
>JANLWE010000131.1:0-4263 GCA_031364365.1 Gammaproteobacteria bacterium | reverse complement strand
GTGGACTGGATCTTCGAGTCCACCACGTAGTCGTAGTTCCCAAGTAGCGCCGTCCAGCGCGACACCAGTTCGCGCTTCGGGCGACCGTCCTCGCCGTGCCGCCAGTTGACGTCGCCGGCATAACGCTCGAACAGGCAGGCGACGCGCGGCTTGTCTTTTGGACGGCCGTTGTCCTCGATCACGATACCGTTAAAGAAGACCGCATTGTCCGGGCAGTCGATGCCGGGCGTCATGGTGTTCGCGAGACCTCCGGCGGAGTACTCGCCGGCGTCCAGGAAGGTACGCGTGTACCAGTTGAGGCTGGGATCCATGTAGGGCACGAATATTTCGGACAGGTTGCCCTCGTAAAGCACCGGGCGGTCGGCGTCGCCGTCGCGCCAGGTCACCGTCGAGATGATCGTGCCGACGCGGGCATCGGAGCGCAGATGGAAGCGCCACTGGTCCCAGCTGACGACATGACCGTCGATCTTGAATCCTGGTCCGAGCGGCTGGCGGATTTCGATGGGCGATGGAAACGTGCGCAGCGACCCGATCGCATCATCGTCGTAGTCGGCGTTGGTCCGCGGGACCGGCACCGTTGCTTCATCCACAATCTCAAGGATTTCTTTGCTGTCCATGTCGACCGTCACCGCCACGCCTTCGATGCCTCGAGGCCAGTCGTTGCGGACGCCCTGCGCCGAACGGCAGAACACCGTTGCAATGCGCCGGTTCACATACTCTTGCTCGCCAAGATGTCCGAGCGGGGTGACGGAGCAATCCACGAACAATGGATGCTCGATGCCGCGTTTGCGCAGCGCCTCGAGGAACTCCGGCCGCTTCTTCAGTTCATCGATCAGGTCCGGCTTGAAGTCCTTTTCCAGAAAGGCAGCCTGCACACCCTCGATCGCCTTCCACGCGGCGACGCTCTTGCGGTCGAGGTCGACGACAGCCTCGAAGACCTGCTTGCCCTGGCGTCCGTAGACCTCTGCCTGGCGCGACACCGGCATGCCGGGCTTGAATGACCAGACAGCGTCCTTTGCCGGCGGCTTCAATTCAATGCGGTTGAAGGTGGTGTCCTCGTCAATCTTGCCGGCATCCAACAGGACCTCGAGCGCGGTCCATTGTTCCTGCCAGGAGAGAGGATCGAGCGGATGACGGTTGTCGGCCAGGGCCGAAAGCGGTGCAAGGCAAGACAGAACGCACCCGAGCGCTGCGGCAAATCGGCTGGTCATTGGCATCCCCCTGGAAGGCACTCGGGGAATCTACGCCCCGCATGGCCGCGGGCGCAACAATGGGTATACTCCGCCGGCCAATAAGCAAGAACCACAGGGTTTCGGACAGTGGTTTTCAATTCGCTCACGTTCCTTGTGTTCTTCGCGGTGCTATTGGTGCTGCACCGCCTGCCTTTCTCGTGGACCACGAAGAAAGTCAACCTGCTGATCGCGAGCTACGTGTTCTACGCGGCCTGGAATCCGCCCTTCATCCTGCTGCTCTGGGCCTCGACCATCGTTGACTGGTTCATCGCGCGCGGCATCTATGCCTCGCGCGACAAGAGCCGCGCGCACCGGCGCTCCTGGCTCGTGATCTCGGTCGCGGTCAACATTGGGTTCATCGGCTTCTTCAAGTACGGCGAATTCCTGATGCAGAACTGGCAGGCGCTGATGGCCTCGTTCGGCGTCACCTGGGTGGCGCCCGAGTGGAACATCGTGCTGCCGATCGGAATCTCGTTCTATACCTTCGTGACCCTGTCGTACACGCTCGACGTTTACCTCGGCCGCCTGAAGCCGATCGACTCGTTCCTGAACTACGCGCTGTTCGTCACCTTTTTCCCGCACCTGGTCGCGGGCCCGATCGTGCGACCGACGCAGCTGACGCCGCAGTTCGAATCGCCGCGCCAGGCGACGCGCGACCAGATGCTGTGGGGACTCGGATTGATGGTGCTTGGCCTGTTCGAGAAAGTGGTCGTCGCCGACGCCGGGCTCGCAAACGTCGCAGATCGCGTGTTCGGCGCGGAAGGCCCGGTCGGTTTCGCGGATGCCTGGTTGGGAACACTCGCATTCTCCGGCCAGATCTTCTGCGACTTCGCGGGTTACTCGACGATTGCGGTGGGCGTCTCGCTCTGTCTCGGCTTCGCGCTGCCCGACAATTTCCGCATGCCCTATGCGGCAATCGGCTTCTCCGATTTCTGGCGGCGCTGGCACATTTCGCTCTCGACCTGGCTACGCGATTACCTGTACATCCCGCTCGGCGGCAATCGCGGCAGCGAACTGCGCACCTACGTCAACCTGATGCTGACCATGCTGCTCGGCGGCCTTTGGCACGGCGCCAACTGGACTTTCGTTGTCTGGGGCGGATTGCACGGTCTGTATCTGGCGGCGGAACGCTGGATACGCGCGCAGACCGGCGTCGTCGGCGATCCGGTCTCTGGGTGGAGTCGCCTGTCGCTCGCGCTCGTCACGTACTTCCTGGTCAACATCACGTGGGTGTTCTTCCGGGCGCATGATTTCGGCGCCGCCGCGCGAATGCTGGCCGGCATGTTCGGCTTTTCCGGCGAGGCACCCGCCGTGCTGCCGACGATCTACATGATCAAGACCGCCGTGATCGTCGCCGGCATCGTCACCGTGCAATGGCTGATGCGCAAGCGCGAGCTCGAAGACGTGGTCGCGCGCACACCGTGGTGGCTCACCGGACTCGTCTGTGCCGCGATGCTCTTTGCCGTGATCATCGCGCAGGGCTCGGGCGAAGCGTTCATCTACTTCCAGTTCTAGGCAACAGACATGGCGCATCACGAACAAGACGATATGACGGTGCGGCAGATCCCGGCGGCGCGCTTGGTCGCGATCGGCTGGCTGGTGCTCGTGCTGGTCGTGGCTGCGACCGCGGCCTGGGAATGGAAGATGCGCACGCTCGGCCTGCACGCGGGCGATCTGGACGACGGACTTTCGCACTGGACCGTCGAGCGCCGCAAGATCGCTGCTTGTGAAGATGACGGGGTCGTAATTTTTGGCTCGTCGCGCATCCTGTTCGACACCGATCTCGACGCCTGGGAGGAGATGACCGGGCGCCGGCCGATCCAGCTCGCGCTGGTCGGCACCAATCCACGGTCGTTCCTCAAGCGTTTCGCCGACGATTCGGATTTCGACGGCCTGGTCGTCGTCGGCGTCACGCCGGAGCTGTTTTTCTCCGACTTCACGAGCGCATTCCCCGAATACCTCGGCTTGAATGACTTATGGCGTGACGAATCGCCGTCAAAGCGCTTCGGACACCAGGTCGGGCTCGTGCTGTCACGCTACGTCGCATTCCTCGATGACGAGTACAGCCTGGGTAAGCTGATCGAGCGCGTGGAGATCCCGGATCGCGAGGGCACCCGTCGGCCGTATCTCGAAGTGTGGAAACTTTCGGAATCCGTCGCGGGCCGCCAGCACCGCATGTGGTCGAGGCTCGAGACCGATCGACGACTTCAGGATCACGCCAAGAACGTTTGGATGGAGAGAGACCGCGGCGGACCCGATGCCGACACGATCACGAAGGCGATCGAGGATGCCCGGCAATCTGTCGAGAGGATCCGCGCTCATGGCGGCGACGTGGCTTTCGTGCGCTCACCGTCGGCAGGCGCCTATTACGATCGGGAATTGCGCAATGTTCCGCGGGACAAGACCTGGGATCGGCTGCTGCGCGAGACCGGCGCGTTCGGCATTCATTTCGAGGATTACCCCGATATGCAGGGCCTCGAGGTTCCTGAGATGTCGCACCTCTCGCGCGAGTCGGCGACGCGCTTCACGCGCGCTTATGTCGGAGTCTTACGTGAGCGGTACGTAGGGCTGCGGTCGGGTCCGGTAGCGCATCCGGTTCCCTGATTCGGTCTGGTTCGCGGGGACACGCACGAAGAGTTGATGGTGGCCGAGCTTCCAGCTCACGCCGCCGTCAGTGCTCGTTTCCATCCGCGACTCGAAGCGATCGGTCGCGATGCCGTAGCGGGTGAAGCGCTGGAGCATCTGCCGGCCATCTGCAAGCGGGATTGCTGCGGTGGTCCGCGTCTCGGTGCCGGCCGCTCCGCTCATCACCAGCAATTGCCCGTCGGCGCCGACCGAGGCCATCTCGAGCGTCGAACGCCGCTCGTTCATGTAAAAAAGCATGCCGGCCGTCTGCTTCCAGTCCGGTATGACCGCGCGCCCGGAGAGCACGCGGTCCTGCACCACCCAGTCGAAGTGCCAGGTCCCGGAAGCGACGCCGGCGACGGCGCCGTTATCGCCATAACGCGTCGTCGTGACATTCCAGTGCCCG
>JANLWE010000115.1:0-4352 GCA_031364365.1 Gammaproteobacteria bacterium | reverse complement strand
CGGGCAGATCGCGATCGGCAAGGGGATAAAGGACGTTCAGCGCGCGTTCCGCGACATCCTCAATCTCGAGCCGGCATTTCCGGTCGACGGCCGCCAGTTTGACAGGCTGCTCGACGACGGTGACGAGTTCGCGATTGGGTCGCTCACCGCGCGCGTGATCGCCACTCCCGGACACACGAGCGACAGCCTGAGCTACCTGATCGGCGACGCGGTTTTTGTCGGCGACTCGATTTTCATGCCAGACAGCGGCACGGCACGCTGCGATTTTCCGGGCGGCGACGCGAAGCTCCTCTACACGTCGATTCGCAGGCTATACGACCTGCCCGGTTCGACGCGCGTCTTCGTCTGCCACGACTACAAGCCCGGCGGTCGCGAAGCCCGCTGCGAAACGACGATCGAGGCCCAGCGCGAGGCCAATATTCACTTGCGGGATGGTGTCAGCGAGGATGAGTTCACCGAGATGCGCCGGCGCCGCGACGCGGGCCTTGACCTTCCCGCGCTTCTTTATCCCGCAGTACAGTTCAACATCCGCGGCGGCCGCCCACCGCCCGCCGAGTCGAACGGCCGAAGCTACCTGAAACTGCCGCTCTCGGGACCGGGGCCATGAGTTCCGCGCCGAGCGGCTGATGCACGGCAGGACGTCGCCGGTGCTGCACGACGGCCGCGGTGTCTTCGAGGGCCTGCAGTTTCATCCAGAGAGCATCCTGACGCCGGACGGGCCAGAGCTGCTGGCGGCGTTTCTCGCGCAGTAGTGGCCGGCTCAGGCCAGTTCCGGCGCGCGCTCCTGGCGTACCCAGAACATCAGCACGAATCCCGCGAGCATGAGGATGATGAGGGAAGCAAAGCCCGCACGCTGGCTCACGAAGGCCGCGGTGAACGCGGCCACGAGAGCGTGACCGAGGAACGAGGTCGCCGTGCCGGAAAGGGCATACAGCCCGAAGAATTGGCTCATCATCGAAACCGGCGCGATGCGCGCCATCATCGAGCGGCTGGTGCAGAACGCCGCCGTGATGCTGATCGCGAGCGTCATCACGACAACGATGTAGAGGACCTCCGGCAGCGTCTGGAAGTACGGCATCTGCCACAGTGGCTGCGCCGCGCCGGCATCGTAGGGCAGGAACAGGATCTGGTGCGGCGTGATGGACACGGCGCCCAGCATGCCGAGGCAACTCATGCCGACGCTGATCTGGATCGCGCGCTTCGGGCCGAAGCGGTTGTCGAGCCAGCCGCCGATGAAGCCGCCCAGGATCGAAAACGGCGAAAGCACCAGCGCGAACAGCAGGATATCGGTGAGTTCCCAGCCGAACACGCCGGTGGCGTAGATCCCGGAGTAGGCGAGGACTGCGACCTTGCCGTCGGTGTAGAGCATGCGCGCGAGCAGGTAGAGCGCCACATTCGAAACCTTGCGTACGCGCTTGAGCGTGAGCCAGAGCTGCGCGAGCCCTTCATGCACGGCTCTACCCATCGATACGCCGGTGGACGCCCGGTCCGGCGTCCAGAGCAGCAGCGGCACGATGAAGATCAGGAACCAGACGCCGGCCACGGGGCCCGCAATGCGGTTGTGCTCATACGTGGCGGGGTCAAGTCCGAAGAGCGGCTTGTCAGGCAGCAGCCCGCCGATCGTGATGCCCGAAGCCGGCAATGCGACGCCGAACAGCATGACGAGCATGGCGGCGAGCGTGCCCAAGTTGCCGGTCGAGATGCCATAGCCGGAAAGCAAGCCGACGCGGTCCGCCCTCGCGATCGAAGCGAGCATTGCGCTGTGGAAGACCTCGGTGAACTGGAAACAGGTAGCGAGGATCACGACCAGGAGCAGGATCACACCGACGGACAGGCCGCCCACGGCCCCCGGCAACGCGTACCAGAGCGCGATGCAACAGACAGACATGATCACTGCGACCGTTGCGAGCCAGGGTTTCCTCGCGCCCGTGCGGTCGGAGATGGCGCCCAGCAGCGGCGCGAGCAGCGCTACGCAGAGGCCGACCAGCGTGTTCGCAAGGCTCCAGGCCTCCTGCCCGCGCACCGGGTCGCCCATGACGACATTGGCGAAGTAGGGCGGGAATACGAAGACGTAGACGAGGCTGATGTAGGGCGAGCGCGCGAACTCGAACAGCGCCCAGGACATCTGGCCGCGAAAGTCTGCCGGTTTCTCGCCGGTGGCGGAAAGCCCCCGGTTGCCGTCGTCCTGCAATGCGGTGGTGGCTTTCACGCGCGGCGGCTGCCAAATCAAGCGGGGGATACCGTGTCGAACCACGGTATCCCCCGGCGGGAAGCACGAAAATCAGAAGTTATATTTGAATCTCAGGCCGTACTGGCCCGGCGGGGCGGCGTAGTAGAGCGTCGCGTTGTTCTGGATGCCCGCGATGTATTCCTTGTCGGTCAGGTTCGTGCCCCAGAGCGTCGCCGACCACTTGCCGGACTCAGGGGACAGCATCAACTGTGCGTTGACAAGATCCTTTGAGTCCAGGGTCTCCATGTCCGTATCCCACAACGCGGCCTGGGTTGCGTCGACATGTGAATAGTCGACCCGCGGCGTCAGCGTGAAATTGCCCATCGTGATGTCGTATGCAATGCCGAGGTTCGTGCTCAGCTCCGGAGAAAACGGCGCGCGCGCGCCCGTCAGGTCCACGATGCAAGTGCAAAACGGATCCTGGACGTCACTGAAAGTGCCGAGCTCGCTATCCAGAAACGCCGCTGAGAAATCGATTGACAGCTTGTCAAAGCGCGCCTGCCCGCTCAGCTCGACTCCCGATTGGTGACTCGTCGTTTCCGCATTCCGGTTCGTCGGGTTGTTGAGCCCCGTCGAGACGATTTGGCTGAAGCTGGCCTGATAATCGTTGAATTCTTCGTAGTAGATCGTGAACTGGGTACGGAATCGGTCTTCGGCCCAGCTGCCCTTCCAGCCAGTCTCGTAGTTGATGACTTCCATTTCAGTGTAATGGAGGTATGGCGGGAAAATGTTGATGCCGCCGGTAATATGGCCGCGGGAGATCAGCCCGTACAGGTGCTGGTCGGGCCGGACGTCGAAATTCAACGCGACCTGCCAATCGAACGAGTCCTCGTCCATGCTCTGGTTATCAGAGCAGGTTCCTGGTGCTGCGCATTCCGGAAAGAGCGCATTAAAGGGAAATACCCCGGGATTGCCCTCGTCCGGAGGTGCGCCAGCAACGCTGAGTAGCCAATGCGTGAATTGATCCCTTTCGTAGTTGCTATAACGAGCGCCCATCTCGAGTTCCAGCCTTTCTGAAAGTGGAATCGCGACATGCGCGAAGACGGCAGAATCGGTTTCGGTGTTGTCCCATGGACTTGTGGCCCAGGGATAGGGGAGGGGGAAACCGTTGCCGATGAAGTTGAAGCCTCCCTTTTCCCAAGGCGGCAGCAGCGAATCCTGCTGCTGCCAGAAGACGCCCAGCACCCAGTTGAATGCCTGGTCATTGGACGAAATCAGGTTGAATTCCTGGGAATAGACCTGGGCATCAATCTTGCTATTGAAATAATAGATCGTGGGCACTGTTGCATTGACGTCGAGATTGTTGACCGATTCGATGTCCTGGTAACCGGTCAGCGAACTCAGGGTGACGCCATTGTCAAACAAGTACTTGAGGTCAAGCACCGCTCGGAACGATTGGTCCGTGTAGGCAAATTGGGCGTTCTGTTCCACGTCGCCGAGCGGTTCTTCCCCGTAGACAGTCGTCACGTTGCCGCCGAAATCGAGGTCGTGGTAATCGAGCTTCAACACCGCCTTGAAGTTGTCGGTCGGCTCCAGCAGCAGGCCGAGCCGGAAGCTGTTGTTGTCCACTTCGCCGGGATGGCCGGTGTAGTCCCCGGTGATCGAATCGTAGAAATCGTCGCGCTCATAGTGGCTGTAGCCCATCCGCAGAGCGACCGTCTCGCTCAGCGGCGCGTTGTACATCAGGGTCGCCTCCACGGCGCTGTAGTTGCCAAGACTCGCTTCCACACTCCCATGGCTTTCGCCGAGCTCGGGGTCATTCGTATTGATGAACACGGCGCCACCCGCGGCGCTCTTGCCCACGAAGGTTCCCTGCGGGCCGCGGTATACCTCGATCGAGTCCATGTCGAAATACGGTTCATTCTGGAAATAGCCCGCCACTGTCGGTGCGCCGTCACGATAGATCACGACGCCGGACGGCACGTCGATGTCGACCTGGCTGCGGCCGAGGCCGCGGATGTTGAACACGTTCGCCGAGCCGTACTGGGTCACTGTGATGCCGGGCGCCGCGTATTGAAGGGCAAACAGATCAAGGACACCCTTGTCCGCCAGCAGGTCGCCGCTCAGCACCGTGGCCGAGACACTGAGGTCCTGGATGTCCTCGCTGCGCCTCGTCGCCGTC
>JANLWE010000009.1:0-21163 GCA_031364365.1 Gammaproteobacteria bacterium | reverse complement strand
ACCAGCGAGAATCTGGACTTCCTGGGCGCGGGCGAAACCATCACCATGGCGTTCAACGTGGTGGCCACCGACGACAGTGGCGCGGGCAATGCCGCCTCGGCGGCGACCACGGTGACGATCACCATCACCGGCACCAATGATGCGCCAAACATCCAACTGATCACAACAGACAGCGCTGGGACGACGCTGACGGAGACGAATGCAGGGCTTACGGCCAACGGGACTCTGACGGTGACGGACGTCGACACCACGAACACAGTCAGTTCGTCTGTCACTGGTGTTGTGGCCAGCGGCACGACCAGTGGCCTCACATTGACCAATGCGCAGCTGCAGAGCCTGCTCAGCGTCGCTCCGCCGGCCGGGCTGGCTGCCAACAGCACCGACACCCATAACCTGGCCTGGACGTTCAATTCGACGACACAGCCGCAGGGCTTCGATTACTTGGCGCCTGGCCAGTCGCTGACGCTGACGTACACGGTGCAGAGCTCCGACAATAACACCGCATCGGATACGCAGACAGTAACGATCACCATCAATGGCACCAACGACGGGCCGACTGCGGTTACCGACAACATCATTACCAATGTCGGCACGGGCAACAGTTTCGTAGTTCCCGAATGGACCTTGCTTGCCAATGACGTGGATCCTGACGGTGGCGGGGCGCTGGATGTCTCCAGTGTCGGCGGCGCGACCGGTCTCACGGCCGTTCATACTGCGGGTGCCGGTTCGAATGGTTTTGTCACGGTCAACGACACCGCGCCAGCCGGCGGTTCGTTTACCTACCAGGCGACCGACGGCACCACAATCGGTGCTTCCGGCACGGTGAGCGTGACCCAGGACACTACGGGCAGCATCGACGGCACGGCAGGCAGCGACATCATTGTTAGCGGCAATGGGACCGACACACTGGTGGGCAATGCAGGCAACGACTTCCTGTTCGGCGGTTCCGGTAATGACATTTACCAGTTCGGACTGAACGACGGCACGGATCTAGTCAGTGACTCCAGCGGCGGTGGCGACAAGATCGAGATCGTCACTTCACTGCCAATCAATTCCACGTCCCTCACGATGCTCAACTTCGAGCGCGTGGGCACGGACCTCGTGATCAACGTCGGATCAAGTCAGATCACGGTCGATGACCACTATTCCGGGTCCGCGGTCGAAAGCATCACGTTCACAAACGGCGGAACGGTGTATGGCTACGCTCTAAACACCGTTGGGTACAATCTTTCGACGGATGCCACGACTCCTCTTGATGGGGCGGGGACACTTGACGTCATCGCATCGTCGTCCGGAGCCGAGGCGCTCAACGGTGGCAACGGCAACGATTTGCTGTTCGGCAACGCTGGTGTGGACACGATCACCGGCGGGGCTGGGGCGGACTTACTGATTGGTGGTGCCGGCGCGGACACATTTATCTTCGGCGCAGGCGACGGAGCCCCGTCTATTGGTGGGTCTGGCAATAACGGAACCATCAGCGGGTACGACGTCGTCGGCGACTATTCGGTGATCTCTGGTGGAGCCGCGGTTGATCGCATCGATACCGTCGGCAACCCAGATGTGGTCGCGAACACCGCTGGTACCAACGGAACCGACTCCGCATTGACCATTGGCGGACAAACTGTCAAGAGCCACAGCATCAACAATGGCCTGATCACGTTTGACGACGCCAATACATTCGCCGGTGCATTGGTGATCGATTCGATAGAGGATGTTGCCGCAGTGGTCCAGTACCTGCAGCTTCAGGATTTCGGCAACTCAGGGGCCACGGTGGCATTCACGGCCAATATCGGTGGCACGGACCATACCTATCTGTTCACCCAAGGAGCCGATAGCGGGACTAACAGCTCTGACGTGCTGGCCGACCTTTACGGTGTATCGGCTACGGGAGTGACCGAGACGGCGAGCGTGACGACCAACGGGTATCTGTTCATCCAGTGAGGTCGCCAAGCGAAAATGGTCGATGCCAGGCGCGACGTTCGTGCTTTGTGTGGTGGTCGGATCGACCGTCCGGACTCTACCGAAGCTTTCTGAGACCCAGGTAAGAGCGGGTGAATTGGCGCTCCCAGAGGGATTCGAACCCTCGTACCAGCCTTGAGAGGGACGCCAGAGGGTCTTTTGCCGTCTCCGGCTGTGTCGTAACTCACTGAAATGGCTGAAAACCAGGCTGTTGCTGTCTACCGTTGTTCCGGGTAGTGTTTCCGTACCGTTCCGTACGGGAAATATCTGCTTTGTCAGACCTGTCACGAAAACGCGACCGCGATCGACTCCAAATTCGACGCGAGCCGTACTGGCAACGACTCGCCGCTGGCGCCTATCTGGGATTCCGGCGTGGTCCTGATACCTGGATTGCACGTTACCGGAGTCGCGACCGGAAACAATATTACCAGTCGCTCGGCGAAGCGCTTGATTACGACGCGGCCAAGCGTGCGGGCGAAGCGTGGCTGTCGCAACTCGCCGCCTCGCCAGTCAAGGCGATGCAGCGCGGAACCGTCAGGGTGGCTCTGGAAGCGTATCTGGCTCACCTACAGCAACAGGGCAGGGGAAACACCGCCGCTGAGGTTGAGGGCCGCTACCGGGCCGTCGTATGGCCTGACGAGATGGCAGGCACGGCACTCGAAAGCCTGACGTATGACGACTTCGTGGCGTGGCGCGAGCGACTGCGTACGGGCCGGCTGAATCGTTCTGTGAATAGGCAGGTTCGAGCCGTGGTTGCCGGACTCAATCGGGCGCACCGTCTCGGCCATGTCGGCAACCCGACCGCCTGGCGCATTGAGCCGTTGACCGATGACGTGGATGATGGCGGCGAAACGGCTGTCATGCTGGCGCCGGATCAGCGGGCGGCACTGATCGCCGCTGTGGGCCCATTCGCGACTGACTTCCTGCGCGGGCTCGAATTGACCGGCGCGCGACCCGGCGAACTGGCCGCTGCGACCGTTGCAGACTTCGATGGTGCGAGCCTGAAGCTGTCGCACCGCAAGGGGCGATCCGGAAAACTTCGCGCCCGCTACGTCACGCTGTCGAGCGAGGGCGTTCGATTCTTCAAGGCCCAGGTTCGACGCAAACTGCCGGCCACGCCGATCTTCACGGAGGATGGCGTGCAATGGTGGCGGCGGCACAAGTGGGCGAGGGCGATGAATGCCGGGGTCCTGGCGCATAACCGCAAGGCCCGGGGCAAACTGCGAATCCCGCCCGAGGCGTCGGCCTACTCGTTCCGGCACTCGCGGATCAGCGAGTTGCTGCAGGTGTACGGAATTGACCCACTGACGGTTGCGCAGCAAACCGGCACCAGCCTGGCCATGATCGAGAAGGCCTACTTCCGCTTCATCCCGTCGGCGATGAAGGAAAATCTGGAGGCTGCGCGATAGGCGTGGGGAGTTGAGGAAGGCTTTCCATGGCGCCATCGTAATCGTCGACAATTGGGGTCCGTATCGTATTTCTCGTTAATTGCTTGACAGGCAATTAAGCGGAAATAGAATACGACCATGAAACGGCGCCTTGGAAACCTCGAACAACTGCTCCTGGCCTACACCCAGATGCGCGGCGTATCGACCCTGCGCACCGGCGAACTCACCAGCCCGCTTCGCCTATCCGCCAAACAGGAACGTGAACTGCTCGGCCGCATGACTCGCGCTGGGTTGATTGCCCGCGTGCGGCGGGGCCTCTACCTGGTCCCTCCCCGGCTTCCGCTGGGAGGGCTCTGGTCGCCGGACCCAGCCCTGGCCCTGACCACATTGATTGAAGACCGCGGCGGCCGCTACCAGATCTGCGGCGCGAATGCCTTCAACCGGTATGGGTTCGACAATCAGGTGCCGAACCGAATATATGCCTACAACAACCGGATTTCTGGCGATCGGCGCATTGGGACAGTACAAGTCAACCTGATAAAGGTGTCGGATCGCCGGCTCGGCGACACCGAGGAACAGCTTGCCGCGGATGGTCGCGTTGCCATCTGGTCATCCCGCGTCCGCACATTGGTTGACGCAGTCTACGATTGGTCTCGCTTCAACGGTCTTCCCCGGGCCTACCAGTGGATCCGCCAGGAGATCATCAAGAAGCGTGTCGACCCTGCCGACTTGGTGCGGGTGACGATCCGTTACGGCGACAAGGGGACGCTGCGACGCATCGGCGCCCTGCTGGAGCGGGAAGGCATCTCGGATACGCTCCTGCGCAAACTGGAGCGCGCATTGCCGGGCACCAGCAGCCCCATTCCCTGGATCCCGACAGCCAGAAAACGCGGCCCCGTGAGTCAGCGGTGGGGCGTGGTGTTGAACGGAGACGCCTGAGATGCCGATTCGCTGGCACGAGGATGACCCGAAGCTCCTGAAGCGGGCGATCGAGTTCACGGCGGTCCGCACGGACTTCCTTCCGGCGCTGATCGAAAAGGACTACTTTGCGAGCGTCCTGCTTGAGTATCTGGGCGAGCGGCACGGAGAGTTGACATTCAAGGGTGGCACATCATTCTCCAAGGTGCACGCGAGGTTCTTCCGGCTGAGCGAAGACCTGGACTTCACCATCCATACTCCCCTCGACGCATCGCGGGCCGCCCGGCGGCGCGACTCCGACCGTCTCAAGGCCGCAGTCGCCAAGTTGCCACTCGCATTGCCGGCCTTCACGATCATTGAGCCACTTAGAGGAGCGAACGAGTCCACACAATACAACGCGACCGTGGGTTACCGATCCCTGGTGGCGGCGCCCGAACCCTTGATCAGCATCGAAGTGGGGCTGCGCGAGCCGCTCATGACGAGTCCGGTTCACGGTATGGCGCAGACGTTGGTCCAGGACCCTGTCACCGGCGCATCGCTAGTACCACCCGTCCAGATCCGCAGCCTGTCACTTCTCGAGGCTGTGGCCGAAAAGATCCGAGCCGCACTCTGTCGAAGGGAAGTCGCGATCCGCGATTTTTTCGACATTGATCGCCTGGCGCACACGAATCTGCTTGATCCGGCAAACCCGGCCCTGCTGGCACTTGTTGGGCGCAAGGTCATGATTCCCGGCACCGGCGCGGTTGATGTTTCGAGCTCACGTCTCGGCGTGTTGCCTGCGCAGGTCGAGGGATCGCTCCGGCCCGTCCTGAGCGCCAAGGTGATCGCGGAATTCGACTTGGAACGGGCGGTCGATATCGTTCGTCACATCGCGAGGGAGCTGACGCAGGCAACCTGGAAATAGGGTATGCTTTGGGCACCGCACGACTTTGCACGAGACTGCACGATGAATACCAATTTCACGATCCGGCTGGACGGCACCCTGAAGCGTACGCTCGACAAACTCGCGAAAGCGACCGGGCGGTCACGCGCATTCCTGGCCCAGGACGCTTTGCGCCAGTACCTTGAGGAACAGGCCTGGCAGGTTGCCGAGATCAAGAAAGCGGTGAAGGAAGCCGACGCCGGGGACTTTGCCACGGCCACTGAAGTCGATGCGACGCTGGCGAAGTGGGGAGTGAATGCGCGTTAGCTGGCTGCGCACGGCGCTTGCCAATCTCGACGCGATCGGAAACAGCATCGCCAGGGACAACCCCGTCGCGGCGCGGGAGACAGTACAGAGAATTGTCTCAGCCATTGACGCACTTGCCGAGAATCCGCAGCTAGACATCAGCCGCCCGGGCCGAGTCGCCGGCACGCGCGAGCTCGTCGTAACCCCAAACTATCTCGTGCCGTACCGGATCAAGAACGGCACGCTCGAAGTCCTGCGCGTGATGCATGCGCGCCAGCGTTGGCCGGATCGGTTGCCGTGAGAGACCGCGTCCCGAAAGAGAAGACCCTGCCGTTCGAGCCGCTGGACCCGAACGCGAAGACCGTCCGCGCCATGAAAGAGGCGAGGAAGGGGAAGTTCAAGCGCTTCGGGCGAATCGAGGATCGGATGACTAACTTGAAGGCGAAGGTTTGAGCGGAGCAAGACATTCAAGCGTGCCCTTGTGCTGATCTATCGCAAGACCGGCGGCGATGTTCTGCAGCTCGTTCGCCTCGGGTCGCACAGCGACCTGGGGTTTTGATCAGCCCCATTGCGACCGCGGCGCTCTACCTGGCCGACTTCGACGGGGCGTCACTTCGTCTCACACATCGGAATGGGCGACCGCCCGAGCTCCGACCCGCTACGCGACGCTTTCGACCGATGGTGCGCGATTCTGCAAGGCACAGCTGAAGCGAAAGCAGTCTGTCGCCCCGATCTTCACGGAGGAGGGCATGCGACCCTGGCGTCGGCTTCGGTGGGCGCGTGCGATTTCGGCATTGATCACCGAGCTCAACCGCAAGGCGCGCGGCAAGCGGCGGGTGCGCGTAAATGCATCGGCCTACTCGTTCCTGCACTCGCGAATCAGCGAACTGCAGCAGCTCCACAAGATCGATCCCCGACCATCGCGCATCAGACGGGCACCAGTTTGGTGATGATCGAAAAGCCGTGCTTCCGATTCATCCCGTCGGCCATGAAGGACAAATTGGAAGCGGCCAGATAAGCGAGGCGGAATCGATCCCTGGACCGGCTGGGACGTGTGGGGCAGGGCAGCCAAAATGGCATGGTCGATTCATGCGCGTCACCTTGGGGACACAGCGGAGGGACCGAAGGAATCCGCGCGGCCCGCCATCGCGGCGTCAGCCGGGGGTGTCGGGGCGAGGTCGCCAGAACCGAGCCCTGACCGCACGCAAACCCGAAGGGTTTGCATAAGTGCGCCCTTTCCCGTGCCGGCCTCTATCAAGGACATGCGGGGACCGGACGCTGTGTGGCCGTCTGTGAGCACGCGGGATCGGGGTTCGGACGTGACGCTCGGCGCCGCCGCGGCGAAATATCGCCGTCGAGTTTTCGTTCAGACGCACCTTATAAGTCTGAACGGCCGCATTGGCTTCGGGCAGGTCAAATTACTGAGCGGAGTCCGGGAACCAGTTTCGAGAGGGTCCGGTTGACGCTGGGTTAAGAGCACACAGCGAAATGCTTGAGTCGGGCTGACGACCGTGATTCGAGTAGGGAAGGCCGAGACCGAAGACGTGTGAATCGAAGCGTGCGAGGCGGCGCTTGAGCGGTGAGCGATAAGCCTTGGTGGATTCACGATTTGAGCGGCCAAGAGGAGGGCGAATGCCTCGCGTCCTAATGCCCCGTTATTCTCGCGGCCGCGGCCAAGTGCTCCAACGTATCACCACGCTACGCATGGATTCCTTTCGACCGACGCTTAGCGCTGGTTCAGCCGCTTATCGCATTTCGATAGCCTAGCCTTCGTTCGGCGAGGGTGGAAGCACTGCCCGCAGGATCGCGAGGCCGACGATGGCGCAGGCGAGCGAGCCGAAGAGAACGCCCAGTCGCATCTGCACCATGTAGTCGCTGCCCGCCCCTTCGAAGGCGAGCGCGGCGATGAACAGGCTCATGGTGAAGCCGATTCCGCACAGCACGGAGACGCCGAACATTGCGCCCCAGCCTGCGCCCTGCGGGAGCCGCGCGAATCCGAGCTGCACCGCGAGCCAGGACGCAAGAAACACACCGATCGGCTTACCGGCGAGCAGGCCCGCCGCGATGCCGAGCGTCACCGGCTCCAGAAGCGCGCCAATTCCGATGCCCGAGAGCGGCACGCCGGCGTTGGCGAACGCAAACAGCGGCAGTATCGCGAACGCAACCGGCGCACGCAGATCGCGCTCCAGGCGTCGCAGCGGCGAATGCGATTCGGGGCCGCGCGCGCGAAGCGGAATGAAGAACGCCAGCGCGACGCCGGCCAGTGTCGCATGTACGCCGGACTTCAACACCGATACCCACAACACCAGCCCGACGAAGAAATAGGGCGCGAGCCTTGCGACACCCGAGCGGTTGAGCGCGAACAGCGCAAGCAACGCCACCGCGGCAATACCGAGCGAAACCGGCGCGAGGTTGCCAGCGTAAAACACCGCGATGATCACGATCGCCCCGAGGTCGTCGAGGATCGCGAGCGTGAGCAGGAACACCTTGAGGCCCGTCGGCACACGGCTGCCCAGCAGCGAGAGGACAGCGAGCGCGAAAGCGATGTCGGTGGCGGTCGGAATCGCCCATCCTGCGAGCGCAATTAGGTCGCCGACGTTGATCGCGGCGTAGATCGCCGCCGGGACTGCCATGCCGCCCACCGCAGCGACTGCCGGGAGCACAACCTGCCGCGGGTCAGACAATTCGCCCTCAAGCACCTCGCGTTTGATCTCGAGGCCTACCAGGAAAAAGAAAACCGCCATCAGTCCGTCGTTGATCCACAACAGCAACGGCTTGGCGATCTGCAGGGCCCCGGCGCGCACCTCGACCGGCGTATCGAGGAACGCGTCATACAGGAATGCAAGCGGCGAGTTGGCGAACACGAGCGCGGCCGCGGCGGCAATCGCAAGCAGAATGCCACCGGCATATTCGAGCGCGACGAACTCGCGCAGCGCGTGAATCACCCGCATGTGCCGCTCCGTTCCATCTGGCCGTTCGAGGCAGTGTGCCTCAGGCAGAATCGTCGGCGGCAAACAACCGACTTCTTGCCGCCTCGGTAATCGCGACCACGCAGGGGTGGGTTACGCGCCGCTCGACCGAAATCGCGAAGAACTCCTCCACGATCTCCTGCGTTCGGCCAAGCGTTTTCACGCCGTACTGCGTTTGGATTTCGGATTCAAGTACGCTCGGCCCGATGAACACCCCAGCGCCACGCTGCCCGAAAGCCTTCATGAGCGCGCTGTCGTCGAACTCTCCGACCACCCGGAGCGGGAGATTCTTCGCTTCGCACCACCGCTCCAGGCGCGATCGCACCGCCGCTTCCACGCCGGGGACCAGCATCGGTGCGCCGGCCAGGCAGGCGGGAAACTTCCCCTTGAGGGTCTTGAGGAGCCGAGCGGATGCGAAAAAACTCACCCCGGATTCCCCGAGCCGGTGGTTGTACGCGCGCACGCTCACCGAGGGCGGGATCGGTGCGTCGGCAATGACGAGGTCCAGCCGATGCGCGGCGAGTTCCGCGAGGAGGCTGTCGAGTTTCCATTCGCGGCATACGATGCGTACGGGATCGGCAAGGTGGGTCGCCGGTTCGATAAGCCGGTAGGCGATGGTCTTCGGAACCGCGTCGGCTACCCCGACCCGGAATTCGGCAGGACGACCGCCCGGGTAATTCCGCAGGGACTCCTCCAGTTCTGCCCCGAGGGCGAAGATGTCCTGCGCGTAGCCGAAGGCGAGCCGCCCCGCTTCGGTCAGTTCGAGGTTGCGGCCGCGCTTGGCGAATAGCGGTGCTCCCAAGTCCTCCTCCAGCAACCCGATCTGCCCGCTGATCGTCTGCGGCGTCAGGTGCAACTCTTCGCTCGCGCGCGCGACGCCGCCCGCCTTGGCGACCCGCCAGAAATAGTGAAGGTGCTTGAAGTTCATCGCGTCAATCCTTCGGTTTATTCGACTAATGATCCATCATTATTCGATTTTACACGAAGTCACGGCATCTCTACACTCGCTGCCGCAGGGTGTTGGCCGACAAGGAGAGAACTGAACATGTCCAGAAACCGCGGTACCTATCGCCGGAACAGCCCGGAAGCCGCCGCGCGGGTGATCGCGGCATTGATCGCCCACGACGGACGGCTCGACTGGCGCGAGCTCGAGTTTCGAGACGGCGCCGGCACGTTGCAGATTCTCGGCATCGAGCGCGGGCGCTTCATGGCGGTGCTCTCGCGCTATCTTAGCGAGCGCTGCGGCGGCATGGCAGCTGGGCGCCGCGCAAGCGCCGAGCGATTCGACGCTGAGCTTGACGCGATCGACGAACGCACTACGCAGCTCATCGTGGCGGCCGCGCTGCTCTACCTCGCCGAGATCGATGGCGTACAGGCAGGCGAGCGCGCGCTCGTGCAACGCGCGTGGGAGCGCTGGAACGTGACGCCGCAGATCCTCGCGGGCGAGATGAAGATCCCGCTTGCGCGTTCGCGCGCGGTGTATGAGCGGGCTGCCGTCGTCTGACCGTGGCGCGTCGATTTGTGCGGCGCCGGCTCCCCGATCCGGCATCCCTGCGCACCCATCGCCCATTCCGGCGCGCGCCGGACCGCGCCCCTCAGTTTCGAACAAGCGAGCAACGTGTACTTGTGAGAACGCCTAAATGATCGAAGTCGCGCATACCGGCACGCCGATCCTTTACCTCGGCTTCAGCCTCTTGGTCGTGGTGTTCCTCGTGCTCGACTTCGTGCTGCTCAAGGCCAAGGGGCAGCACAAGGTGCCGGTCCGCGAGGCGCTCGCCTGGGCGGCGGTGTGGTTCGCAGCGGCAATGGCGTTCGCCGGCTGGTACTGGTGGTTCGTGGACGGCGTCCATGGCCGCGAGATTGCCAACGCGAAGACCATCGAGTACTTGTCGGGCTACCTCATCGAAAAGGCGCTCGCCACTGAGAACGTCTTCGTCTGGGTGACGATCTTCACGTACTTCGCCGTGCCGGCCGAATCTCAGAAGCGGGTGCTCCTTTACGGGGTGATCGGCGCGATCGTGATGCGGGCGGTGCTGATCTACCTCGGCGTGTTGCTGATCGAGAAGTTCGACTGGATGTTCTACGTTTTTGGCCTGTTCCTGTTCGCCACCGGAGTAAAGATGCTGCTGGTCGGCGGCCAGCAGCCGGACCTCGCGAAAAACCCGGTGATTCGCTGGATTCGCGGTCACATGCGCGTCACCGAGGGCTACCACGGCGAGCGTTTCTTCGTGATGCAGAAGGGGCTGCGCTACGCGACGCCGCTGTTTCTGGTGCTGGTGCTCGTCGAGGTCACCGATTTGATCTTCTCCGTCGACAGCATCCCGGCGATCTTCGCCGTCACCACCGACCCGTTCGTCGTCTTCACCTCGAACATCTTCGCGATCCTCGGCTTGCGCGCGATGTACTTCCTGCTTGCCGACATGGCCGAGCGGTTCCATCTGCTCAACTACGGACTCGCGGCAATCGTCATGTTCATCGGCGTGAAGATGCTGATCATGGATTTGTACAAGATCCCGATCCCGTGGATGCTCGGCACGGTATTCGCGATCCTTGCCCTTTCTATCGCGGCGAGTCTGCTGCACCCGCCGGCAGGCGCGCGCAAAGGCGGCGAGTTCCGATGAGCGTGGCTGGCGACATCCTGCCCGGCTGGCGCGGGCCGCTCGCGCGCCGGATTGAGTCACCGCGCGTGCAGAACGGGCTGCTCGCGCTGATCCTCGTCAACTCTGCGATACTCGGTCTCGAAGCGAGTCCCGCGATCATGGCGGAGTGGGGCACGGTGCTTGTCGCCGCGGACCGCGCGATCCTCGCCGTATTTGTGGCGGAGATCGCGCTGCGGCTCGCCGTCTGGCGCGGCAGATTCTTTCGCGATCCGTGGAGCGTGTTCGATTTCATCGTAGTCGACATCGCGCTCCTGCCGGCGGCCGGGCCGTTCGCGGTACTGCGGGCGTTACGTGTGCTGCGGCTGTTGCGGTTGGTCTCGATGACACCTTCGATGCGCGGGGTGGTCAGCGCCCTGCTTGAGGCATTACCGGGCATGGCGTCGATTATCGGCCTGATGACGCTGGTGCTCTACGTTTCGGCGGTAATGGCCACGAAACTGTTCGGCGCGATCGCGCCGGAGTACTTCGGCAATTTCGGCGCCTCGCTGTTCACGCTGTTCCAGGTCATGACGATCGAGGGTTGGCCCGACATCGCGCGCGGTGTCATGGCGCAGTCGCCGTTTGCCTGGATATTCTTCGTGGCCTACCTGCTGATCGCGACGTTCATGGTGTTGAACCTGTTCATCGCGGTGATCGTCAACGCGATGCAGTCGCGGGTCGCGGAAGACCTCAAGGGCGCGGAAGCGGCGCACACCCAGTTGATCCTCGACGAGGTGCGCGCGTTGCGGAATCAGCTCGCTGCGCTGCGCGCCGAAGTGTGCGGGCCTCGCGAACTGCTCGGCGCAAGCGAAACGCGCCAGCCGGGGCAGGGCGACCGATGAGGACTGAAATTCATCGCGCCAATCATTCGGTTTATTCGACGGATCAGTCCTGCTAAATCGACTTTAAACGAAGTCACGGCACGCGCACAGTCATTGGAACGGTGATCAACCGACAACGAGACAGCGAGCATGCGTATCGACATCCAGGCTCTGGGGTTCCCGCTCACCGCGCCGCTTTTGGATCACACCAGGAGGCGGCTGCGCTTCGCCCTGGCCCGAGCCAGCGACCGGATCAAGCGAGTGGAGGTCCGGCTGGGCGATACCAACGGGCCGCGCGGCGGCACGGACAAGTTCTGCCGGATTCAGGTGGTTCTGGAGCATGCGCCGTTCGTCCTGATCGAAGACGTCGGCGCCGATCTGTACGCCGTGATCGGTCGGGCCGCTGAGCGTGCGGGCCGCAATGTCGTCAGGCGCGTTGCCCGGCTACACCAAAACGTTCGATTGACGAAGGCGAAGCGGAAGCCACTGCTCTCGCTGCTGGGCGAATCCTCTGACTTATCCGACAACTGAGGGAGTCTGACCGTGAAACCTACCGAAGCGATGGTCCTGACCCGCAATGCCGGGGCGATTGCCCCAGCCCTGTCCCAGAACCGCGTGCTAAGGAACACCTACTGGCTGCTGTCGCTGACATTGCTGTTCAGCGCCGGTACGGCGGCCGCGACGACGGCTCTGCAGCTGCCGCATCCGGGCATCCTCGTCACGCTGATCGGTTACTTCGGCCTTCTGTTTCTGACCGTCAGGCTGCGCAACAGTGGCTGGAGCCTGATTTCTGTCTTCGCCCTGACCGGTTTCATGGGCTACACGCTCGGGCCGATCGTCGGCCACTACCTCGCGATGCAGAACGGGCATCAGGTTGTGATGATGGCGATGGGCGGCACGGCCGCCGTCTTCCTTGGGTTGTCGGCCTATGCAACGGCGAGCCGCAGGGATTTCAGCTTCATGGGCGGCTTCCTGATGACGGGCATCATCATGGCCTTTCTGGCCGGATTGGCGGCTATTTTCTTTGAGGTGCCGGCGCTTGCCCTCACGGTGTCCGCCGCGGTCGTGCTGCTGATGGCCGGCCTGATTCTTTACCAGACCAGCCAGATCATCCACGGCGGCGAGACCAACTACGTCATGGCGACGGTGACGCTCTACGTCTCGATCTACAACCTGTTCACCAGCTTGCTGCACCTGCTGGGCTTCACCAATAGCAGCGAGTAGGTGGCGGCAGCCCGAAACCAATCACCGGCCAAAGAACAACCGTGAAACGCGTCGCACTCTTTCTCGCAACCAACCTCGCCATCGTGCTGGTGCTTTCGGTCAGCATGCGCCTGCTCGGCGTCGAGCCGTATCTCAATGAACAGGGGCTCAATCTCAATGGACTGCTGGTCTTCGCCGCCGTCATGGGCTTCGGCGCCGCTGCCACCGGCATAGGCTTCTGCTTCGCGACCACTTACGCGCTGGGTCAGATCACGAGGCGCTGTTACGCGGGCGGGCGGCAGATGAGCACGGCCGTGCTGCAAGACACCTACCGCAATCTGCTCGGTCCGGCCAGGCAACTGCAAACGCAATACCTGCCGCAAATCGAACAGAAGGTGGGCACGATCGACGCAACCCAGATCGCGGCGATGATGCGCGGGGCGTGATGGGTCTAAGAAAAGCACGCAGGCGCGACGTCGAGAAGATCTATCCGAAGAAAGCCTTCATCGCCAAGCTGCGGCGGCTGGCCGGCGCCCTGGAGTGCGGCGAACGCTTCTCGATCCGGGTGGCGGGCCGGCGCGTCGTGGTGCCGGGCGACGCCACCGCCGGCGTCGAGCACGAGCGCGGGGCCCGGGAAGAAGAAGTCGAGTTCCAGCTCAAGTGGAAGGTCAAGCGGCGTTGACAGTGGCGCGTCCGGAGGCGGCTGCGCCGCCGAGCGCCGCGACTGGAATGATGCAAGGAGAAAGTGAGCGATGGGATTGCTCTTGCTTGTTCACAGCATCGACGACCTCGCGCCCACGTGCCGGGAGGCGGGAAAGTTCCTTGCATTCCGGCGCCGCAAGGCTGGCCGTAATCCCCAAGACAATCACGTCATGGGAACTTGGATACACAGTGGCATGGCCATGGAGGCGCCGTCGCGCTTGGCGCTGCGGCTGTACACGGGCGAGACGTTGGAAGCCGCTGTGACGGAGTCCTTCGGGTTGTCGGGAATCTGGGAGTTTGGCCGGATCGAGCCAGTCGACGGAGGGCCCGCCCAGTGGGGCGCGCGTCTCTCCCGCGACGCTTTGCCCGGTGCGCTGTTGTCATTGTCCCGCCGCGGCGATGCCGCGGACCCACCCGGAATCTACGCGCCGGTTTTCTCCCGCGGCACGCCCGAGGCGCAGATCAACGACGAACTGAGGCGTCTTCACGGCCGTTACCCGCTGCGCATCGCGGGACCAGTATTTCACGACCACGATACCGGACTGCTGTCCCTCGACGGGGCATAGATCGATGCCCGCGCTCGACCCGGTCGTGCTTTTTTTCCTGCTGGGGCTGGCCGCCGGCCTGCTTCGCGCCGACTTACGCCTGCCGCCGGCGATCTACGAGTTTCTCACCGTCGTGCTGCTGCTCGCGATCGGGCTGAAGGGCGGCGTGGAACTGGCCAGCCAATCGCTCGTCGTCATGCTGCCGCAAATGGTGACAGTGGTGCTTATGGGCGTCGCCTTGCCGCTGGTCGCCTATCCCGTGCTGCGTTTCGCGGGGCGCCTCGAGCGGGCCGACGCTGCCTCCATCGCCGCCCACTACGGCTCGGTAAGCGTGGGGACCTACGCCGTCGCAGTGGCCTATCTCGCGTACCGGCAGGTTGCCTTCGAGGGGTACATTCCGGTGTTCCTGGTACTGCTGGAAATGCCGGCCATCGTGGTGGGCATCCTGCTGGCGCGCGGTGTGGACAGGAACACGCGCTGGCGCATGGTCGCCCGCGAGGTGCTGCTGGGCAAGAGCATCGTGCTGCTGTTCGGCGGGCTGCTCATCGGCTGGGCTGCGGGGCCCGAAGGCATCAAGCCTGTCGAAGGTCTGTTCTTCGATCTGTTCAAGGGGGTGCTCGCACTGTTCCTGCTGGAGATGGGTCTGATCGCCGCGAGCCAGGTAGGCGGTCTGCGCCGGCACGGCCTTTTCCTGATCGTGTTCGGCATCGTCATGCCGCTCGTTGCGGGCGCTTTCGGCGCGGGGCTCGGCTGGATGCTGGGGCTGTCTGTGGGCGGCACGGCACTGTTGGCCACCCTCACGGCGAGCGCCTCCTATATCGCGGTGCCGGCGGCCATGCGCCTGTCGGTGCCGGAGGCGAATCCGACGTTGTCGCTGGCCGCCTCGCTGGGGGTGACCTTCCCGTTCAACATCCTGGTGGGGATCCCGCTCTACCATCATCTCGCCGAACACATCCATCGCCTGGGAGGGTGACACGCCATGCCCCTGGAACATCGGAAGCTGCTCACTATCGTCACCGAGGCCGCGCTGGAGCACGAGCTCGCCCGCGAAATCGAACGCCTGGGCGCCCACGGCTACACCATCACTGACGCGCGCGGCAAGGGTGGCCGCGGCATCCGCAATGCGGGCTGGGAACTCAGCGCCAATATCCGCATCGAGGTGGCCTGCACGGTGGATGTCGCGCACGCCATTGCTGCCGCACTCAAGGCACGTTTTTACGACGACTACGCCATGATCCTGTTTCTCGGCGACATCGAAGTGCTGCGGCCGGAAAAATTCTGACAACTGAAGAGGAAATAATGCACCCGCTCGTCGGCGGTCATCATGGGGTCGGTTTCGGGCTGGGAGGCGCCCGGCGGCTGGTTCCGTACGGATTCAGTATTTCCGTACCGGATTATTCATAACTAATTGATTTTATGGCGCTCCCAGAGGGATTCGAACCCTCGTACCAGCCTTGAGAGGGCTGTGTCCTAGGCCTCTAGACGATGGGAGCGAAGCGCCTTTGCATCGGGCCGGGGGCCCGCAAGGGGGCTGGTATTATATCGGCCCATCATTCGACCTCAAGCGGACTCTCACTCCTTGGATCAACAGAACGACCGGGCGGCAGCGCCGGTGATCGTCGCACGCGCGGATCATCCGGTCTCGCGCTCGCAGATTTCCGGCAACGCGCTCAAGGTCCTTTACCGACTGAAGGACGCCGGCTACCAGGCATTCCTCGTCGGCGGATGCGTGCGCGACCTCCTGATCGGGATGCAGCCCAAGGACTTCGACGTCGCAACCGACGCCTCGCCTGAAGAGGTGCGCCGGCTGTTCCGCAACAGCCGGCTGATTGGGCGGCGATTCCGCATCGCTCACGTTCGCTACGGTCACCAGATCATTGAGGTCGCGACGTTTCGCGCGGCCGGTGTGCCGATGATTCCGGATGCAGAGGGAGAAGTCGAAGGCGAGAGTGCGGAAGCCGACTCCGAGCCCGAGGACGAACCCGAAGTCGAGGTCGCGTCTACGGATCGCGTCCATGACAATCGCGGCCGGCTGCTTCGCGACAACGTGTACGGCACGATCGACCAGGATGTCTGGCGCCGCGACTTCACCTGCAATGCGCTCTATTACAACATCGAGGACTTCTCGATCTGGGATTACGTCGGCGGTTTCGACGACATCCGCGCGCGGACGCTCCGGCTGATCGGCGATCCGGAAACACGCTACCGCGAGGACCCGGTGCGGATGCTTCGCGCCGTGCGCTTCGAGGCAAAGCTCGGCTTCAGCCTGCACGAATCGACACGGGCGCCATTCGAGGCGCTCGCGGGTCTCCTCGAGCACATTCCGCCGGCGCGGCTTCTCGACGAGTTCCTGAAACTTTTTCTGGCGGGCTTCGGGGAGCGCGCCTTCGATCTGCTGCAAGAACATGGCCTGCTCGAGCACCTGTTCCCGGCGACTGCGGCCCAGCTCGCCACGGAGACGGACGGCGTGGCGCTCCGACTTATCCGCGCGGGACTCGCGAATACCGACCGGCGCGTCGCCGAGGACCGCCCGGTCACGCCCATGTTTTTATTCGCAGTGTTGCTGTTTGGGCCGGTTTCGGCGGCGGCGCAGCGAAGATTCGAGACCGGAATGCATCCGGGCGCCGCGATCGCGGACGCGGTGGACGAAGTCGTTGCGGCGCAGAACCGGCGCATCGGCATCCCGAAGCGTTTTTCGATCCCGATGCGGGATTTGCTCGCGCTCCAACCGCGATTCCATCGCCGCGAGGGCCGCCGCGCGCTCGCTTTCCTCAGCCACCCGCGTTTCCGGGCGGCCTACGACTTTCTGCTGCTGCGGGCCGAAGCCGGCGTCGAAGACCCGGCGATCGCGCGCTGGTGGACGGAGATCCAGGAGCTGCCGCCCGAGGCGCAGTTGCAGCATGTCGGAACGGATTCCGGCGATGGCGCCCAGGCCGACGGCCCACCCCGCCGCAGGCGCAGGCGTCGCGGCGGCCGCGGTCGCAAGCCGCAGGCCACCGAATCCTGAGCCCGGCCGATGCTCTGGCGTCCCGCCTATATCGGTCTCGGCAGCAATCTGTCCAATCCACGGCGACAGGTCGAAAACGCATTCGAGGCCCTGGCCCGGATCGCCGACTCGCAGCTGATTCTTCGTTCACGGCTCTGGCGCAGCCAGCCTATGGGTCCGCAGGATCAACCCGAGTACGTCAATGCCGCCGCCGGCCTCCTGACGACGAAAAAGCCGCACGAGTTGCTCGCGGAACTGCAGGCGATCGAGCGGCGCATGGGCAAGACCGAACCTTCCCTGCGCTGGGGTCCGCGGCTGATCGATCTCGACCTGCTCGCGGTCAGCGATCTGCAGGCGGACGAGCCGGGACTTCGATTGCCGCATCCGGGCGTGCACCAGCGCAATTTCGTGCTGTATCCTCTGGCGGAAATCGCTGCGGATTTCCGGGTGCCGGGACTGGCTCGAGTCCGTGTGCTCCGCGATCGGGTTTCGGGCGACGGGATCGAGCGGCTCGCCGCGCGGGGATCCGGTGACGACTGAAGAAAAGCGGGAAAGCTGGCCCCATCGGCTGGTCGTCGTCGAAGGCCTGATCGGCGTCGGCAAGACGAGTCTCGCGCGCAAGCTCGCCGCCGCGGTCGGCGCCGGGACCGTGTTCGAGCAGCCAATGGAGAACCCGTTCCTCGAGCGCTTTTACAAGGACCGGCGGGCGGCGGCGTTTCCGGCCCAGCTCCATTTCCTGTTCCAGCGCGCGCGTCAGCTATCCGAGCTGCGCCAGCACGATCTCTTCGCGCAGGTGCGTGTTGCGGACTACATGCTGGACAAAGACCGGCTCTTCGCACGCGTGGTGCTCGACGACGAGGAGTTCAAGCTTTACGACCAGGTGTACACGCGCCTTGCAGTGGATGCGCCGGTTCCGGATCTGGTCGTGTTCCTGCAGGCGCCCGTCGACGTCTTGCTCGCGCGCATCGACAAGCGCGGCATTCCCTACGAGAAGTACATCGATGCCGCCTATCTCGAGCGGCTCGGCGAAGCCTATACGCGTTACTTCCACCAGTACACGGCCTCGCCGCTGCTCATCGTCAACACCGCCGAGATCGATCCGGCGAACAACTCGCGCGATTTCGACGACCTGTTCGAAACGATTCGCCGCACCACCAGCGGCCGGCACTACGTCAATCCGGTGCGTGCCTGAGCTGGCGCCCTAAAGCCCAGCGCACGTGTTCGCGGACCAGTGGGTCGACGTCGTCCTGACGCGCAGCGAGCGCGGCCGCGGCCGCTTCTGACCGCGGCGCATTGCCGAGCGCGACCGCGATGTTCCGCAGCCATCGGCGAAAGCCCAATCGCCGCAAGGCGCTGCCGGCGCTGCGCGCCTCGTACTCCGCTTCGGTCCACTGGAAAAGCTCAACGAGATCCGGCGCGTCGAGTCCGTGTCGCACGCGGAAATCGGGCTCGGCCGCGACCCGCGCAAACTTGTTCCAGGGACAGACGAGCTGACAGTCGTCGCAGCCGAAGATACGGTTTCCAATAGCGGATCTCAACGCTTCTGGAATGACACCGTGATGCTCGATCGTGAGGTAGGAAATGCAGCGACGCGCATCGAGCTGGTAGGGCGCCGTGATCGCACCGGTCGGGCAGGCGGGAAGGCAGGCACTGCAAGTGCCACAGCGATCGGGTGAGCGCGCGTCGACGGGCAGCGGCAGGTCAGTCAGCAGCTCGCCCAGCATGAACAGCGATCCCGCGCGCTCGTTGATGAGATTGGTGTGCTTGCCGATCCAGCCGAGGCCGGCGTTCCGCGCAAGCGGTTTTTCCATCACCGGCGCCGAATCCACGAATGCGCGATAGCCGAAGGGCCCGATCTCCGCTTCGAGCCGCGCCGCGAGCTTGGTGAGCCGGCCTCTCAGGACCTTGTGGTAGTCGCGACCGAGGGCGTAACGGGCGATGAATCCCTTGCGCCCGTCGGCGAGCACGGCAGGCGCCGGGCTCGCATCCGGCGCATTGGCCGCCATGCGCACGCTGATGACGCGAAGCGTCCCGGGAATCAGTTGGTCCGGGCGGCTGCGCTTGCGGCCGTGCCGCTCCATGTAATCCATCTCGCCGTGCCGCCGCTCCGCGATCCAGCGTTCGAGATTCGCCTCGTCTTCCGGAAGCTCGATGCCGGCGACGCCAACCTGGTCGAAGCCGAGCTCCCGCGCGAGCTCGTCGAGACGCACGCGGAGTGCGCCGAGTTCGCTGACTGTGAGTTGGCTTGCCATGGGAGGGCGGAAGTCGCGGGGCGGCCAGTATAATCGCGCCCATGGAATCGCTGCCCGCCGAGGTCTATTCGGCCGCTCAGGTGCGCGCGATGGACCGGCATGCGATCGAGAAGGCCGGCGTTCCGGGATACAAGCTGATGCAGCGCGCGGGTGGTGCTGCGCTCGATGCCGTCAGGCGGCACTGGCCGGGCGCAACGAAACTCGCGATTCTCTGCGGCGCCGGCAACAACGCCGGCGATGGCTACGTGCTCGCGCGTCTCGCACGGGCTGCCGGCCTCGAAGTGCGGGTCGCGGCACTCAGCGACCCGCGTCGTCTCGGCGGCGACGCCCTGCAGGCCTACGCGGATTTCACGGCGGAGGGCGGACGGCACGGCGACTTCGATGCGACGGCGCTCGCCGGTTCGGAGCTCGTCATCGACGCCTTGCTCGGCACCGGCGTCGACCGGCCGGTCGAGGGCGCGTGGCGCGACTGCATCGATTGGGTCAATCGGTCTGGATTGCCGGTGCTCGCGCTCGATCTACCGTCGGGCCTCGATGCGGACACGGGCTTGCCGCAGGGAGCCGCGATCCGCGCGACGCGCACGATCGCATTCATCGCGCTGAAGACCGGGCTCTTTCTCGGCGCGGCGCCCGACCATGTCGGCGGCCTGGAACTCGCGGATCTTGATATTCCGGCGGGTTCGCGCGACGCGGAGGCGCCGGTGCTTCGCCGGATGGATGGCCGCCTGGCGGCGGTTGCACTGACGCCGCGGCGTCGCACCGCGCACAAGGGCGATCACGGCCGCGTGCTCGTGGTCGGCGGGCTCGCGATGGCGGGGGCCGCGCGGCTTGCCGGCGAGGCCGCACTTCGCACGGGCGCAGGGCTCGTGACGCTTGCAACTTCGGCGCCGAGTGCCGCCGCCGTCGTCAGCGCGCGGCCCGAACTCATCGCGCATGCGCTCCGCGGTCGCGCGGGCCTCGCACCGCTGCTGGCTGCGGCCGATGCGGTCGCGATCGGGCCCGGTCTCGGCGTCGATCGGCGTGCGCGCCGGCTGTTCGAGCAGGCGATCGACGGCGGCCGGCCGGTCGTGGTCGATGCCGACGCATTGAATCTGCTCGCGATGCATCCGCGCCGGCATGTGGACTGGATCCTGACGCCGCACCCGGGCGAGGCTGCGCGTCTTCTCGGCACTGACGCCGCCACGGTACAGCGCGACCGGCTCGCCGCGGCGAAGTCGATCGTGGAGCGTTTCGACGGGGTCTGCGTGCTGAAAGGCGCGGGCACGCTGGTGCAGACGCGCGATGCGCTTCCCTGGATCTGCGATCGCGGCAATCCGGGCATGGCGACCGCGGGCAGCGGCGACGTCTTGACCGGCATCATTGCGGCGCTGCTGGCGGGTGGATGCGCGCCGGCGCTCGCCGCGGCGGCCGGTGTGCTGCTGCACGCGGAGGCGGGCGATCGTGCGTCGCGCGCGGGCGAGCGCGGCGTGATCGCCGGCGACCTGATCGCCGAACTGCACGGCGTCGTCAATTCGCCGTGGAAATGATCCAGGCCGACGAAGCGGCGACGACGGATGTGGGAGCCCGGCTCGCGCGCGCGCTGCCGGACCTTTCGAACCAGAGTCTCCTGCTCG
>JANLWE010000054.1:0-53915 GCA_031364365.1 Gammaproteobacteria bacterium | reverse complement strand
TGCGTGGCGATGCGGTCGAGGAACCAGCGATCGTGCGAGATAACGATCGCGCAACCCGGAAAGTTCAGGAGCGCTTCCTCGAGCGCGCGGAGCGTCTCGATGTCGAGGTCATTGGTCGGCTCGTCGAGCAGGAGCACGTTGGCGCCGGTTCGGAGCACTTTCGCCAGGTGGACCCGGTTGCGCTCGCCGCCCGACAGCTCGCCGATGTGCTGCTGCTGCTGGTTGCCGCGGAAGTTGAACCGGCCGACGTAACCGCGCGAGGCGGTCTCGTAGTTGCCGACCTTGATGATGTCCTGGCCGCCGGAGATTTCCTGCCACACGGTCTTCGAATCATCGAGCTGGTCACGCGACTGGTCGACATAGGCGATGTTGACCGAGGGACCGGTGCGGATGATTCCCGCATCCGGCTTTTCGACGCCGGTCAGCATGCGGAACAGCGTGGTCTTGCCCGCGCCGTTCGGGCCGATGATGCCGACGATGGCGCCCGGCGGCAGCTTGAACGTCAGGTCGTCTATCAGCAGGCGCTCGCCGTAAGCCTTGCGAAGGTGCTCGACCTCGATCACGAGATCGCCGAGGCGTTGCCCCGGCGGAATGTAGATCTCGTTGGTCTCGTTGCGGGCCTGGAATTCGACGGACGACAGTTCATCGAACTGTCGCAGGCGGGCCTTGCTCTTGGCCTGGCGTGCCTTGGGATTCGTGCGCACCCATTCGAGCTCGCGCGCGAGCGTCCGCCTGAGGCCTTCCTGCTGCTTCTCCTCTTGCGCGAGCCGCTGTTCCTTCTGCTCGAGCCAGGAGGAGTAGTTGCCCTGCCAGGGAATTCCGTGGCCGCGGTCGAGCTCGAGGATCCAGCCGGCCACATTGTCGAGGAAGTAACGATCGTGCGTGACGCAGATGACCGTACTCGGGTACTGCTCGAGATATTTCTCGAGCCAGGCAACGGACTCGGCATCGAGATGGTTCGTCGGTTCGTCGAGCAGGAGCATGTCGGGTTTCGACAGCAGCAGGCGGCAGAGCGCGACGCGGCGGCGCTCCCCACCAGACAACTGGGGGATCCGCGTATCCCATGGTGGAAGGCGCAGAGCGTCGGCGGCGATGTCGAGCTGCCGCTCGAGGTTGTGTCCGTCGACGGTCGCAAGGAAGGCCTCCAGCTTTCCCTGTTCCGCGGCGAGCTTGTCGAAGTCCGCGTCGGGTTCGCCGTAGAGCACATAGACTTGCTCGAGCCGAGCGAGGGCGTCCTTGACCGGCTTCACCGACTCTTCGACGATCCCGCGCACGTCGGCAGCCGGATCCAGCTGCGGCTCCTGTGGTAGCAGGCCCACCTTGATTCCCGGCTGCGGTCGCGCCTCGCCCTCGATGTCCGTATCGACGCCCGCCATGATGCGCAGCAGCGTCGATTTTCCCGAGCCGTTCAGGCCGAGCACACCGATCTTGGCGCCAGGGAAAAATGACAGCGAGATGTCGCGCAGGATGTGCCGCTTCGGCGGGACCACCTTGCCGACGCGGTTCATCGTATAAATGTACTGGGCCATGCCTTTCTGCCTGTCCGCGGGGCCGCGGATTATCAGCGATGCGCGGGTCCGCCGCCAGCCGTCGCAGGACCGTGCTAGTCTCGATGTGACTTTCTCCCGACTGCGGCGGCATCGTGTGACTGAAAACTGCGGACCGGACACCTGTGTCGTCGCAGGCGAGCGGATCGCCCGCTATGGTTTTGGCGACGGCCATCCCTTCGGCGCTGACCGCCACGAAGCCTTCTGGCGCGAATTCACGGCGCAGGGACTGGACCGGCGCGTGCTGCAGCTCGCGCCTCGTGCAGCGACGCGCCGCGAACTCGAGTTATTCCACCGTCCCGAATACGTGGACCTGGTCGAGGCGCGCTCGGCGACGGGCGAAGGATTCCTGGACGCCGGCGACACGCCCGCGTGGAAGGGCGTCTTCGAAGCCGCGAGCGACGTGGTCGGCGCCTCGCTCGTCGCCGCGGAGGCGGTGATGAACGGGCAGGCAAAGCGCGGCTTCGTGCCGATCGCGGGACTCCATCACGCGGGGCGCGGGCATGCGGCGGGCTTCTGCGTGTTCAACGACATCGGCGTCGTCATCGAGCACCTGAAGCTCGCTCATGGACTCAAGCGCATCGCGTACGTGGACATCGACGCGCATCACGGCGACGGCGTGTTCTATGCGTTCGAGGACGACCCCTCGGTGATCTTCGCGGACACGCACGAAGACGGCCGCTACCTGTATCCGGGCACCGGTGCGTCGTCGGATACCGGCGCGGGCGCGGCGGCGGGGACCAAGCTCAACCTGCCGTTGTCTCCGGGTGCGGGCGATGCCGAGTTTCTTGCGGTCTGGCCTGCCGTCGAGGCGCATCTTGAACGGCATGAGCCCGAATTCGTGATTTTCCAGTGCGGCGCCGACAGTCTGGGAGGCGATCCGATCACGCACCTCCAGCTGACGGAGCAGTCGCATGCGCATGCCGCCCGCCGGCTCTGCGCAATCGCTGACCGTCATGCGTCCGGCCGCATCCTCGGCGTCGGCGGCGGAGGCTACAACCGGCGCAACCTCGCGCGCGCCTGGACCGAGGTCGTGCGGTCCTTCGTCGAAGCGGCCCGAGTGGAGCCTTTCGGGTAGACTGCGCCGCTACCATGTTTGACCACGGCATGAATATCCAGGAGTTCGATCCCGAGCTTGCGAGCGCGATCGCCTCCGAGTGCCGCCGCCAGGAGGAACATCTCGAACTCATCGCTTCGGAGAACTATGCGAGCCCGCGCGTGCTCGAGGCCCAGGGTTCCGTGCTGACCAACAAGTACGCCGAAGGCTATCCGGGGAAGCGTTATTACGGCGGCTGCGAATTCGTGGACAAGGCGGAAGTACTCGCGATCGAGCGCGCGAAGAAACTGTTCGGCGCCGCATACGCCAACGTACAGCCCCATTCCGGCTCGCAGGCGAACGCGGCCGTCTATCTCGCGCTGCTGGCGCCGGGCGACACGCTGCTCGGCATGAGTCTTGATCACGGTGGCCACCTGACGCACGGCGCCAAGGTCAATTTCTCGGGCAAGCTTTTCAACGCCGTGCAGTACGGCCTCGACCCCGCGACCGGTGGGATCGACTATGCGGCCGTCGAGCGGCTCGCGCACGAACACCGTCCGAAGATGATCCTCGCGGGCTTCTCCGCGTACTCCCGCGTGATCGACTGGCAGCGCTTTCGCGCGATCGCGGATGCGGTCGGCGCCTGGTTTGTCGTCGATATGGCGCACGTTGCCGGGCTCGTGGCGGCTGGCGTCTATCCGAATCCGGTGCCGGTCGCGGACGTCGTCACGACGACCACGCACAAGACGCTCCGCGGCCCGCGTGGCGGGCTGATACTCGCGCGCGAACATCCGGACCTGCACAAGAAGCTGAATTCGATGATCTTCCCCGGCACGCAGGGCGGACCGCTCATGCACGTGATTGCGGCGAAGGCTGTTGCATTCCTCGAGGCACTCACTCCGGAATTCGCCGCGTACCAGCGGCAGGTCGTCGCAAATGCGCAGGCGATGGTGAAGGCGCTGATGGAGCGCAACTACCGCATCGTTTCCGGCGGCACCGACAATCACCTGTTCCTGCTCGACCTGATCGGACGGAGCTATACCGGCAAGGACGCGGACGCGGCGCTTGGCCGGGCGCACATCACCGTCAACAAGAACGCGGTGCCGAACGATCCGCGGCCGCCGTTCGTCACCAGCGGGCTCAGGATCGGAACGCCCGCGATCACGACACGCGGTTTCGGGTCCGACGAATCGCGCCGGGTCGGCGGCTGGATCGCCGATGTACTGGACGCGATCGACGACGAGTCCGCAATCGAACGCGTTCGCGCGCAGGTGCTGGCGATCTGCGGGCGCTTCCCCGTTTACGGCTGAAAGCCGACAGGCGGCGGCCGTGCACTGTCCGTTCTGCAATCACGACGACACCAAGGTGACGGATTCCAGGCTGGCTGGCGAGGGACACCAGATCCGGCGCCGCCGCGAATGCCAGTCCTGCGGCGAGCGCTTCACGACCTTCGAGACTGCGGAACTCGTCATGCCGCAAGTCGTCAAGAACGACAACACGCGGCAGCCCTTCGACGCAGGCAAGCTGCGCGGCGGCATCATGAAAGCGCTCGAGAAACGGCCGGTCGCGCGCGACGCCGTGGAAGCAGCGATCGAACGCATCGGTCACCGGCTGCGCGTCCTCGGTGAGCGTGAAGTCGCGTCGCGCTCGATCGGCGAGATTGTAATGGAGGAGCTCCGCCACCTCGACGAGGTTGCCTACGTGCGCTATGCCTCCGTGTATCACCGCTTTCACGACGTCGATTCATTCCGTGAACAACTCGACCAGCTCGACAAGACCAGGCAGCGCGATCCTTCCGGCGGGCAGATGTCCCTGCTGCCGTCCCAGGCGCGCGAATCGCGGAACAAGCCATGAGTGAAAGCGCCGCACGCGACGCGGCCCACATGGGGCGTGCACTCGAACTCGCGCGCCGTGGATTGTGGACGACCGATCCGAATCCCCGCGTCGGCTGCGTGATCGCGGACGGCGAGCGCGTGCTCGCGGAAGGCTGGCACGAGCGTGCCGGCGGTCCGCATGCCGAGGCGATTGCACTCGCGGCGGCGGGCAGCGCAGCGCGCGGAGCGACGGCGTACGTGACGCTCGAGCCCTGCAGTCATCAAGGGCGTACGCCGCCCTGCGCCGATGCGCTCATCGCGGCGGGCGTGGGCCGCGTCGTGTACGCGATGCGGGACCCGAATCCGCGCGTGGACGGCGGCGGCATTGCGCGGCTCGCCGCGGCCGGCATCCCGGTTCAGGGCGGGGTGCTGGAAGATGCCGCACGCGAACTGAATATCGGCTTCATCTCCCGGATGCAGCGTGGCCGGCCCTGGGTCGTCGTCAAGCTCGCGGCGAGTCTCGACGGCTGCACGGCGCTGCCCGGCGGTGAGAGCCGCTGGATCACGGGCGAAGCTGCACGCGACGACGTCCAGAAACTGCGCGCGCGTTCATCGGCGGTTCTCACCGGCAGCGGCACCGTCCTTGCGGACGATCCCCGGCTCGACGTGCGCCTGCCGGGTGCGACCCGACAGCCTTTGCGTGTCGTGCTCGATTCGCAGCTGCGGATCTCGCCGCAGGCGCGCATCCTCGCGCCGCCGGGCCGTCTGCTCGTTCTCTGTGCGGGCGAGGACTCGCTGCGGGCGGAGGCGCTGCGCGCCGCGGGTGCGGAGGTGATCGCAGTCACCGCAGGGGCGGGCGGCGTGGATCTCGGCGCGGCGCTTGCGCACCTCGGCGGACGCGAGATCAACGAGATACTCGCGGAATGCGGGCCCGGCCTCGCAGGCGCATTCCTGGCGGCGGGACTCGCCGATGAACTGGTCCTCTATCTTGCACCGACGCTGCTGGGCAGAGGCTCGCGCCCGCTCGCCGATCTGCCGGCGCCGGCGTCGATGGCCGACCGTCTCGAATTCTCGATCATCGATCGCCAGGATGTGGGCGGAGACCTCATGATCCGGCTGCGGCCGCGACGCTGAGGCAATCGCATGTTCACAGGCATCGTCAGGGGAATCGGGCACATCGTCCAAGTGGATGGCGGCGACAACGCGCGCCGGCTCACGATCGCGACCAGCGAGGTCGCGACCGGCGCCTGGAAAATCGGCGACAGCATCGCCGTGGCCGGCGTCTGCCTGACGGTCGCAAGACTCTCGGGCGGGAATTTCGAGGCAGACCTTTCCGGCGAGACGCTTGCGCGCACGACGCTTGGCCGGCTCCGCGTCGGGGACACCGTCAATCTCGAGCCGGCGCTTGCGGCCGCCGACGTTCTCGGCGGCCATCTGGTGAGCGGCCATGTCGACAGCTTCGCGCCGGTGCTGCGGACCGTTGAGTCTTCGGGTTCGATCCGTGCGACGATCGAGGCGCCGGCGGCGCTCGCGCGCTTCATCGCGGTCAAGGGCTCGGTGACGCTCGACGGCGTCAGCCTCACGGTCGGCGAGGTTTCGGGCGCGGTCTTCGGCGTCGACATCGTGCCGCACACGCGCGCGGTCACGACCTTGGGTAGTATCGCCGCCGGGCAATCATTGAATCTCGAGGTCGATCTTCTCGCGCGCTACCTTGACCGGCTGCTGGAGGCGCGCGGTATCCGATGAACACGATCGAGGAACTGCTGGACGAAATGCGCGCCGGCCGCATGGTCGTCGTCATGGACGACGAGGAGCGCGAGAACGAGGGCGATCTCGTCATGGCCGCTGCACGCGTGCGTCCGGAGGACATCAACTTCATGGCGCGCCACGGGCGCGGGCTCATCTGTCTCACGCTGACCCAGGAGCGCTGTCATGCGCTCAGCCTTCCGCTCATGGTGAAGGAATCCGGCGATCGCCACGGAACCAATTTCACCGTCAGCATCGAGGCCGCGCTGGGCGTGACCACCGGAATTTCCGCTCAGGACCGCGCACACACTGTGCGCACCGCGGTCGCAAGCGATGCGCGTCCTGAGGACCTCCAGCAGCCCGGCCACATCTTTCCGCTGATGGCGCGCCCAGGTGGCGTGCTGACGCGCGCCGGGCACACCGAGGCCGGCTGCGATCTCGCGCGTCTCGCCGGTTTCGAGCCGGCGGCCGTGATCGTGGAGATCCTGAATGAAGATGGCACGATGGCACGGCGGCCCGAACTCGAGCGCTTTGCTGCGGCGCATGGCCTCGCGATCGGCACGATCGCTGACCTGATCCGCTACCGGCTCCAGAAGGAAAGCTCGATTGAATGCGTGGCCGACCGGATGGTGGAGACTGAGTCAGGCGCGTTCCGCATGCGCTGGTATGCGGATCGCGTGCACGGCAGCCTGCACGTGGCGCTGCTGCACGGCTCGCCGGGAACGGAGCCGCCCCTGGTGCGCGTGCACCTGCGTGACACGCAGCGCGACCTGATCGGCGTGCGCGGCCCGCATTCCGGCTGGACGCTGCACGCCGCGCTCGAACGCATCGCGCGGGAGCCGCACGGCGTGGTCGTCGTGCTGCGCCCGCAGCAGTCGCTGTCGGAGATCGTGGACCCGGCAGCACCGGATCACGCCGCCGACACCGCCGCGGGCCGCGCCGTGCTACGCACTTACGGCATCGGCGCCCAGATCCTGCGCGATCTCGGCATCACCCAGATGCGCGTGCTGTCCGCGCCGCGCCAGCTGCTCGGCATCGCCGCGTTTGGCCTCGAAATCACCGGCTACGAGGAGTAGTTTCCCGGCCGGTCGGCGCGCGATCGCCTGATATACTCGCCGCGTGAATGCGATTCGCATTGTCGAAGGCGAACTGCGGGTCGGCGATCTGCGAATCGTGCTTGTGGCGTCGCGATTCAACGAGTCCATCGTCGAACGCCTGGTGCAGGGCGCGGTCGAGGCGCTCGCGAGCCATGGCGCGGATCCCGCCTCACTCGAGCTTGTGCGCGTGCCCGGCGCGTTCGACCTGCCACCCGTCGTGCGAAAGCTCGCCGAGTCCCGGAATTTCGACGCGATCGTGGCGCTTGGCGCGGTGATCCGCGGCGAGACGCCGCACTTCGATTACGTGGCCGGGGAATGCGCAGCAGGCCTCGCCCGCATCGCATACGAAACCGGCGTGCCGGTCGCGTTCGGCGTCCTGACCACCGATACCGTCGAGCAGGCCGAGGAGCGCGCCGGCGGCGGGGAAGGCAACAAGGGCGCCGACGCCGCGCGGGCGGCGATCGAGCTCGCGAACCTGATGCGCAAGCTGGGCGGCTGACGATGCGCGCACCAAGCCGCGAGCGCGTGAATGCGCGCGGCGCCGCGCGCAAGATGCTGGTGCAAGCGCTCTACCAGTGGCACCTCGGCCGCCAGCCGCCGAACGAGCTGGTCGCGCAGTTCGCCACGTCGCCGGAGTTTGCGCGCGTCGATCCGGAGTATTTCCGCGAGGCGATCGCCGCGATCTGCACGGTTGATTCACGTCTCGACGAGGAACTGCGCCTTCACTCCGACATTGCGCCAGAACGGCTCGACCCGGTCGAGCACTCGATCCTGCTGCTCGGCCTGTGGGAGCTGATGATTCGTCCCGACGTGCCATATCGCGTTGTCATCAATGAAGCGATCGAACTCGCAAAGCGCTTCGGGGCGACCGAAGGCCATCGTTTCGTGAATGCGGTGCTCGACCGCGCTTCGAAGTCTCACCGCGCCGGCGAGCGCGGCAAAGTTGCCTGAGCGCGCGATGCCGGCGGGTGAATTCGAACTGATCGAGCGGCACTTCACGCGGCGCGGCGCACATCGCGAGGACGTGCTTCAGGGCGTCGGCGATGACGGCGCGCTCGTGGCTGGCCCGCCCGACGGCACTCTCGTATTCGCACTCGACACGATTGTCGAAGGCACGCATTTTCCGGAAGGATTCGACGCGCGCTTCGTCGGTCATCGCGCGCTCGCGGTGAACTTGAGCGATCTCGCCGCCATGGGCGCCGAGCCCGCCTGGGCGCTCCTCGGATTGACTCTGCCTGCGGTCGACGAGCACTGGCTCACCGGATTCTCCGCGGGCCTTGATGCGCTCGCGCGCCGCTACAACGTCGCGCTCGTCGGTGGCGATACGACGCGTGGCCCGTTGACCGCGACCGTGACCCTTGCCGGGACCGTGCCACCCGGGCAGGCGATCTACCGCGACGGCGCGCGCGCGGGCGACGATCTCTGGATCAGCGGCACACCGGGCGACGCCGCAGCGGGCCTCGCGATTCTCCAGGGTCGCCTCCCGGCCCAGGGCCGCGCGCGCGACGCCCTGCTCGGTCGGTTCCAGCTACCTCAGGCCCGGGTCGCGCTCGGTATCGCGCTTCGCGGTATTGCGACCGCCTGCATCGACGTTTCCGACGGCCTCGCCGGTGATCTCGAGAAGTTGTGCCGGGCGAGCGCCGTGGGTGCGGACATCGAAAGCCGCGAATTGCCGCTTTCTGCGGGGCTCTGTTCGGTCTCGGGACCCGAGGCGAGACTTGCCTTCGCGCTCGGCGGTGGGGACGACTACGAACTGCTGTTCACGGCGGATTCCGCCGATCGCGACCGCATCGGGGCGCTCGACGCCGGCGTCGTGCTGCGGCGCATCGGCGCCGTCAGCGAGGCCGCCGGTGTGCGAATCGACGGTGCGCCGCCCGAGCGCGATGCCGGTCACGGTTTCGACCACTTCGCAGAGCGCGGGGCAAGCCCCCGGTAAAGCGCGATCCGGTTCACGGTTCCGCCGGGTTTGACGAAATATCCTCACGCGGTGTCCGGTGGCTTTCGCCTGCCGGTATTTCCTGGGAGGAGCCGGCCATCGCTACCGCAACCTTGCCGACGATTAGACGGCCCACGGACGGCGAGTCCGGCATGGCCGAGCAAATCGGCAAATACGAAGTGATTCGCGAGGTCGGGCGCGGTTCGACCGGCACCGTCTACCTCTCCCACGATCCGTATTACGGGCGCGACGTCGCGATCAAGGCCTACCGCATCGCCGCGGACGACGATCCGGCGCGCGCCAAGGTCGCCCGCAAGATGTTCCTTTCCGAGGCGCACATGGTCGGGATGCTCCAGCACCCGAACATCATGCCGATCTACGACGCGGGCGAGGAGAAGGGCTACTACTACGTCGTCACCGAGTTCATCCACGGCGCGCGCACGCTTTCGGCCTACACGCGCCCCGACAACCTGCTGCCGATCGACGACGTGCTGACGATGATGTTCAAGTGCGCCAAGGCACTGCATTACGCGCATTCGCGCGGCGTCATCCACCGCGACATCAAGCCGAGCAATCTCATGCTGACGACCGACAGCGACCTGCGGCTGATCGACTTCGGTATTGCGCTCCACAATGACGCCGATTTCTCGCGCATCGAAGGCATTGCCGGAAGCCCGAGCTACATGTCGCCGGAGCAGGTACAGTCCCTCGAGCTCACCAATCACTCGGATATCTATTCGCTGGGTGCGGTCATGTACGAGCTCCTGACCGGGCACCGGCCGTTCCGGGCCGGCGCGCTCGCGAAGCTTCTGCATGCAATTGTCAACGCGACGCCTGCGCCGATGCTGTCGCTGCGCCCGGACCTGCCAGCGGAACTCGAAAACGTCGTCGCGATGGCGATGCACAAGGAGCCCGAAAAGCGCTATCCGAACGGCGCGGAGTTCGCGAACGCGATTGCGCGTGTGCATGCGCAGCAGCGCAAGGAAACCGACCGGAGCGACCGGCAGGAGCATTTCAACCTGCTGCGGCGCCTCAAGTTCTTCCACGACTTCTCGTCGGGCGAGATCTGGGAGGTCCTGCGCGCGGGCACCTGGCAGGCGCATGCCCAGGGCGACGAAATCGTGCGTGCCGGCGGCATCGACGACCGCTTCTATGTGATCGTCGCTGGCAACTGCAACGTCGAGCGCGACGGTGTGATGGTTGGCAGGCTCGAGGCCGGCGACTGTTTCGGCGAGACGAGCTACCTGCGCGGCGCCAAGCGCCAGGCCGCGGTCATCGCCGGCCATGGCGTTACGATCCTCCGCGTCAGCTCAACGCTGCTGGAACAGGCATCTTCGGCCTGCCAGCTGCGCTTCAACAAAGTCTTCCTGAAATCCCTGATCTCCCGCCTCCAGAACGGCGAGTCGCGCGTCGCCAGCTAGCCCAGCCGCCAGGCGGGGCTGCTTCGCGAGCGAATAAAGTTCCGGCTGAGCGAGCGAACGGCCCCGCCTGGCGGCTGGGCTAGAAGCTCAACGCTTTTCGGCGTCCTTGTCGCGCTCAATGCGCGCATACGCGGAATGATTGTGGATGGACTCGAAATTCTCAGCCTCGATGACGTACCCGCGAATCCGGTCATCGGAGTTCAAACGTGTCGCGACATCACGGACGATGTCTTCCACGAACTTCGGGTTGTCATAGGCCCGTTCGGTCACGAATTTTTCGTCCGGACGCTTCAGGATGCCGTAGAGCTCGCAGCTTGCCTCGGACTCCGCCACGTCGATCAGCTCCTCGAGCCAGACGTGCTCCGCGATGCGCGCGGAGATCGTCAGGTGCGAGCGCTGGTTGTGGGCGCCATAGTCGGAAATCTGCTTGGAGCAGGGGCAGAGACTCGTCACCGGGACGAGCACCTTGAGCGAGGTCTGGATCGCGCCGTCCTTGAGCTCGCCCGTGAGCGTCGCGCGGTAGTCGAGCAGGCTCTGCACGCCGGTCACCGGCGCCTTCTTCATGATGAAGTACGGGAAAGTCATCTCGAGATGGCCCGCCCCGGAATCGAGCCGCGTCGTCATCTGGGCCAGCATCTCGTTGAACGATTCGACTGAGATCTCGCGCTCGTGCTGGTTCAGGATCTCGACAAAGCGCGACATGTGTGTGCCCTTGAAGTTATGGGGCAGGTACACGTACATGCTGAAGTTCGCGATCGTGTGCTGTTCGCCGCCGGAGCGGTCCTTGACCCGTACCGGGTGATAGATGTCCTTGATGCCGACGCGGTCGATCGGAATCTGGCGCGTGTCAGGACGGCCCTGCACGTCGTCGATGATCGGTCTGACCGTGATTCCGGCGGAATTCGCATTCATGGAGAAATCATACCATGCCGGTCCTGATTAACCGGCTGGAAGGGCGTGCGCGAGTGCGTGTCCGCGCCAGAAGCGCTCGATGGTTGCGCGCACCGCGGCGACGTCGAGGCCGGCGGCGACCAGGTTGTCCTCGCGGGAGCCGTGCTCGACGAATCCGTCCGGCACTCCGATCTGCAGCACGGGAATGCGGCTGCCGATTCGCTGCAAGACTTCCAGCACCGCGGATCCCGCGCCGCCCGCGACGGCGTTCTCCTCAAGGGTGACGATAGCGGCGTGGCTGGCTGCAATCGTTGCGATGAGTTCCTCGTCGAGCGGCTTGATGAATCGCATGTTGACGAGCGTCGCGTCCAGCAGCTCGGCGGCGGTCACAGCCGGCGTCAGCATGGTTCCGAAGGCGAGGAGCGCGAGTCCGCTGCCGCCGTTCCGCCTGGTTTCCGCGCGCCCGATGGGCAGGGCCTGCATCGTGCGTTGCACCGGCACCCCTGGACCGCGCCCGCGCGGATAGCGGACCGCCGATGGCTGATCGAGGGTGCCTGCGGTGTAGAGCATCTGCCGGCATTCGTTCTCGTCCGCCGGCGCCATCACGACCAGGTTCGGCACGCAACGCAGGTAGGAGAGATCGAACACGCCCTGGTGGGTCGCGCCATCGCCGCCGACGAGACCCGCGCGATCAATCGCGAACACGACAGGCAGGCGCTGCAGCGCGACATCGTGGATCAACTGGTCGTAGGCGCGCTGCAGGAAGGTGGAATAGATGGCAACCACCGGGCGCAGGCCGTCGCAGGCGAGGCCCGCCGCGAGCGTCACGGCATGCTGTTCGGCGATCGCGACGTCAAAATAACGGTCTGGGAAGCGCTTCTCGAACTCGACCATCCCCGATCCCTCGCGCATCGCCGGCGTAATGCCGACGAAACGGGCGTCCTGCTCCGCGGTGTCGCAGAGCCACTCGCCGAAGACCTGCGAATAAGTCGGACCTGTGGCCTGCTCCTTGACGAGCGTCCCGCTTGCCGGGTCGTAAGGACCGGGACCATGCCACTTGATCGGATCCGCCTCGGCGGGCGCATAGCCCTTGCCCTTCTGCGTCACGACGTGCAGGAACTGCGGGCCCGGGAGCGTGCGCATGTTGCCGAGGGTCGTGACCAGCGCCCCGACGTCATGGCCGTCGATCGGGCCGATGTAGTTGAAGCCCATCTCCTCGAACAGCGTGCCCGGCAGGACCATGCCCTTCGCGTGCACTTCCGAGCGCCGCGCGAGTTCCCAGGCGGAGGGCATCGACCGCAGCACTTTCTTGCCGCCCGCGCGCAGGTGCGAATACATGCGCCCGGAGAGCAGGCGCGCGAAATAATTGGACAGTGCTCCGACGTTCTCCGAGATCGACATGTCGTTGTCGTTCAGCACCACGAGAAGGTCGATGTCGACCCCGCCCGCATGATTGAGCGCCTCCCACGCGAGCCCCGCGCTCATCGCGCCGTCGCCGATGACTGCGACCACGCGCCGGTCGCCGCCGGTGATGCGATTGGCGATCGCCATGCCGAGCGCGGCGCTGATCGACGTGCTCGAATGGCCGACGCCGAAACTGTCGTACACGCTTTCCGCGCGCGCCGGGAACGGCGCGAGCCCGCCGCGCTGCTTGATGCTGCCGAGCCGGCGCCGACGCGCGGTCAGGACTTTGTGCGGATAGGCCTGGTGTCCCACGTCCCAGATGAGCCGGTCGTAGGGCGTGTCGAACACATAGTGGAGGGCAACGGCGAGCTCAACCGTGCCGAGGCCGGCGGCGAGGTGCCCGCCCATCTGGCCGACGGTCTGGATCAGGTATTCGCGAAGTTCATCCGACAGGGCGCGGAGTTGCGTCCGCGGGAGCGCTCTCAGATCGGCCGGCGATTCGATGGAAGGAAGCAGGCCGGCCGGCTTTCCGTCACTCATGCGGGCAGTCTACTGGACCGGCGCCGGGTGGCATACGGCGGGCAGGCTCAGCGCCCGCGCAGGACGAGGTCGCCTGCGAATTCGCGGAGACAAGCCGCCTCGGGACCGAAGGCAGCGAGTGCAGCCACGCCCGCCTCCGCGAGTTCCGTGGCGCGCGCGCGCGCAGCCTGGACGCCCGCGATCGCCGGATACGTTGGCTTGCCGCGCAGCGCATCGGATCCCGCGACCTTGCCGGTGACGGCCGGGTCGCCGAGAACGTCGAGCAGGTCGTCCACGATCTGGAACGAAAGTCCGACCGCGCGACCGTAGCGATCGAGCGCATCGCGATCTGCCTGCCGCAGCGAGGCCGCGGCTGCGCAGGCCATGAGCACGGACGCGCGGATCAGCGCTCCGGTTTTCAGCGCATGCATCTCCTCGATCTGCCGTGGTTCGAGACGCCGGCCGGTAGCAGCGAGATCGATGGCCTGGCCGCCCGCCATGCCGAAAGTGCCGCTCGCGTGCGCCAGTAGCCGCATCATCTCGAGCCGCGCGACGGCATCCACCGAGGGCATCGGCAGTTCGGCCAGGATCTCGAATGCGAGCACCTGCAGGGCGTCACCTGCAAGGATCGCGGTCGCTTCGTCGAACGCGCGATGCGTCGTCGGCCGGCCGCGGCGCAGGTCGTCGTCGTCCATCGCGGGCAGGTCGTCATGGACGAGGGAGTAGGCGTGGATCAACTCGACCGCGGCCGCCGCTGCGTCGAGCGACTCCGGCGCAACGCCGATCGCGGCGCCCGTCGCATAGACGAGCAGGGGACGGATGCGCTTGCCCTCGCCGAGGGCGGCATAGCGCATGGCGCGGTGCAGTCGGACCGGTTCGCGGTCTTCGGCCGGCAGCACGCGAAGGAGTACGGCCTCGACGCGCTCGCGGAAATTCGACTGCCAGGGGCTGGCAACGGGTTCGGGCCGCATCGCAGTCCGGTCAGTCCGCGTCCGGCGCTTCGAAATCCTGCTCGACGACCTCTCCGTCGCCCGAGCGTGCGAGCACGCGGATCTTTTGTTCCGCCTGCCGCAGGGCCTTCTGGCACTGACGGGTCAGGACGACGCCACGTTCGAACTGCCGCAACGACTCTTCGAGCGGCAACTCGCCTTTTTCGAGCCGCTGCACGATCGACTCGAGTTCTGCGAGGGCCGCTTCAAAGTCGGGAGCCGCCGGTTTCTGTCGGGTCACCTGGTCGATCCAATGCAGCGGGTGGAGGCCGGAAGTTTACTTCACCTCCTCAAAAGCGGTGTTAGAATCTGTCTAAATGGCCGGTCATCACGACCGGTCCGGCGAGGAGGACATCGTGAACCTGAAGGGCAGCCAGACCGAAAACAATCTGAAAGCGGCTTTTGCCGGCGAGTCCCAGGCCAATCGTCGCTACCTTTATTTCGCACAGAAGGCAGACGTCGAAGGCTACAACGACGTCGCGGCCGTGTTCCGCTCGACGGCCGAGGGCGAGACCGGGCACGCGCACGGCCACCTCGAGTACCTCGAAGCGGTAGGCGATCCGGCGACGGGGCTGCCGATCGGTCCGACCTCGGACAACCTGAAGGCGGCGATTGCGGGCGAGACGCACGAATACACGGACATGTATCCGGGTATGTCGAAGACCGCGCGCACGGAGGGATTCGCCGAAATCGCGGATTGGTTCGAGACGCTTGCAAAAGCCGAGCGTTCTCACGCGAACCGGTTCCAGAAGGCCCTGGACCAGCTCAACTGAGCCCGGTCCGGCGGCGAGGCCAGCGCGCGTGAGCGAGCGCCTGACGGGCGCTGCCCGCGAGGGCAGCCTTGAGGCGCCGACGCGCCACGCGCTCGACTGGAAGAGCCCGGAGTTCCGGGATCACGCGGCGCTCGATCGTGAACTCGAGCGCGTCTTTGACATCTGCCACGGCTGCCGTCGCTGCTTCAGCCTGTGCAATTCCTTTCCGGTGCTGTTCGATCACGTTGACGAGACGCCGACAGGCGAGGTCGCCGACGTGCCGAAACAGGCGCGGTGGGAGGTCGTGGACCACTGCTACCTCTGCGACATGTGCTACATGAGCAAGTGCCCCTATGTACCGCCGCATCCCTGGAACGTGGATTTCCCGCACCTGATGCTCCGCGCGAAGGTGGTGCGACTCGAGGAGAGCGGCGCGCCGTTCCGCGATCGGCTGCTGTCATCGACGGACGTCGTCGGCCGGATCTCGGGCATCCCGGTCGTGCGCGAGATCGTGAATGCTGCGAACCGCAGCCCGACCGGGCGACGCCTGCTCGAAGGCATGCTCGGCGTTCATCGCGAAGCGCCGCTGCCGGAGTTTCATGCCGGAAGCTTTCGCGCGCGCGAGGCCCGGCGCGCGAAGCCCGCGCTCGAGGCCGTGCCAGCCGCCGGCACGACCGGCCGCGTCGCGGTGTTCGCGACTTGCTACGGCAATCGCAATGAGCCGCACATCGTTGATGACCTGGTGGCGATCCTCGAACACAACGGCATTCCAGTCGCACTCGCGGCCGAAGAGCGCTGCTGCGGCATGCCGAAACTCGAACTCGGCGATCTTGCCGCGATCGAGAAACTCAAGGAACGCAACATTCCGGCGCTCGCCGCGATGGTCGCGAGCGGCCATGACATCCTGGCGGTCGTGCCGTCCTGCGTGCTGATGTTCAAGAGCGAGCTGCCACTGCTGTTTCCGGGCGATCCAGACGTGCTTGCGGTCGCGAACAGGACTTTCGATCCGTTCGAGTACCTGATGCTGCGGCACTCCGAGGGCAAGCTGCGGACGGATTTCCGCGCGGCGCTCGGCTTGGTTGCCTACCACATTCCCTGTCATCTGCGCGTGCAGAACATCGGGCAGAAGACGCGCGAGCTGCTGTCGCTCGTGCCGGACACGGCGCTCACGACGATCGAACGCTGCTCGGGTCACGACGGCACCTATGCCGTAAAGCGCGAATATCGCGAAGTCTCGATGAGGATCGCGAAGCCGGTCGTCGACCGCGTGGCGGCCCTCGGTCCTGCGCATCTCGCGAGCGACTGCCCGATGGCGGGCGCGCAGATCGTATCCGGCCTCGGCGGTGCGCGCAAACCCGAGCATCCCCTGCAGCTGCTGCGCCTCGCCTACGGTATCTGAGGAGAGCCGATGAACCCTGAAGCCCGGGCGCTTGCCGCCGCCGACCTGATGAGCCTCGAGCAGTATGCGCGGGAGCGTGACGATTTCCGCACGTCCGTGCTCGAGCACAAGCGTCCGCGAACGGTGGCCGTCGGACCCAACGTGACCTGGATCTTCGAGGACCGGCTCTCGGTCCAGTACCAGGTGCAGGAGATGCTCCGTATCGAGCGCATATTCGAGGCCGCCGGAATCCGCGAGGAACTCGACGCCTACAACCCGCTCATCCCGGACGGCGGCAACTGGAAGGCGACGATGATGATCGAGTACCCGGACGCACCCGAGCGCGAGGCGGCACTGGTGACGCTGCGCGGCATCGAGGATCTCTGCTACATCGAGGTCGAGGGATTCCCGCGCGTCATCGCGATCGCGGACGAGGATCTCGAACGCGAGAACGACACCAAGACCTCAGCAGTCCACTGGCTGCGGTTCGAGCTGCCCGCCGCCGCGCGCGACGCGATCCGCCGCGGCGCATCCGTCTCGGTCGGCGCGGATCATCCGCACTATCGGCATGCGAATCGACTCTCGACGGCGACACTCGAGTCGCTCAGGAACGATCTGGATTGAATTGCGACTGCGCCCGCGCGTGCGCGGCTGCTAGAATCGCCGCGCCGGCGGCGGCCTGCCGCCCGTCCTGAAGGCCTGCATGACACAGTCGTACACCGCATCGGACATCGAGGTCCTGAAAGGACTCGAACCCGTTCGCCGCCGACCGGGCATGTACACCGACACGCGGAGCCCGAATCACCTGGTCCACGAGGTGGTGGACAACAGCGTTGACGAGGCGCTGTCAGGTCACTGCAAGAACATCTCGGTCACCGTGCACAAGGACGGGTCCGTCTCGGTCGACGACGATGGCCGCGGCATGCCGGTCGACATTCATCCGAAGGAGAAGGTGAGCGGCGTCGAGCTGATCATGACCCGTCTGCACGCCGGCGGAAAATTCTCGGACAAGAACTACGAGCAGGCCGGCGGACTCCACGGCGTCGGCGTCTCGGTCGTCAATGCGCTCTCGAAGCATCTCGAATGCAACGTGCGCCGCGACGGCCGCGAATGGAACATCGGATTCCGCGACGGCAAAGTCGTCTCGAAACTCGAAGCGGTCGGCCAGGCGAAGCGCGGACAGACCGGCACCACCATCCGTTTCTGGTCGGACCCCGCGTATTTCGATTCGCCGAACATCTCGGTGCCGCGTCTCAAGCACGTGCTGAAGGCGAAAGCCGTTCTATGTCCGGGCCTGCGCGTCAAGCTCGCGGTCGAGGCCACCGGCGAGACGGAGGAGTGGTACTTCACGGGCGATCTTGGCGCCTATCTCGTCGAGCAACTCGGCAAGGCGGAGCGGCTCCCGGAAGAGCCGTACGCAAATCACGTCAAGGGCGGCGGCGAGAGCGCGGACTGGGCCTTCTGCTGGGCGCCCGATGCGGCCGAGCCCGTCGCGGAAAGCTACGTCAACCTGATCCCGACGCCGCAGGGCGGCACGCACGTGAACGGCCTGCGCTCGGGCGCGACGGACGCGGTGCGCGAATTCTGCGAATTCCGGAACCTGGTGCCGCGCGGGCTCAAGCTTGCGCCGGAAGATGTCTGGCTCGGTGTCGCGTTTGTCCTGTCGGTGCGCATGCCGAACCCGCAGTTCTCCGGGCAGACGAAAGAGAAGTTGTCCTCACGCGAGTCCGCGGCCTTTGTTTCCGGCGTCGTGAAAGACGCCTTCGCGCTCTGGCTCAACCAGCATCCGGAGGCGGGCGAGAAGATTGCGCAATTCGCGATCGGCAATGCCCAGGAACGCACGAAGGCGGCCGCGCGGGTCACGCGCAAGCGCATCACCAGCGGACCGGCGCTGCCGGGCAAGCTCGCCGACTGCACGCTGCAGGAGCCGGAGCGCTGCGAGCTCTTCCTGGTCGAGGGCGATTCGGCGGGGGGCTCCGCGAAGCAGGCGCGCGATCGCTCGTTCCAGGCGGTCATGCCGCTGCGCGGCAAGATCCTGAATACCTGGGAGGTGGAAGCGGCCGACGTCCTCGCCTCGCAGGAAGTGCACAACATCACGACGGCGCTCGGCGTCGACGCGGGCTCCGGCGACTTGTCGGGACTCCGCTATCACAAGATCTGCATCCTGGCGGACGCCGATTCGGACGGCGCGCACATCGCGACGCTGCTCTGCGCCTTGTTCCTGCGCCATTTCCGGCCGCTCGTGCTGGCCGGGCACGTATTCGTCGCGATGCCGCCGCTGTTTCGCATCGACGTGGGCAAGAATGTGTATTACGCGCTCGGCGAGCACGACAAGAACGGCACGCTCGACATGATCCAGGCCGAGGGTATCCGCGGAAAACCGGTGATCACACGCTTCAAGGGACTCGGCGAGATGAACCCGCTGCAGCTCCGGGAGACGACGATGGCGCCGGACACGCGCCGCCTCGTGCAGCTGACCCTGGATGCGAAGGATGGCGCCGACCAGCTGATGGACATGCTGCTGGCGAAGAAGCGCGCCTCTGACCGCCGCGACTGGCTCGAGAGCAAGGGCAACTTGGCGACGATCTGAACATGAAAGAGCAGGCACTCGACTTCGAAGGTATCGAGCGGCAGCCGCTTCGAACCTTCACCGAGAAAGCGTACCTCGACTATTCGATGTACGTGATCCTCGACCGCGCGCTGCCGCAGCTCGCGGACGGTCTGAAGCCCGTGCAGCGTCGGATCATCTTCGCGATGAGCGAGCTCGGGCTCGCGGCCGGCGCGAAGCACAAGAAGTCCGCGCGCACAGTCGGCGACGTCATCGGCAAGTACCATCCGCACGGCGACAGCGCCTGCTACGAGGCGATGGTGCTGATGGCCCAGGATTTCTCCTACCGTTATCCGATCGTGGACGGGCAGGGGAACTGGGGATCGACCGACGATCCGAAATCCTTCGCGGCAATGCGTTACACCGAATCGCGCCTGCGCCCCTACGCGCATGTGCTGCTGTCCGAACTCGGCCAGGGCACGGTCGACTGGCAGCCGAACTTCGACGGCACGCTGGATGAGCCGAAGCTCCTGCCGGCGCGCCTGCCGAACGTGCTCCTGAACGGCACCCAGGGTATCGCGGTCGGCATGGCGACCGACATTCCGCCGCACAACCTGCGCGAAGTGACCGCCGCCTGCATTCACCTGCTCGACGATCCGGACGCAACGGCCGCCGAACTCTGCAAGCACGTGCAGGGGCCGGATCTCCCAACCGGCGCCGAGATCGTGACGCCGAAGTCCGAGCTGCGCGCCATGTACAAGTCCGGAAATGGCAGCTATCGCGCTCGCGCCGTCTATGAGATCGAGGACGGCGATATCGTCGTGACCGCGCTGCCGTACCAGGTTTCGGGCGCAAAGGTGCTCGAGCAGATCGACGTGCAGTTTCGCGCCAAGAAGCTGCCGATGGTCGAGGACTACCGCGATGAGAGCGACCACGAACATCCGACGCGGCTCGTGATCACGCCGCGGTCGAATCGCGTGGACATCGAGCAGCTGATGGCCCATTTGTTCGCGACGACCGATCTCGAGCGTAGCTATCGCGTCAACATCAATGTCATCGCGCTCGACGGCCGTCCGCGCGTTCTGGGACTCAAGGATCTCCTGACCGAGTGGCTCGGCTACCGGAAGGAGACCGTGAAGCGCCGGTTGCGTTATCGGCTCGAGAAAGTCACGGCGCGGCTGCACATACTCGATGGACTGCTGATCGCTTTCCTGAACCTCGACGAGGTGATCCGCATCGTGCGGCGCGAGGACGAGCCCAAGCCGGTGCTGATGAAGCGATTCAAGCTCAGCGACCTGCAGGCCGAGGCGATACTCGAGACCAAGCTCCGTCATCTCGCGAAGCTCGAGGAAATGAAGATCCGTGGTGAGCAGAAAGAGCTCGCTGCGGAGCAGGAGTTGCTCGAAAAGACGCTGAAGAGCGCCGCGAAACTCACGAAACTCGTTCGCGACGAGCTCATCGCTGACGCGGAGGAGTTCGGCGACGCACGCCGGACACGCATCGTCGAGCGCAGGGCGGCCGAGGCGATCGATGAAACGGAACTGGTGACGTCGGAGCCGGTCACGGTCGTGCTGTCGACGCTTGGCTGGGTGCGGCAGGCCCGCGGACACGATCTCGAGCCCGGTCAGCTTTCCTACAAGACGGGCGATGCGTTCCAGGCCTCAGCGCGCGGACGCAGCACGCAGCAGGCCGTCTTCGTCGATTCGACCGGGCGCGCCTATTCCCTGCTTGCGCACAGCCTGCCGTCGGCGCGCGGACAGGGCGAGCCGCTCTCCGGCCGTCTCGACCCGCCCGAGGGCGCAACTTTTGCCGCAGTGCTGATCGGCGAACCGGCGGACCGGTGGCTCCTCGCCTGCGATGCAGGCCACGGATTCATCGCGAATCTCGAATCACTCACCGGACGCAATCGTGCCGGCAAGCTCGTGTTCCGGCTGCCGGAAAACGCGAAGGTCCTGCCGGCCGCGCCAGTACCCGTGGAGGAGGGCGCGCTTGTCGGCTCCGTCAACAACGACGGCCGCATGCTCGCGTTTCCCGTGACTGAACTGCCGCAAATGGAAAAGGGCCGCGGCAACCTGATTTTCGGGATTCCAGGCAAGAGAGCCCGCGCCGGCGAAGAACTCATGGTCGGCGCCGTCGTCGTCGCCCCCAATCAATCCGTCGCTGTTCACTGCGGCGAACGCAAAATGACGCTGTCCTGGAAAGACCTGCAGCACTACCTCGGCTCACGCGGCCAACGCGGCGCCGTGCTGCCGCGCGGCTGGAGAAAGGTCGACCGGCTCAGCGTCGAGTAGCACGGATAAAGGGGACGTTCCCCTTTATCCCTGGCCGAGCACAATTTCCTCAGGCGCGTTGACGAAATAGCCCTGGATGAACTCGACACCGAGCTGCCACAGGACCGCCATCGTGTTCGCGTCCTGAACTCGTTCGCCAATGGTGATCGCTTTGCAATTGCGTGCAAGCTCGACCATCGCCTTCACGCGGGCCTGCTTGTCCTGATCAGCAGAGAGTCCCTGCATCAGCGCGCCGTGGATCTTCACGAAATCGGGCTTCAGGTGTCCGAGCAGCTGCTCGGTGTCGCGTCCCATGCCGAAGCCTTCGATGGCGAACCGAAAGCCACGTTCGCGCAGCGCCTTGTTCAGGACAACCGCGTCCTTGATCTGCTGCGCCGCGACTTCCTCGCGGACCTGGAACACGATGCGTGCGGGTTCGATCTTCGCAGTCTTCAGCTGGTTCGCGAGCCAGCCGGGCAGTGAGGAATCTGACAGCGTGTCGGCCGACAGGCGGACAAATAGGGCGCCCGGCTTGCGCGCAGCGCAGAAGGACATCGCCGCGCCTATGACCCAACGATCGACGTTTTTCATGAGATCGTTGCGCTCGGCGGCCGGCATGAAAACCGAAGGCAGCACTTCCTGGCCCTGCTCATCCAGCATGCGCACCAGCACGTCGAACATGCCGAGGTCCTCGCCCACGAGGCTCGCGATCGGCTGCTGCACGAGACGGAAACGGTTTTCCATCAGCGCGGCCTTGATCTGCTTGACCCAGAGCCGGTCCTGATCCTGCATTCGGAGCATCGCGCCTGTGTGCTCGAGCAACTGCACACGATTGCCGCCGAGTTCGCGTCCCTGCCGGTGCGCCATGTAGGCGTCGTTCGCAGGCCCGTCAGCGGTGCGGAAGTCCGGAGGAACCGGGCCGAGACCGACTGTGCAGGTCGTCGAAAAGGACTTGGCCGCCGCCTGGAAGACCTCGCTTGCGACCTTGTGCACGACGTGCTCGGACCAGGCCTCGACGTCCTGGGTTGTGCCGCGCTCGACGAGCAGCATGAAGCCATGGCCGCCAAAACGGCCCGCGAGATCGCCCGGCTGCACCTGCTCGCGCAGGAGTCGCGCGAAGTCGGAAAGGAAATCCTCGCCGACCAGCACGCCAAGTTCTTCGTGCAGTGCTTGGTATTTGTCCGGCTCAATGTAGGCGAGGCAGCGCACGCCCGCCTTGACCGGCTCGGCGAGCCGAGCGCGGAGCTTCTCGATGAAATAGCGTCGGTGCATGAACCCGGTCGCCGGGTCGCTCTGCATCGCGTCCTCAAGCTTGCGCTCGTATTCGCCCGCGTCTGCGATTTTTGCGGGCACGCAAACCTGGACGCAGGGCTCGCCGTCGAATTCGGCGCGGACCAGCTGGAACTCGAGCGACGGCGTGTGGCCGCTCACGACCAGCGCGGATGCGTGCAGCGTGTGGCCCGACCACTTGCCCTGCATGCAGGCGACGAGCGCGCCCTTGATTGCGGCATGGTCGTCGGGATCGAACGCATCCATCAGCAGCGTGCCGACGGCCTCCTCGGGATTGGAATAGCCGAAGAGCGCGAGCCACGCGGGATTCGCGTCGACGATGATGCCTTCCTGAACCTGCGCGATCGCATCGGTCGAGCCCTGGACGACGTGCTCCAGCTGCTTCTTGTATTCGCGCGCCGAGGCGAGCGTCGTCGACAGCGCCCGATCGACACGGTAGGTGCGGAGTTCACGCCCGACGACGAGCTGCAGTCGCGGCACATTGGCGAGCGTCACCGCGTCCTGGGCGCCGAGCGCGAGCGCCTGCGCAATGGCGTCCTCGTCGAGTTTTTCGCGCACGATCAGGACCGGCACGTCCGGCGCGAAGCGTGCGCGGAAATCCATCGCGCTCGCGAGATCCACGATGTCTTCGTCGGCGAACAACATCAACATCTCGGCGGAGGCCTGGCTCAGCGCATCGCCCAGGTCACGAGCGTCGGGAAGCCAGGTGACGTGGACCGGGTGGCCTGCGTTGCGGAGCGCCTTGTTGATCGCCTCGACATTGTCCTGACTGCGCGTCAGCGCAATCATTGGAACGGCGGCGGGTGGCTTCAAGTCCGGCTCCGGTGGCGTCCTGCCTCGATGGGTGGCCGGATAGTAGCACCCTGAAAACGGCCACAACGCGACCGAGTTCATGCTCCAGCACGGGGTGGCCGGTGGAACGGGCAGCGGCTATGATACGCGGCCTTTTAACAGCACCCAGCCGGCCAGTCCGGGCTCCGGCGGCGATATCCAATGTCCAGCGTCAGCACCAACGATTTCCGTTCCGGCGTCAAGGTCATGCTCGACAACGATCCTTGTTCGATCGTCGAGAACGAATTCGTGAAGCCGGGCAAGGGCCAGGCGTTCAGCCGGGTGCGCATCCGCAACCTGCGGACCGGGCGCATCATCGAGCGCACCTTCAAGTCCGGAGATTCCCTGGAAGCGGCGGACGTCGTCGACGTCGACATGCAATTTCTGTATGCGGACGGACAGTTCTGGCACTTCATGCAGCCGGAATCCTTCGAGCAGTTCGCCGCGGGCAAGACCGCCGTCGGCGATGCGGCGCAGTGGCTGAAGGACGGCACGGTCTGCATCGTGACGCTGTGGAACGGCCAGCCGCTTACCGTGGTGCCGCCGCCGCACGTCGAACTCAAGATTGTCGAAACGGATCCCGGCATGCGCGGCGACACAGTCACCGGCGGCACGAAGACCGCGAAGCTCGAGACCGGCGCCGTCGTCAAAGTGCCGCTCTTCCTCAACCAGGGCGAAATAGTCAGAGTCGACACGCGCAGCGCCAGTTACATTGCGCGCGCGAAGTAAACCCTAAAGGGGACGTTCACCTTTGAAGGGGACGTTCACCTTTGCCCAAAGGACCGAAGGCAAAGGTGAACGTCCCCTTCAAAGGTGAACGTCCCCTTTGATTCCCTTTGATGTCAGAAGCCGTCGATACCGGCAAGCCGCCAGTCGCAGGCGGCGACCAGGCGCGCAGCGAGCGCTTCGGCAAGCGCGGCCTCCACTGCGCCGAATCGCCCGTAACGCGGACTGTCGAGATCGAGAACCCCGATCAGCCGGTCGCCCAACAGCATCGGCACGACGAGCTCCGAGTTCGAGGCTGAGTCGCAGGCGATGTGGCCGGCGAACGCGTGCACATCGGGAACGATGACGGTCTCGCGGCGGGCGGCGGCCGTGCCGCACACCCCGCTGCCGAGCGCAATGCGCACGCAGGCCGTGTGGCCCTGGAAGGGTCCAACGACGAGCTCACCGCCGCGCAGGAAATAGAAGCCGGCCCAATTGAGTTCGGGCAGCGACTGGAAAACGAGGGCCGCCGCATTCGCCGCGTTGGCCCAGGGATCGCGCTCGCCGGCGAAGACGCCGTCTGCGAGTTGCAGGAGATCCGTTCCGTCGGTCCCGGAAAGTTGCATTTGTTCCTCAGGCCCTCCCGGCCGGAAACGCCATCGCCGATTCGAGCGAGGGCAGGCGGAACGCGGCCATCACCAGCCGGTCGAATCCGAGCGCGACGCCCGCGCAATCCGGCAGTCCGTGCTCGAGGGCCGCAAGCAGCCGCTCGTCCAGCGGATACTCAACCCGTCCGCGCCGCCGCCGGGTCTCGCGATCCTGCTCGAATCGCCGGCGTTGTTCCAGCGCATCGCCAAGTTCGCAAAACCCGTTCGCAAGCTCGAGCCCGTCCACGTAGAGCTCGAAGCGTTCCGCCACCGATGAACCGTCGGGCAGGGCGCGAAGCCGCGCCAGCGATGCCTGACTCGCAGGATAGTCGCGCACGAAGACCGGGGCCTCATGCCCGAGGCCAGGACCGACAAGCGCGCCCATCATCAGATCGAGCCAGTCGTCGCGCTCCCAGCCGTCGGCATTCGATGGCTCAATGCCGCGGGTCGCAAGCGTGGACCGCAGCTCGGTGACGTCTGCATTTCGGGGGTCGAGGCCGGAGCCGCCTGCGATCGCCTCCTGCCAGGTCAGCGTGTGCGACGGCGGGAAACTCCGAAGGTCGCCGCAGGCGACCCGGAACAGACGGTCGACGTCCTGCTGCATCTCCGCCACCCCGAAATCGAGCCGATACCACTCGATCATCGTGAACTCGGGGTTGTGCAGTCGTCCCGCTTCGCCATCCCGGAATACCGGGCAGACCTGGTAGCAATCGCCGAAGCCCGAGGCGAGCAGTCGCTTCATCGGAAATTCGGGCGAGGTGTGCAGGAAGCGCAGATCGCCGCTGGCCGGCCGCGCGACGATCGACTGGATCTGCGGGTCGCTCGCAGCCGCCGCCGACAGTACCGGTGTCTGCACCTCGAGCACCTCCTGCGACACGAAATACGCGCGCACGCGCTCGAGCATCGCGGCGCGCCCGCGCAGGACTTCGAGATCGGCGGCCGGCCTCCAGTCAGAACCGCTCATCGCTGCGACGCGAGCCGCTCGCCGACCCGCACGGCCCGACCGGGCAGCAGGCCGTCGATGAGTTCCGGTCCTTTTTCCGGAAACAACAGGATGACTGTCGAACCCATGTTGAACCAGCCGAGCAGGGCGCCACGATCGAGCGCGATGATCGGGTCGTGCACCGCCAGGTCGCGCGGCCGCCGCCTGCCGGGCGCCACGATGCGGCCGCTCCAGGCAAGACTCATGCTGCCGACGAAGAGCGCGCCGACCAGGACCACGGCTATCGATCCCATCGGCGTGTCGAAGATGCAGACCAGGCGTTCGTTGCGCGCGAACAGGCCGGGCACGCTCGCCGCGGTCGCGGTGTTCACGCTGAACAGGTCGCCGGGCACAAATCGCGCGATGCGCAGCGTCCCGGCGAGCGGCATGTGTACACGATGGTAGTTGTGGGGCGCGAGATAAAGCGTCGCAAAGCGGCCGCGGTCGAACTCCGCGGCAAGCGTGGCGTCGCCACCGAGAAGCGCCGTCGTCGTGTACTCCATGCCTTTCGCCTGCAACACCGTGTCGCCCTCGATGCCCCCTGCCTGGCTCACGACGCCATCGACGGGGCAGAGCGCCGCGTGCGGATCCGAATCGAAATGCCGCGCGCCTGCGCGCAGCCCGCGCGTGAAGAACGCGTTGAAGCTTTCGTAGTCGGCGGGGCCGGAGTGCTCTGCTTCCGAAAGGTCAACCGGATAATGACGGAGAAAGGCGCGGATCAGCGCCGTGCGTAGGAAGCCGATGCGGCTTGCCGCCAGCATGCCGACGAGTCGCGAAAGGAAATGCTGCGGCAGCAGATACTGCATGCCGATGAACGCGCGTTCGCCGAGGGTCCTGCCGGAAATACGCTGCCCCTACTGCGGCCGCGCGGCGACGATGCGGCGAAAGTCGCGCGCGATCACAACGGCGTCATGCGGCGACCCGAACAGCGCGGCCTGGCTCGCCGAGGGATCGATGAGGAATATCGCAGCCGTGTGGTCGACGGCATAGCTCCCGTCGGCGGCGGGCGTTCCGATGACGACGGCGACGCCCAAGTGGCGAGTCAACGCAGCGATCGCGTCCGCTTCGCCCGTGACACCGGTGAACGACGGGTCGAAGTGCGCGACATAGTGTCCGAGCACCTCGGGCGTGTCGCGCGCCGGATCAACGCTGACAAGAACGACTGCAGGCTGTTCGCCCATCGGAAGGTCGGCGACGATGCGGCGCGCCTCGGCAAGCGTCGCCAGCGTCGTCGGGCAGACGTCGGAACAGTTGACGAAACCGAAGAAGAGGAATGTCCAGTGGCCGCGCAGTCGTTTCCGGTCGAATATCCGCCCGGCCTGGTCCATGAGGGCGAATTCCGGCAGCGGGCGCGGCGCCTCGAAGAGTGTCGCCCGCTCGAGCATGGGCGGCGCCCCGCGCACGCGAGTGAAATAGAACCCCGCGGCGACACCGGCGAGGAGACCCGCGACGACGAGCGCGGCGAGCAGGGCGCGTTTCATGGCCATGAATTATCCCACGGCTTCGCGCGCCGCGGGCGCATCCGGTTAGACTCCAGTCGATGGCACGCAAAGTGAGTGGCGCCGGCCGCAGCGATGAAAGCGTCGGCGCGCTACTCGACTGGGCGAGCCGCCGCCTCGCGCGGGCGCGGCTGCATTACGGTCACGGCACCGACAATCCGCGGGACGATGCCGCGGCGCTGGTCTTCCATGCACTTGGACTTGCGCACGATTCCGCGCCGCAGAGCTACCGGCTGCCGGTATCGGCGAAGGATGCCGCGCGTGCGCGTGAGCTGGTGGAGCGGCGCATCGCGAAGCGCCTGCCGTCCGCGTACCTGACAGGCGTCAGCGGGTTCGCAGGGCACGAATTCCGCGTGACGCCGGACGTGCTGGTCCCGCGCTCGCCCATCGCGGAACTCTGCGTCAGGGGCTTTGCACCCTGGATCGAGCGGTCGCGCGTGCAGCGCGTGCTCGACATCGGCACCGGTTCCGGCTGTATCGCGATCGCAGCCGCGCACGCCCTGCCGAAGGCCAGGGTCGACGCGACCGACATTTCCCCGGGCGCGCTCATGCTTGCGCGGCTGAACGTCAGGCGGCACCGGCTCGGCCGGCGTGTGCGCGTGAAGCAGGCGGATGTCTATGTGGGTCTGGGCGCGCGGCGTTACGATATCGTCGTGAGCAATCCGCCCTATGTGTCAGGCGCCGAGATGCGCCGCCTGCCGCGCGAACATCGCGCCGAGCCGTCGATGGGGCTTCGCGCCGCGCGGCGTGGACTCGCCGTCATCGAGCGGATCGTCGCAGGCGCGCGCCGTCACCTGACGCCCGAGGGAATCCTGGTCGTCGAGGCCGGCGCAACGGCCGCGCGCGTGCAGCGGCGCTATCCCGATCTGCCGTTCACCTGGCTCGAGTTCGAACACGGGGGCGAGGGGGTATTCCTGCTCCACGCCGCCGATCTGCCGGACTGAATCGATGTCCGGCAATACCATCGGCCGATCCTTCTGCGTGACGACTTTCGGCGAAAGCCATGGGCCCGCGCTCGGCGCGATCGTGGACGGCTGTCCACCGGGGCTCGAATTGTCGGAGCTGGACCTCCAGGCGGATCTCGAACTTCGCCGCAGCGGGACTTCGCGGTATACGAGCCAGCGCCAGGAACCCGACCGCGTGAGAATCCTCTCCGGCGTGTTCGAAGGACGCACGACGGGCACGGCGATCGGCCTGCAGATTGACAATGTCGATGCGCGATCGCGCGACTACGACAAGATCAAGGACCGCTTCCGCCCGGGTCACGCCGATTACGCCTACCAGCAGAAGTACGGATTCCGCGACTACCGCGGCGGCGGGCGCTCCTCGGCGCGGATCACGGTCGCGACCGTTGCGGCCGGCGCGATCGCGCGGAAGTACCTGCGCGAGAAACAGGGAATCGAAGTGGCCGGCTGGCTGTCGCAGGCCGGGACGCACCGGCTCGACTGCGTGGACCTGGCCTCGGCCCGGGGCAATCCGTTTTTCTGCGCCGACCCGGACAAGCTGCCGCTGCTCGAGGATTACCTCCGGCAGTTGCGCCGAGATGGAGATTCGGCCGGCGCCCGCGTGTCGGTCGCTGCCCGCGGCGTGCCGCCGGGACTCGGCGAGCCGATGTTCGACCGCCTCGATGCGGACATCGCATTCGCGATGATGGGCATCAACGCGGCGAAAGCCGTCGAAATCGGCGACGGCGTCGCGGTTGCCGCCCAGCGCGGCTCGGAACATCGCGACGAACTCTCGCCTTCGGGATTCACCTCAAATCATTCTGGCGGGACCCTCGGCGGCATCAGCTCCGGCCAGGAGGTGATCGCGCACGTCTCGTTCAAGCCGACCTCCAGCATCCAGGTGCCGGGCCGCACGGTGGATGAGAGCGGCGCGCCCGCGGAGATCGTGACGACCGGCCGGCACGATCCCTGTGTCGGACTACGGGCCGTGCCGATCGTCGAGGCCATGCTCCTGATCGTGCTGATGGACCATGTTCTCAGGCACCGCGCCCAATGTGCCGACGTGGTCTCCGGCACCCCGGTCATTACGCGCTGAATGCCCGCGAATCAATGCATTGCGGTCGCGGCCTCCGATCGCTTTGAATGGCCATCATTGCGTGACGCGGGGCAAGATTTTGGTAAATACGGCGTGTAAGCTATAGTCCCAAAGGATCAGGGACTTGTGATCGGTTTCAAACCCATTTCGCAAGCTCGCGGCCAATGTTTCGCCTGCCCGAGGCTTGGGGAGTCACGATGAGCTGGAAATTGCGCGCACTCATTTCGGCGATTTTGCTGACGCCGACGGCGGCCTTGGGCCTCGGTCTCGGCGAAATCCGACTGAGTTCGGCGCTCAATGAGCCGCTCGCGGCGGAAATCGATCTGGTCGCCGCAACCACCGAGGAGCTGGCTGCTCTCGATGCACACCTCGCCTCGCCGGAAGTTTTTGCGCGCTACGGCCTTGATCGCCCTGCGTTCCTGAGTTCGCTCGAATTCAGCGTCGGCCGAGGACAGGACGGGCGCAGCGTCCTGCTGGTTCGCTCGAGCGGTGCCATCAGCGAGCCTTTCGTCTCTTTCCTGATCGACGTGAATTGGCCGCGCGGCCGCCTGCTCCGTGAATACACGGTGCTGCTCGATCCGCCGGCACTGCTCGCCGCCAATGACAGTCCCGCGCCCCAGCCGATCGCCGCGCCGACGACGGCGCCCGTTGCGCGCCCGAGCGCGCCGCCGCCACCGGCGGAAGCGGCTCCGCCGCCGGCCGCCGCTTATGGCGAATCCACCTATCAGGTTGTGCGCGGCGACACGCTGTATGGCATCGCGGGTTCGCTCGCCGACGGCGACCGCCCGACGATCCAGCGCACAATGATCGCGGTTTTCCGCGCGAACCCCGAAGCATTCAACGGCAACATCAATCAGCTCCGCGCGGGCGCGATCCTGCGCGTTCCGCCCTCGTCGGAGATCGCGAACGTCGCGGCTGCGGAAGCGGCGAGCGAAGTCCGCGACCAGACCGCCGCCTGGCGCGCGGCCGGCGGCGGTGCGGAGAGCGGCAAGCTGCGGCTCGTGACTCCGCCGGAAGGCGAGGCCACGGCCGAAGGTCCCGAAACTAGCGGCCGGGTCTCCTCTCAGATTGACTCGCTCGAGAAAGACATCGTGGAGCAGCGCCGGTTGCTCGAATTGCGGAACCAGGAACTGGCGGACCTCCAGTCGAAGCTCGCTCAGGCGCGAACCCAGGAAGAAGCGGCCAAGGCTGCGAAGCCCGAACCCAAGGCCGTAGCGCCGGAACCGCCCGTCGACGAATCGGTGGTGGCAGCGGAGGACGATACGGCGTCGGCCGAGGCGCCGCCCGTCGTGGCCAAACCGGAGCCGGAGAAAGCGCGGCCTGCGAAGGAGCGGGATAAAGGTCCCTCGTTCTTCGATACGCTGACCGACAACTGGTTGATCCTGCTCGGCGCTGCGGGCCTCGTGCTGCTCGGCATGCTGGGCTACGGCTACTGGCGTCGCCGCCGCGAAGAGGACGTGGGCGCTGCGCTCAAGGGATTCGACGTCCCGGCATCGGCGCCGGTGCCGACGGAAACCATGCGTCTGCGGGCTCTCGCAATGGGCGACAAGACCGCCGAGATGGTTCGGCCGCCGGTATTTGTGGACGACGACGACGGGGACATCGTCGTCGAGGAACGCCCCGTCGCACGTCCGAAGACTGAAGCGCCGCGGCCGGGCGCCGGCCACGAGGAGACAATCAGCACAGAAGCCGCGCTCGACCTCGATACCGCCGACCCGCTGGCCGAAGCCGACTTCCACATGGCCTACGGTCTCTACGACCAGGCCGTCGATCTCGTACGCATGGCGCTGCGGAATTCGCCGGACCGCACGGACCTCAAGCTCAAGCTCGCGGAGATTCATTTCGTCGCGGGCGACACCAGCCAGTTCCTGACGGTGGCGCGCGACCTTCGCAAGGCGCTCGGGTCAGGCGGCGACTGGGACCGCATCGTCATCATGGGCCGCCAGCTCGCGCCGGACGAGCCGATATTCGCGGGCGCCGTGCATGACGCGGGCGTGGATCTGTCGCTCGAGGGCGGCGATAACCTGGTCGACCTCGACCTGCTGTCGGCACCCGATGGCGACGAGGGCCTCGACCTCGACCTCGGCAAGGTTGCCGCGGCCTCGGCCGACAACGACGTGACCGGCGAGAACACGGCGCTCGAATTCAATCTGGATGAGGGTCCGGCCAGCTTCAGCACGACTCAGGAAATCACCGGACGCGAGTCCCCCGGCACCGTCGAAATGCCGACACTCGAACTGCCGTCGTCCGAGACGCCGACAGTGGAAACCCCCGCGCTCAAGATGGGCGCCCAGGCTGCGCGTGACCGCATGACGCCCGCGACGACCGATTCGACGGCCGAAATGGCGATCGACGACCTCGGGCTCGATCTCGGCAATCTCGACAACCTGCCGGATATCGACGACGCGACCGCCATCGCGACCGGCACCCACGAGGACGTCACCCAGATCGCGCAGGAATACGTTGCGACGGAAGTGCTGTCGCGCGATGCGGTGGATGACGAGGACGGTACCGCGCTGATGCCCGGCGGCGGATCGGGGGCGACGGCCATTCTACCGAAGATCGATTTCGGCGAGATTGACCTCGATCTCGGTGCGGCCCCGGACCAGGGCGATTCGTCGCCGACGACGCGCGACACCCTGAAGACCGAGCAGATGCCGCAGCTCTCGCAGCTCGAGCCGGTGACCATGAGCGAAGTCGGCACGAAGCTCGACCTCGCGCGCGCCTATATGGACATGGGTGACCCTGACGGCGCCCGCAACATCCTGCAGGAGGTGCTCGCCGAGGGCAGCGCTTCGCAGAAGCAGGAAGCGCGCCGGCTGATCGATTCCCTGCCGGGAGCGTGAGCAGCCCGACGCGACGTCTGGCCGTCGGGATCGAGTACGACGGCACACGGTACGCCGGCTGGCAGCATCAGCCCGGCCTGGCGACGATCCAGGACAGCGTCCAGCAGGCGCTCTCCGCGGTCGCGGATCATCCCATCACCGTTGTGGCCGCGGGCCGCACTGACGCCGGCGTTCATGCCTGCGCCCAGGTCGCACATTTTGAGACCCGGGCCGAGCGTCCAGTGCGAGGCTGGGTGCTCGGAGCCAATAGCCATCTCCCGCCCGACATCGCGATCAACTGGGCCATGGAGGTCGAGCCATCGTTCCATGCCCGTTACACGGCACAGGGCCGCAGCTATCGCTATTGCATGCTGAGGCGGGCCACGCGGCCCGCGATCCTGCGCGACCGTGTCTGCTGGTCCCGCGCGACACTCAACGTCGAAGCCATGCACGAGGGCGCGCAGTTGCTCGTCGGTGAGCACGATTTCTCGTCGTTTCGCGCAGTCGAGTGCCAGTCCACGACCGCCCTGCGACACGTCGGCGCGATCACGGTGCGCGGAGAGGGGCCGCTGGTCGTGATGGAGATCAGCGCGAATTCGTATCTCCACCACATGGTGCGAAACATCGCGGGCACGCTGATGCAGGTCGGTGCCGGCGAGCGCCCGCCCGCCTGGGTCGCGGAGACACTCGCGGCCCGGGACCGCAGCCGCGCCGGCATCACGGCGCCCGCCTGCGGCCTCTACCTGTGGCGGATCCGCTATCCGCCGTCGCTGCAGATCCCTGAACCCGTCACGACCAGTCCCTGGGCTATGATCGCCGGCCAGACAGGGGCGGAGAACCTCTGAGATGACCTGGTTCGAGAAGATCATTCCGTCGCGGATCAAGACGGAACGGCGCACACGCTCCGTACCCGAAGGCCTGTGGATGAAATGCCCGGCCTGCGATTCCGTGCTCTATCGGCCCGAAGTCGAGCGCAACCTCCAGGTCTGCCCGAAGTGCGCGCACCACATGCGGATCGGCGCGCGCGAGCGCCTGATGCAGTTCCTCGACCCGGACAACAGGGTCGAGATCGGTGCCGATGTGCTGCCCGAGGATCCGCTCCGGTTCCGGGATACCAAGCGTTACCGTGACCGTCTCGCCGCCGCGCAGAAGGCGGTCGGCGAACGCGATGCGCTTATAGTGATGAGCGGCACGCTCGAAAGCATCGAGATCGTCGCCGGCGCGTTCGAATTTTCGTTCATGGGCGGTTCGATGGGTTCGGTCGTTGGAGAACGTTTCGTGCGCGGCGTCGAACACGCGATTGCGCACCGCACGCCGCTCGTGTGCTTTTCGGCGAGCGGCGGGGCGCGCATGCAGGAGGGCCTCCTGTCGCTGATGCAGATGGCGAAGACGAGCGCCGCGCTTGCCATGCTCGCCGCCGAGCGCCTGCCGTTCATCTCGGTCCAGACCGATCCGACGACCGGCGGCGTCTCGGCGAGTCTCGCGATGCTCGGCGACATCAACATCGCCGAACCCAAGGCGCTGATCGGTTTCGCAGGCCCGCGCGTGATCCAGCAGACGGTGCGCGAGACCCTGCCTGAGGGATTCCAGCGCAGCGAATTCCTGCTCGATCACGGCGCCATCGACATGATCCTGGACCGTCGCGACCTGCGCGAACGGATCGCGTCCCAGCTTCGGATGCTGCTGCGCCGGCCGGCGGCCTCCGGCTAGCCGGAGGATTGCATGCGCTTCGCGACCGTTGCGGAGTGGCTCGCCTGGCAACAGGTCGCCCATCCGGTCGCGGTGGACCCCGGGCTTGAACGAGTAGGCGCGGTCTGGCGCCGGTTGCGAATGCAACTTCCGGCGACGGTGCTGACGGTCGGTGGCACCAACGGCAAGGGTTCGGTCACCGCCACCCTCGATGCGATTCTCACGGTGGCCGGCTACGAGTCGGGCCTGTTCACGTCCCCGCACCTGGTCCGTTACAACGAACGCATCAGGCTGCGCGGCCGCGAGGCGACTGACGCGGACTTGCTTGCCGCGTTCGCCGAAATCGACGCTGCGCGCGGCGAGATCTCGCTCACCTTCTTCGAGTGGAACACGTTAGCCGCCTTCATCGTCTTCGTACGAGCACGCATCGACGTCGCCGTGCTCGAGGTCGGGATGGGCGGGCGGCTGGATGCGGTCAACTTGCTCGATGCCGACGTCGCCGCGGTCGTGTCCGTCGGGCTCGATCATCGAGAGTGGCTCGGTGACACGATCGAAGCCATCGGGACGGAGAAGGCCGGGATCTTCCGGGCCGGGCGACCCGCGATCTTCGGCGGACGGCGCGTTCCGCGAAGCGTCGCGTCAGGTGCCTCCGCCATCGGCGCGCGGCTGCGCCGCATCGGCGTCGATTTCGACTTCGTCGAGCGGGCGGACGGCTGGGACTATGTCGGTTTCGGGTCGCGGCGCCGCGAACTGCCGCTGCCGGCGCTTGAAGGTTCGGCGCAGCTCGGCAATGCCGCCGTGGCGCTCGCGATGCTGGAATCGGCGGAACCCGCGATCCTGGTTCCGGATGAAGCCGTGCGCGCCGGACTCGCCGCCGTGCGCCTGCCGGGCCGGTTTCAGGTCGTCGCGGGCGATCCGGAGTGGATACTCGACGTCGCGCACAATGCGGACGCGGCGCAGGCACTCGCCGCGAGTCTTGCCGCGCGGCCGGGCCGCGCTCGCACGCTTGCCGTCTGCGGCATCCTCGGCGACAAGGACATCGAAGCGATCGTGACGGCGCTCAAGGGTCAGGTCACTCGCTGGATCGCGGTCGGTCTCGAGGGTCCGCGCGCGCTCGCGGCCGCCGACCTCGCGGGACGCATCGCGGGGGCGGGCGCGGCGCCCGTGCTCGCGGCCGCGAGCGTCGCGGCCGGCATGGCGCAGGCGCGCGCGGAATGCAGGCCCGGCGACCGCGTGCTCGTGTTCGGTTCATTCCTGACCGTCGGACCGGCGCTCACCTGCTTAGGCGCGGCCGTAGGCGCGCCTTAGACGCTACAATCCATCGCAATGGAAGTCCGCGTGCGCGAACGGCTGGTGGGTGCGCTGGTGCTGGTCGCCATCGTCGTGCTGCTCGTGCCCTCGATTCTGAAGGGACGGGATCCGGCGCCCCAGGGCACGCCAGAGCAGCCGACGCGACGGGTCGAGGTGCCGGTCAGCCTCGTGGAGCCGCCGCCCCAGGACGACGTTCTCGTACCGGAACCCGAGCCGCCGGATGCGCCGTCGCCCGTGATCGTGGCGCCGTCTGCACCGTCGGTCACCAAGCCGACGGAATCGCCCGGGCGAGTGCCGGAGAAACCGCTTGAAGACGCGAAGCCGTCGAAGGCCGCGGTCGCATCGGCGCCTGCCGAAGCACCGGCCTGGGCCGTGCAGCTCGGCGCGTTCTCGAACCGCGCCAAGGCGGACCAACTGGTGGCGGAGCTTCGCAAGCGCGGCTATGCGGCATTCGTGCTCGAATACCGCGCTACGGGCCAGGCGCTTTACCGTGTCCGCGTGGGGCCGGAACAGGATCGCGATCGAGCCGCGGAGATCGCAGCGCGGCTCGCCAAGGATGGCTTCCAGCCGGTCGTGGCACGGCATCCCTGATCGGCTAGAATGCCGCACCTTGCGGGGGCCCACTGACCGATGTACGGCACTGACCACCTGTTTGCAATCATCCTTCTCCTGTCCGGCGCGCTTGGCTATTTCCGCGGGTTCATCCGCGAGTCCATTTCGCTCGTCACCTGGCTCCTCGGACTCTGGCTCGCCTGGCACTTTGCTTACCTGGTGAATCCGTGGCTCGGCGGCGCGCTCGCTGAGCCGGGCGTGCGCGAATGGACCGGCCGCGCGATCGTCTTCTTCATCGTACTGCTGGTCGGATCCGGCATCGGTGCGCTCGTCACCCACCTTGCGCGCCGCGCGGCGGGGCTCGCGATGATGGACCGGCTGCTCGGCGCCCTGTTCGGCCTGATGCGTGGCGCGATTGTGATCGGGCTCCTGGTCATCGCGGGGCGCGCGGTGAACCTCGATCTGGAGCCCTGGTGGGAGAAGTCGAAGTCGATGCCGGCCGCCGATGCCGTCGCCAACTGGCTCGAGCGTTACGCTCGGCCAGCGGCCATGGATCTTTACGAGCAGGCCAAAGAGAAGCCGGGGTCCTAGGGCATGTGCGGCATCGTCGGAGTTGTCGGCGCGGGAGCGGTCAACCAGCGCATCTATGACGCGCTTTCGGTGCTGCAGCACCGGGGCCAGGATGCCGCCGGCATCATGACGATGGACCAGAACGCGCTCTTCGTCCGCAAGGACACCGGCCTCGTGCGCGACGTGTTCCGCGAGCAGGACATGCGCCAGCTCGCAGGCAATGCGGGCATCGGGCACGTGCGCTACCCGACTGCGGGTTGCGACGGCGCCGACGAGGCGCAACCTTTCTATGTGAACGCGCCATTCGGCATCGGGCTCGCCCACAACGGCAACCTGACGAATGCCGACGAGCTTTCGCGCACCATGGTCGACCTGGACCGCCGGCACCTGAACACGCGTTCAGACTCCGAGGTGCTGCTCAATGTATTTGCAAGCGAGCTGCAGCGCTCGACCGCCGCAAAGCTCGCTCCCGCCGACGTGTTCCGCGCGCTCGAGGCAGTATTCCGCCGCTGTCGTGGCGGCTTCGCCGTCGTGATGCTGATTGTCGGACACGGAGTTGCGGGATTCCGCGACCCACACGGGATCCGGCCACTCGTGCTCGGCAAGCGCGAGTCGCCGCGCGGCCTCGAATGGATGCTCGCGTCGGAGAGCGTCGCGCTCGACATGGCGGGCTTCTCGCTGGTCAGGGACGTGGGGCCGGGCGAGGCGATCTTCATCGACGTGCAGGGACGCATGCATGCGGCGCAATGCACGCCCGCCCTCGAGCACACGCCCTGCATCTTCGAGTACGTCTATTTCGCGCGACCGGATTCGATCATCGACAACATCTCGGTCCACAAAGCCCGAATGCGCATGGGCGAGAGGCTGGCCGAGAAGATCGTGCGCCTGCGGCCGGACCACGACATCGACGTCGTGATTCCGATCCCGGACACGAGCCGCACCAGCGCGCTACAGCTCGCACTCGCGCTCGGCGTGAAGTACCGGGAAGGCTTCGTCAAGAACCGCTACATCGGCCGCACTTTCATCATGCCCGGACATGAGATGCGCCAGAAGTCGGTACGCAACAAGCTGAATGCGATCGATCTGGAATTTCGGGGGCGCAATGTGCTTCTGGTCGACGACTCGATCGTGCGCGGAACGACGTCCGCGCAGATCATCGAACTCGCCCGCGAGGCCGGCGCGTGCAAAGTGTACTTTGCGTCGGCAGCGCCTCCGGTTCGTTTCCCGAACGTCTACGGCATCGACATGGCGGTCGCGGCCGAGCTGGTCGCGAACGGCAGGAGCGAAGCCGACGTCGCCGCATTCATCGGCGCGGACTGGCTGATCTATCAGGATCTCGACGATCTCGTGGCCGCCTGCCGTCACGACAATGCGCGGATCGCGGATTTCGACACGTCCTGCTTTTCGGGCCGTTATGTGACAAGCGACGTGACCGCGCAGTTCCTGGCCCGTCTCGAGCATGAGCGTTCCGACGGTGTCCGCGCCCAGCGACTCCTGGATCTTTCGGGCGGTCGCACCGCCCGCGCGATCTAAAGGGGACGTTCACCTTTGCTAAAGCATCGAAGGGGACGTTCACCTTCATCGGAATGCGAGCCTGGAAGACCTTCGCCTGCATCAGGATGAAGGTGAACGTCCCCTTTAACTTCTCCGACAAATCACTCACCGATCCGCGTCGAAGCCTGCTGCTCGACCTGTACCACCTGGCGCTTGCCGCCGTCGACGGCCGTGTGCGCATGCGGGCCGCGCTTGCTGGCGACCTTGGAAACGAAGCGGTCAGCGCCTTCGCGGTCGGCAAGGCCGCCGCAAGCATGATGCTGGGCGCGGCCGAGGCGCTCGGTTCGCGCCTGGAGCGCGGGCTCGTCGTTGCGCCCGAAGGCGCAATACCCCAGGAGCTCGCCGACCTTCCCGGTATGCGCTGTCTCGAAGCCGGCCATCCGCGTCCCGACGAGCGAAGCCTCGAAGCGGGGCGGGCACTCGCCGAATTCGCGACAGGGACGCCGGAGACGAGCCGCGTGTTGCTGCTCGTGTCAGGTGGCGCCTCGTCCCTGCTTGAAATTCCGGCGCGCGGCGTCGAACTCGCGGATCTTCGCGCGCTCTATGACCGGTCGCTCAGCGAAAATCTCGACATCGAGAGCCTCAACGCCCGCCGAATCGCACTCTCGTCGGTCAAGGGCGGCCGCCTGCGCGGGATGTTTCGCGGGGCGCCTGTCGAGGCGTTCATGATTTCCGACGTGCCGCGCGATGATCCTGCCGTGCTCGGTTCGGGCCTGCTGGCGTCGCCAGGACTCAGGCCGCGGCTCGTGGGCTCGCTCGACGACGCGCTCGATGCCGTACTGCACGGGGCCGAGGCGCGCGGCCTCACGGCGTATCGCGCGGTCGATCGGTTGCAAGGCGATGCAGAATCCGCCGCCCGACGCATCTGTCACGATTTGAAGATAGGCGGATCCGAACTCCTGGCTTACGGTGGCGAGACCGTCGTGCGACTGCCGGAGCATCCCGGTCGCGGCGGGCGCTGCCAGCATCTCGCCGTCGCGGCCGCGCGCTGGATTGCGGGACATCCGGAGTACCTGCTGCTTGCGGCAGGCAGCGACGGGCAGGATGGCGCGAGCGGAGATGCGGGCGCGATCGTCGACGGTGAGACCGCGGAACGCGCTGTCGACTGCGGCATGGATCTCGCGGCCGCGCTCACGGCCGCCGATACCGGGCGCCTGCTGGAAGCGACGGGCGACCTTGTTTACACCGGGCCAACCGGCACGAATGTCGGCGACATCGTGCTGGCGCTTCGCCTGCAACCGGCGAATTCATCGCCCATGTAGAATGCCCGCATGAGTGTCCGGGTTCTGATCATCGACGACCAGAACGAGTTCCGGCGTCTCCTGGCACGACACGTCCTCACGGGCTTTGATTCGCCCTCGGTTGCGGAGTACGACCCGGCAGCGCGCGGGCGATTGCCCGCGGATTTCTCGGGCAGCGCCTACGACGCAGTCCTGCTCGGCGACACGCCAGGCGCGCCGGGCGGTCTCGAGTGGTTGCGGGACCTGACCCGTCGCAACGGGTTTCCGCCGGTCATCTACCTGCTCTCGTGGCCATCGCCCGAGGCGGAGGAGACCGCAATCTCCGCCGGCGCGCACGCCTGCCTTTCAAAGCGCAAGGTGGTTCACGGCGCGCTGATCGCAGCGCTCCGTGCCGCGCAGGCGCGGCGCGGTCAGTTCTCGCGCCCCGTTGTTCGTGTCGGCGGGACCACGCGCGCGACCCGATTCGGCGAGACCTCGATCCGCGGTTATCGTTACGTGAGCCTGATCGCCGAGAGCCCGGTCTCGAGCGTGTATCTGGCGGAGAGCGAGCGCAGCGGCCAGAAAGTCGCGCTGAAGGTCTTGCTTCAGCCGCCCGACGACGGCTCGGGCGCGAAAACCTTTGATCGCTTCCTGCGCGAATACCAGATCGCCGCTGCCATCGAGCATCCGAACATCGCACGCGTGTACGATTTCGGCGTCGCGGACGACCATGCCTTCATCGCGATGGAATATTTCCCGCAGGGCGACCTGCGCGCACGGATCAAGCAGGGGATTGAGCCGCTGCGCTCGCTGACTTTCCTGCGCCAGATGGCCGAGGCGCTCCAGGTGCTGCATCGCGCTGGCGTCCTGCATCGAGACCTGAAACCGGGCAACGTGATGCTCCGGGATGAGCTATCGGTGGCGCTGATCGATTACGGCCTTTCGAAACACGTCGCAATGGACGCGACGCTCACGAACAGCGGCGAAATCTTCGGAACGCCGTACTACATGAGCCCGGAACAGGGCCACGGCAAGGACACGGACGCGCGGAGCGACATCTACAGCATCGGGATCATCTTCTACGAGATGCTGATGAAGCGGAAACCGTACGTGGCGGGGACGCCGATGCAGGTGATCTACAAACACGCGCACTCGCCGCTCCCCGAACTCAGGGTCGAGCTGAAGCGCTTCGAGGAGCTGCTGTTCAACTGCATCGCGAAGGACCCTAGGCGCCGTTACGGCAGTGCTGACCTGTTGCTCGACGCCGCGCGCGAGCTCGAACGCGACGAGACGGAACGGTGACCGCGCGGTCACGCGCTCGCGCACCGGGCGGGTTGGCTCGCTCGTTCCGCCGGAACTTAGTCACTCGCTCGCCACCCGCCCGTCGCTCAGCGCGTACCCGCGCCGCGTGCCGAACCGTTGCGGCGCGGGCAGGTGACGGGCGGGGTCCCGAGCGAGCGAATGTCCGTTCTGCTGAGCGAGCGAGGGAGCCCCGCCAGGCACAAGACCGCGCCCCGATAAAGTTCTCAGGCGGGGCAGGGCACGAGTTCGTAACCGGTGGGATCCGATCGGAGGATCATCGCCTGGTCGTGCCAGGCGCCGAGCACGACTCGCGTGCGGGCGAGGCCACCGGATTCGAAATGGTGAATGCCGGGTCGGTGCGTGTGGCCGTGGATCATGAGACCGATGCCGGCATCCCGCATCAGCATTTCGACCGCCGACTGGTTCACGTCGGTGATGTAGTCGACCGCTCTTGCGAGGTGCTCGCGGCTGCCGGCCCTTGCCTCGGTCGCAAGGCGGCGCCGGGCCTCGATCGGAAGCCGCGCGAAGGCTACGCGGACGCTTTCATCGCGCACCAGCGCGCGCAGTTTCTGGTACGCGCGATCGTCGATGCACAGGCCGTCGCCGTGGGACAGCAGGGCGGGGGTACCCCCGACCATCACCATGGCCGGATCCTCGAGAAGAATCGCACCGGAATCGGCGCAGAAGCGCTCGCCGATCAGGAAATCGCGGTTGCCCCGCATCACGTAGACGAGCGTGCCTTCGCGGGCGAGCGCGGCGAGCGCCGCGATGACTTCGCGGTGTGCCGGTTCCGGATCATCGTCGCCGACCCAGGCTTCAAACAGATCGCCGAGCAGGAACAACGAGTGCGCGCCCCGCGCGGGACCGGTGAGGAAACGCTTGAAGCGCGCGGCGATTTCCGGGGTCGATGGATCGAGATGAAGGTCGGACGCGAACCAGCGGATCACTTCGTCTCGTCCGCAGGCTGCGGCACCGGGGTCGGCGTCGCCGCGGCGGGACCGGACTCGATCACAAACGCGCGCCGGACGATGGGACGATCGACCGGTACGTCCGTGCCAACCGGCGCAACGGTCTCGGTGCGCATGTATCCGATGCGATCGACCACGTCCATGCCTTCGACGACGCGGCCGAAAACGGCGTAGCCCCAGCGGCTCGGCAACGGATCGAGGCGCTGGTTGTCGGCGAGATTGACGTAGAACTGCGAGGAGCCGGAATGCGGGGTCTCCTCGCGCGCGAGGCCGACGGTACCGCGGCGGTTCGAGAGCCCGTTGCCGCTCTCATTCGGTATCGTCGCGCGCGCCGGGCGTTCGGCGAGGCGCTCGTCGTAGCCGCCGCCCTGGATCACGAAGTTCGCGATCACGCGGTGGAACACCGTGCCGTCGTAGGCGCCATCGCGCACGTAGCGCAGGAAATTCTCCGCCGTGAGCGGCGCGCGAACCGCGTCGAGCTCGATTACGAAGTCGCCGGCGGACGTCTCAAAGCGGACGCGCGGCGTGAGCGAGCTCGGCGCCTGGGCCCCGGCCGGAAGCGCGAGCAGCAGGGCGAGCAGCAAGGGGACTTGGCGTGTCATGGATGTACCTCGGGCGGATTTTAGCGCACCGGGCGCGTGAGGCGGCGGGTCCGATACTTTAGACTGTGGTCACGATGGAAGCGGCGATTGTTACGCGTTTTGCGCCGAGCCCGACGGGAGCATTGCATCCAGGCAATGCCCGGACCGCGCTCTTCAGTTTCCTGCTGGCACGGAATGCCGGCGGGCGCTTCATCCTGCGCGTCGAGGATACAGATCGCGAGCGCGGCAACGACGATTTCATCGCCGCACAGCTCGCCGATCTCGAGTGGCTCGGCATTGGCTGGGATGCCGGGCCCGGCCGCGACGACGGGCGCGGTCCCTACCGCCAGTCGGAACGAGCCGCGATCTACGCTGGCCTGTACGGGCGGCTCGAAAGCGAGGGGCAGGTTTACCCCTGCTATTGCACGCCGGCCGAACTCGACGTCGCCCGCAAGACCCAGATCGCTGCGGGCGAGCCGCCCCGCTATCCCGGCACCTGCCGCGCGCTCGATGCCGCGGGACGCGCCGCGCGTATCGCGGCGGGCCGTGTCCCGGGCCTGCGGTTTGCGATCGGCGGCCCGGAACTCATCCGCTTCGACGATCTGGTACGGGGTCCACAGGCGATCGAGGCGGCGACGCTCGGCGATTTCCTGGTGCGGCGCGCCGACGGCGGCGCGATGTTCTTTTTCTGCAATGCCGTGGACGATGCCCTGATGGGGGTCACCCAGGTGCTGCGCGGCGACGATCACCTGAGCAACACGCCGCGCCAGCTGCTGATCCTGCGCGCGCTCGGACTCGCCGTTCCGCGCTACGGTCATCTGCCGCTTCTCCTCGATGCCGGCGGCGCCCCGCAGTCGAAACGACGCGGCAGCATCACGGTCGGGGAAATACGGCGCCAGGGGTACTTGGCGCCCGCGGTCGGTAATTACCTGCTGCGCCTCGGCCATCACGGCGCACCGGACGAATGGATCGAACCGGCCGAGTTCGCGCACCATTTCCATGCGGACCGCCTGGGGCGGGCTCCTGCTCATTTTGATCCGGCACAACTCGATCACTGGCAGCGCGAGGCCGTGAAGCGCCTCGACGGCGATGCCGCAGATGCGTGGCTCGCGCCGGAATTTCCGGCAGACTGGGCTGGCCCGCAGCGCAGGGCGGCTGCCCATCTCCTGCAAGGCAATGTGCTGCTCCCGCAGGACGCGCGACCGTGGTTCGCGGTGCTCGCCGGCGAATTGCCGCCGCTTGCGCCCGACGCCAGACGCGCGATCGCGGAGGCAGGATCGGCGTTCTTCGACGCCGCGCTCGCGTCCTACGCCGAAGCAGGCACGGATCTTCGCGGGCTCGCAGAACGTCTGAAGGTGCGGACCGGACGCAAAGGCGCGTCGCTCTACATGCCGCTCCGGTTCGCTCTCACCGGGCGGCACGACGGTCCTGAACTCGCCGCACTGCTCGCGGCGATTCCAGAAGCGCTCGTGCGCGATCGGCTCGCAGGCGCGGCGCGGACCCAGGCGGCCTAGAACCGTGCTCCGGATCCACAATTCACTCACCGGCCGCAAACAGCCGTTCGTCCCGCGGGTGCCGGGAGAGGTCGGGATGTACGTTTGCGGCATCACGGTCTACGACCACATCCACGTCGGGCATGCGCGCTCGCAACTCGCTTTCGACATCGTCCGCCGCTGGCTGCGGGCGGGCGGCCTGCGGGTCACCTATGTCCGAAACATCACCGACATCGACGACAAGATCATCGACCGCGCACGCGAACGGAACGAATCCTACGAAGCGTTGACCGCGCGTTTCATCGCATCGATGAATGAGGATTTCTCCGCGTTGGGCATCGAGAAGCCCGATCACGAGCCGCGCGCGACGGCCTATCTTCCGCAGATCATCGACATGATCGAGCGGCTCGTGCAACGGGGCTTCGCCTACGTCGGGACGAACGGCGACGTGTTCTACGCTGTCGCGAAGTTCAAGGACTACGGGAAACTCTCCGGCAAGAAGCTCGCCGACCTGCGGGCTGGCGCGCGCGTCGACGTCGACGAGGCCAAGCGCGACCCGGCGGACTTCGTGCTCTGGAAGCGGGCGAAAGCCGGGGAGCCGGCTTGGGATTCGCCCTGGGATGCGGGCCGGCCGGGATGGCACATTGAATGCTCGGCGATGGCGGTTGCGCTGCTCGGCCCGCATTTCGACATCCACGGCGGCGGCATGGACCTCAAGTTCCCGCACCACGAAAACGAGATCGCACAGAGTTGCGCCGCTTGCGACGCGCCTTTCGCCAATGTCTGGATGCACAACGGTTTTGTACGGGTCGACGACGAGAAGATGTCAAAGTCGCTCGGTAATTTTTTCACCGTCCGCGAGGTACTACCCAGGCTCCGGCCCGAGGTGCTCCGCGCCTTCCTGCTGTCGAGCCACTATCGGGCGCCGGTCAACTATTCGGACGAGAATCTGCGCCTCGCCGATGCGGCCTTGCAGCGCCTCTATCTCGCGCTGCGCGACGTCGCGCCGGAAAAAGGGGACGCTACCCTTTTCCCGTCAGGGAAAAGGGTAGCGTCCCCTTTTTCGCAACAGTTTGCCGAAGCGATGAACGACGATTTCAATACGCCCGGCGCCATCGCGGCGCTTCAGGACGGCGCGCGCGAACTCAATGTGGCCAAGGCGGCTGGCGAGCGGCTGAAGGCATCGGCGCTCGCGGCGGAACTCAGGCAACTGGGCAGCCTGCTCGGCCTTCTCGAACATGCGCCGGACCAGTGGCTCGCGACCGCATCCACGCTCGCGGAAGGCTCGCAGTCGACGGTGGGAAACCTCGATCCGGCTGCCATAGAGCGGCAGATCGCAGCGCGCATCGAGGCACGGCGGCAGCGCAACTGGGCCGAATCGGACCGGATTCGCGACGAACTGGCGGCGGCGGGGATCGTGCTCGAGGACGGTGCCGCGGGCACGACCTGGCGCCGGAAATAGGATTCGATGCTTATCCGGCGGCGAGGCGTCTGGTCGCAGCTTCGAGTGTGTTTTTCATGAGCGCCGCGATCGTCATCGGTCCGACTCCGCCGGGCACCGGCGTGATGTAGCCGGCGCGAGCGGCCGCTTCCTCGAACTGCACGTCGCCGACGAGGCGCCCGTCTGCGAGCCGGTTGATGCCGACATCGATCACGACCGCGCCCGGCCGGACCCATTTGCCTGGCACGAATCCGGCTTTTCCGACGGCAGCGACGAGGATCTCCGCCTCGCCGACGTGACGGGCGAGGTCGCGCGTCTGGCTGTGGCAAACCGTGATTGTCGCGGCTTTCATGAGCAGCTCGAGCGCCATGGGCCGGCCCACGATGTTGCTCTGCCCGAGGATGACCGCGTTCCGGCCACGGATCTCGAGCCCCTCGCGTTCCATCATCAGGATGATTCCGTAAGGCGTGCAGGGGCGCACCACGGGCATTCGCTGCGCAAGGCGGCCCACGTTGTAGGGATGAAACCCGTCGACGTCCTTCTGCGGATCGATGCGTTCGAGCACCGCCACGGACGCGACGTGCGCCGGGAGAGGCAACTGCACCAGGATACCGTCGATCGCGGGGTCGACATTCAGGCGATCGATCAGCGCGAGGAGTTCGGCCTCGCTGGTTGTCGACGGCAGGTCGTGTGCCACGGACAGAATGCCGGTTTCACCGCAGGCGCGGCGCTTGTTGCGCACGTACACGGCGGATGCGGCGCTATCGCCGACCATCACGACCGCGAGGCCGGGACGTCGGCGGAAATGCCGCTCGAAGTCATCGGTGCCGGCCCGGACCTCACGCCGGAATTCTTCCGCAATCTTCTTGCCGTCGATGATTTTTGCGCCCATGCGGGCATTCTCGCATGCACGCTTCTCTGTCCCAAAAAAGGAACGCGGCGCTGAGTAGCGGAACAAATTCGCATCGCTTGTCGGACTGCGACTGTGGTTTAAAAAGAACACTTTTGCGTGGGCAGCTGGCGCTTTGGCCTGCCAACCGCAACCGAAATTGACGGACCGGGGGTGCCTTCGTACGATGCCGGCGCGGCGGGGCATGGCGCAGTCTGGTAGCGCATCTGCTTTGGGAGCAGAGGGTCGGGGGTTCAAATCCCTCTGCCCCGACCACAATTCTGGTGCACGGCGCGCCCGTAGCTCAGCTGGATAGAGCAGCGGATTTCTAATCCGCCGGTCGGGGGTTCGAGTCCCTCCGGGCGCACCATCGGCGCGCCGCTGCAACTTCCCGTCAGAAACCCGGCACGGTGTTCATATATAATTTTGCGGAACACGGTGGCGGGCGTAGCTCAGCTGGTAGAGCCCCGGATTGTGATTCCGGCCGTCGCGGGTTCGAGTCCCGTCGCTCGCCCCACACACGGGCCATTAGCTCAATTGGTAGAGCTCCGGACTCTTAATCCGTAGGTTGTAGGTTCGAGTCCTACATGGCCCACCAACTCCTGGGCCCCGCAGCCAGTGGCTGTGGGGCCGGGCGGAGTCCGCGATGCCCGAGCCGCGCCGACCGATGCCGGAACCCACCTATCACTGGCCGGGCGGACCGACGGCCGACGACGATCCGACACCGCTCGAATCCGCGCTCGCGGCACTCAAGATCGGAGCCATTCTTGCGGCGGTCGTCACGATCGTCTTTTTCTATCTCGCGACCTATACCGGCCTCGTGGTCGGGCGCGCCATAGCGAGCACCGCTGTGCTCGCCGCCTTCCTGCTGCCGAGCCTCATCGCATTCCTGCGGACACGCTGGGCGCGCCGGCGGCGGCCGCCGGGGCGCTGAACGCCATACGCTATACTTAACGGCTGTAAACGCGGCGGGTGCCGCGTGCCGAGGCCGGTTCCAGATGCGAAAGTGGCGGAATTGGCAGACGCGCCGGATTTAGGTTCCGGTGGGGAAACCCTTGAGAGTTCGAGTCTCTCCTTTCGCACCACGAGGTTGATCGATCGATGATGGTTTCAGTGGAGACGCTACCGGGGCTCGAACGCCGCCTGCAGGTTTCGGTGCCGGCGACGCGCGTGCGGCAGCAGGTCGATGCGCGCCTGCTCAAGGTCAGCCGCACCGCGCGCATCAAGGGCTTTCGTCCGGGCAAGGCGCCGATCCATGTCGTGCGCAAGCATTACGGTCCCCAGGTCCGCGACGAAGTCGTTTCGGATCTCATTCGCGAGACGCTCGCCGAGGCACTTCAGCAGGAAAAGCTTCATCCCGCCGCAGGTCCACGCATCGAGCCTCAGAAGACCGAACAGCCGGACGACCTTCGCTACACGGCGACCTTCGAGGTCTATCCACAATTCGAACTGAAGAACATGGATTCGATCCGCCTGACACGGCCGACCGCAACGGTGACGGACGGCGATCTCGAAGTGATGATCGAAAGCCTCCGCAAGCAGCGCCCGGTCTGGACCGAAGTCGAGCGCGGCTGCCGTGATGGCGATCGCATCACGATCGACTTCGAAGGCTCGATCGGCGGGGTGCCGTTCGACGGCGGCAAGAGCGAAAACCTCGTGATCGTGCTCGGCTCGGGCCGGCTGCTGCCGGACTTCGAGCAGGGCGTGTGTGGCGCAGCCGGCGGCGAGAAGATCGAATTCGACCTGCGATTTCCGGACGACTACCAGGTGACAACGCTCGCCGGACAGACCGCCAGGTTCCAGGTCATCGTCCACAAGGCGGAGGAGAGCAGCCTGCCCGAAGTCGACGCGGCATTCTGCGAGGCCTTCGGCGTCACCGAAGGCGGAATCGAAGTGCTCCGCGCCGAGGTCCGTGAAAACATGGAACGCGAGCTCGCCCAGGCGGTGCAGGCCCGCCTCAAGACGCAGGTCATGGACGGGCTCCTCGCCGCCAATCCGATCGCCGTTCCGAAGGCGCTGATCGAGGCCGAGATCCGCGACATGCAGATGGAGTTCCTGCGACGCGCCAAGACACGTGACGCCCGCCAGCTGCCGCCGCGGGAGACTTTCGTGCAGGCGGCGCAGCGTCGCGTGGCGCTCGGACTCATTCTCAATGAAGTGATCCGTCACGCCGGCATCCAGCCGAACGCGACGCAGGTCCAGGCGCGGCTCGACGAAATCGTGTCGACATTCTCGGATCCGGACGAGGCTCGGCGCCAGTATCTGCAGAACGAGGCGGCGACCCGCCAGCTGCAGATGTCGGTGCTCGAAGACCAGGCAGTCACCTGGGTGATCAACCAGGCGAAGCTCACGGACCAGCCCGGCAGTTTCAAGGACATCATGAACTTCGGGGTCGACCCGGCGTCCGAAGGATAAGGGTGGCAGACGTGAGCAGAAACATCGAAACCAAGGCATTGAATCTGGTCCCCATGGTGGTCGAACAGACCGCACGCGGGGAACGCGCCTATGACATCTATTCGCGACTCCTGAAAGAGCGCGTTGTGTTCATCGTCGGCGAGGTCGAGGACCAGATGGCGAACCTGATCGTCGCCCAGCTGCTTTACCTCGAGTCCGAAAATCCCGACAAGGACATCCACCTCTACGTCAACTCGCCCGGCGGCGCAGTGACGGCGGGGCTCGCGATCTACGACACGATGCAGTTCATCAAGCCGGACATCAGCACGATCTGCGTCGGGCAGGCGGCAAGCATGGGCGCGGTGCTGCTCGCGGCCGGCGCCAAGGGCAAGCGCTTTGCGCTGCCGCATTCGCGCGTCATGGTCCACCAGCCGCTCGGCGGCTTCCACGGCCAGGCAACGGATGTCGAGATCCACGCCCGCGAGATCCTCGATGCGAAGGCCCGCCTGAACCAGATCCTGTCGCACCATACGGGCCAGCCGCTCGAGAAGATCAGCAAGGACCTCGACCGCGACAACTTCATGAGCGGCGAGCAGGCTCGAGACTATGGAATTGTGGACGGCGTCCTCGAAAAGCGCGGCCAGTTGCCGCAGCTTGGCAAGGACTGAGCGAGACTTCGCGGGAGCTAGCAGGGGCAACTGGTTGAGCTAAAAAGGATTTTACCGGCCGAAACCGGCATGCTATAAGACGGCAGCCGGCCAACCGGCCAACGAGGCGCACGGCATGGTCGACGACACGCGCGGCAAGCACGAAGACGGCAAGTTGCTGTACTGCTCGTTCTGCGGCAAGAGCCAGCACGAGGTCCGCAAGCTGATCGCGGGGCCTTCCGTATTCGTCTGCGACGAATGCGTCGAGCTCTGCAACGACATCATCCGCGAGGAACTCGAGGAGAAGCAGGAACGGTCCCGCGACCGCTTGCCGAAGCCGCACGAGATCCGGAAAGTCCTCGACGAGTATGTGATCGGCCAGGACCGCGCCAAGAAGATTCTCGCGGTCGCCGTCTACAATCATTACAAGCGCCTGCAGGCAAAGCCTGGCGACAAACGCCACCGCAACGACCGCGACGAGGTCGAGCTCTCCAAGAGCAACATCCTGCTGATCGGGCCGACCGGATGCGGCAAGACGCTGCTCGCCGAAACGCTTGCGCGGCTCCTGAACGTGCCGTTCACGATTGCGGACGCGACCACGCTGACCGAGGCGGGCTATGTCGGCGAAGACGTCGAGAACATCATCCAGAAGCTCCTGCAGAAATGCGACTATGACGTTGAGAAGGCGCAGACCGGCATCGTCTACATCGACGAGATCGACAAGATTTCGCGCAAATCCGACAACCCGTCCATCACCCGCGACGTGTCGGGCGAGGGCGTGCAGCAGGCGCTCCTGAAGCTGATCGAGGGCACGATTGCCTCGGTGCCGCCGCAGGGCGGTCGCAAGCACCCGCAGCAGGAATTCCTGCAGGTGGACACGGCCAACATTCTTTTCATCTGTGGTGGCGCGTTTGCCGGCCTCGAGAAGATCATCGAGAAGCGGAGTTCCCGCGGCGGCATCGGCTTCGTGGCCGAGGTGCGGGCCCCCTCCGAGCGGCCGCAGGGCGCGGACCTGTTCAAAGACGTCGAGCCCGAGGACCTGATCAAGTTCGGCCTGATCCCGGAGTTTGTCGGCCGGCTCCCGGTCGTGGCGACGCTCGAGGAGCTCGACGAGGAAGCCCTGGTCACGATCCTGACCCAGCCGCGGAACGCGCTTTCCAAGCAGTACGCACGGCTTTTCGAGATGGAGAGCGTCGATCTCGAATTGAAGGACGATGGACTGCGGGCGGTCGCGCGCAAGGCCATGGGCCGGAAGACCGGGGCGCGGGGGCTGCGCACCATCCTCGAAAACGTCCTGCTCGACATCATGTACGACCTGCCTTCGCTCAAGAACGTGGCCAAGGTCGTGGTCGACGAAACGGTGATCCTCGGCGACAGCAAGCCTTATCTCGTCTACCGCAGCGACGAATCCCAGGTTGCCGCCGCCCCGGAAATCCGCCGCGCCGCGGGGTCGGACGGCTGAAGGGGACGTTCACCTTCAGCGAGCTCCTCGCGCAGCGGTGACGGTCTTCTCAACTGAAGGTAAACGTCCCCTTCAGGCCCTGTTTCTGCGACTTGTTACTCACGAGCTCAGCCCCCATGACGTATCCTTCCTGACGTCAGTGCGGCGCTTCTGCGCCCGAGGTCGCAACAATGCCTGAAGAGAAAAGCAAGTCCCCGAGTGCCCCGCAGTCCTCCCGCGTGCCGGTCCTGCCGCTCCGCGACGTGGTGGTCTATCCGCACATGGTGATTCCGCTTTTCGTCGGCCGCGACAAGTCGATTCTCGCCCTTGACGAGGCTATGCGGCGCGACAAGCAGATCCTGCTCGTTGCCCAGAAAGCGGCCGACGTCGACGACCCGAAAGCCCGTGACCTCTACACCGTCGGCACGGTCGCGACCATCCTCCAGCTGCTGAAGCTCCCGGACGGCACCGTCAAGGTGCTGGTTGAGGGCGTCGCGCGTGCCATGGTCGAGAACATGGATGTCGACGGCTACTACATCGCCGACATGACGCTGCTCCCGGACATCGAAGTGTACGAGGAGCGCGAGATCGACGTGCTGACACGCTCGGTCGTGTCGCACTTCGAGCAGTACGTGAAGCTCAACAAGAAGGTGCCGCCCGAGATCCTGACGTCACTCGCCGGCATCGAGCAGCCAGGCCGGCTTGCCGACACGGTCGCTGCCCACATGGCGCTCAAGCTTTCGGAAAAGCAGAAGGTGCTGGAATCGCAGGACGTGCGCGCCCGTCTCGAACAGGTCATGTCGATGATCGAAGGCGAGATGGAAGTGCTGCAGATCGAGAAGAAGATCCGCGGCCGCGTGAAGTCGCAGATGGAGAAAAGCCAGCGCGAGTACTACCTGAACGAGCAGATGAAGGCGATCCAGAAAGAGCTGGGCGACCTGGAAGATGCCCCGAATGAGCTCGGCGATCTCGAAAAACGCATCGCGAAGGCGGGCATGCCGAAAGAGGCGCGCGAGAAGGCGACGGCAGAGATGAGCAAGCTGAAGCTCATGTCGCCGATGTCGGCCGAGGCGACCGTGGTCCGCAATTACGTGGACTGGCTGGTCAAAGTACCGTGGAAGAAGCGCACGAAAGTACACCACGACATCGCGGCCGCGCAGAAAGTCCTCGACGAAGACCATTTCGGCCTCGATAAGGTCAAGGAACGCATCGTCGAGTACCTGGCGGTCACGCAGCGGGTCAAGCGGCTGAAAGGCCCGATCCTGTGCCTGGTCGGCCCCCCGGGCGTCGGCAAGACTTCGCTCGGCAAGTCAATCGCGCGCGCGACCAACCGCAAGTTTGTGCGCATGTCGCTCGGCGGCGTGCGAGACGAGGCTGAAATCCGTGGCCATCGCCGCACCTACATCGGCTCGTTGCCGGGCAAGGTGCTGCAGAACATGGCGCGCACAGGCGTGCGTAATCCGCTCTTCCTGTTCGACGAAGTCGACAAGATGTCGATGGACTTCCGCGGCGACCCGTCGTCGGCGCTGCTCGAAGTGCTTGACCCCGAGCAGAACGCCTCGTTCTCCGACCACTACCTCGAGGTCGATTTCGACCTGTCCGAGGTCATGTTTGTCTGCACTGCGAATACGCTCAATATCCCGGCGCCGCTCCTCGACCGCATGGAAGTGATCCGGCTGCCCGGATACACCGAGGACGAGAAGCAGAATATCGGCCGGCGCTTCCTGTTGCCGAAGCAGGTTCGCCAGAACGGCCTGAAGGAAGGTGAGTTGACCGTCGACGATCCCGCGATCCTCGACATCATCCGCCACTACACGCGCGAGTCCGGCGTCCGCAATCTCGAGCGCGAGACCGCGAAGATCTGCCGCAAGGCGGTCAAGCAGCTCCTGCTCGAGCCTGAGACCAAAAAGATCGCGGTGACCGCGGACAACATCGACAAGTACCTCGGCGTTCGGCGCTTCCGCTATGGCCGCGCGGAGGAGGCAAATCGCGTCGGGCTCGTTACGGGCCTCGCCTGGACCGAGGTCGGCGGCGAACTCCTGACGATCGAGGCGGCGGTCGTGCCCGGCAAAGGCAAGCTTCTCTACACCGGCCAGCTCGGCGAAGTGATGCAGGAATCCATCCAGGCCGCGATGACTGTCGTGCGAAGCCGCGCGGACTCGATCGGTCTCGAGGTGGACTATCACCAGAAGATTGACGTGCACGTGCACGTCCCGGAGGGCGCGACGCCGAAGGACGGTCCGAGCGCCGGCACCGGCATGTGCACCGCGCTTGTCTCTGCGCTGACGAAGATTCCGGTGCGCGCGAGCGTCGCGATGACTGGCGAGATCACGCTCCGCGGCGAGGTGCTGCCGATCGGCGGGCTGAAAGAGAAACTGCTCGCCGCGCAGCGCGGCGGCATCGAGACGGTCCTGATCCCGAGCGAGAACGAAAAGGATCTCGTCGAGATTCCTGAGAACATCAAGGAAAAGCTCGATATCCGCCCGGTCAAGTGGATTGACGAGGTGCTCGAGATCGCGCTCGAACGGAGCCCGCAGGCAACAGTGAAAACCGCGGCCGCGCCGGCTCCGGCCGAACCGCCGAAGGAAATGGAACGCCGCGCCACGCGCCGCACGATCAAGCCGTCGCAGCCGCATTAAGCGCGGCTTCCGCGGCTTGGCACCGTGGGGTCGATGCCGTATAGTTCCGCGCCTCCCAGGGGGCCGGATTTCGGTCCACCGGGGTGCTTAGCTCAGCTGGTAGAGCGTCGCCCTTACAAGGCGAATGTCGCAGGTTCGATCCCTGCAGCACCCACCAGTGACCTGGAGCGGTAGTTCAGTTGGTTAGAATACCGGCCTGTCACGCCGGGGGTCGCGGGTTCGAGTCCCGTCCGCTCCGCCAATCTTTCTCGTAAAGGGTCGTCAGAAATGACGACCCTTTTTCGTTGCAGGGCGCGTCGGTTCGGCATCACCGGCCCCTGGCTGCGGGGCGAAACGCGATCATGCTAACCTAGCACCCCGTTTTTTTGGTTGAAGGGGACGTTCACCTTCAAGAGGATCTCCCTCTAGATCTTGAAGGTGAACGTCCCCTTCAACTCCTTCGACCCGGCACCGGTTGAATATGCTGCAAACTATCCACGACAAGCTGAAGGGCATCTTCGCAATCACGATCCTGATTGCGCTCGGTGTCGTGTTCGTGTTCTGGGGCATCGACGTCAGCGTTGGCACCTTCACCAAGGCGCGCGGCATCGAGGTGAACGGGCGCGAAATCGCCATCGAGGAAGTGCGGCGCAGATACCAGGACGAGCTGTCGCGTTTCCAGGCGGCCATGGGGGCGACCGGCGTGCCGGAGGAGATGCGGACCGCGATGCAGAAACGCGTGCTCGAGGTCGCGGTGCGCAACGAACTCGTCCGCCAGCGCACGGAGAAGCTCGGCTTCGAGGCGAGCGACGAAGAAGTGCTCGCGGCGATCCGCCAGATTCCCGCCTTCCAGGTCGGCGGCCAGTTCTCGCCCGACGCGTATCACGCGGCGCTGCGCTCCATCAACATGAGTCCCGATCGTTTCGAGACGGAGCAGCGCGAATACGTGCTCGCGCGCCAGCTCGACAGCGGCCTTTACAACTCGGCTTTCGTGTTGCCCGCCGAACTCGAGCGCCAGGTGGCGCTTCGCAGCGAAACGCGAAGCCTCGGCTGGGTCACGCTGCCGGCGGCGCAGTTC